>CAYJKB010000037.1:0-20955 GCA_964370625.1 uncultured Oscillospiraceae bacterium | reverse complement strand
TTTAGTAACTTTTAAAGATTTAATTTGAATACCAGTGTCACTGAAAAATAAATCAAAATATGAATTTATATTAGCAAATACATTATAATTAATGATTTCTACAGTTTTCATTGTGCCTTTTAGAGTAATTGTACCAAGTTCAGCACCATTTGCACTAAGCGTCATTGGAAGTTGAGCAACTTCAGGAGCTTCACTTTCCAGTTCGAAAATAAATCTGTAATCACCTTTTCCAGGGAAAGTAAGTGTAAACTTATTGTGTGTACCTTTAGTTGTATCAAAATTTGAAGTGTTGATGATAGTTTCATCAGCAATAATAAATTCACCACACTCAATAGAATGTGAAAATACATTTTCAGGCTGATTAAGAACAGTAACTTCAGGTGCACCCTTACTGCAAATTAATTTTAACATTACTTTTAGAACATTTTCGGCATTACGAAGAAGTTCATAACGTGTAAAAACGTTTTCTTTCAACATTTCTTCAGCATTATCTTTTCTGCTATTAGTAAGAGCATCACCGTTAACCATGTAAACATCATTTTGAGCTAAAATCATTGCAGCAACATTTTCCTCTGATGATTCTTCACCCTCAAAATTCATTGTAGCCCACCAATCAGTCATAACAACGCCATCAAATCCCCATTCTTGACGTAAAATTGAAGTGTTTAAATCAAAATTACTAGCAGCTTGCACACCATTAACAGGATTGTAAGCTGTCATAATGCTGATAGCATCGCCATCTTTAACACACATTTCAAATGCTTTAAGATAAATTTCACGCAAAGCACGCTCACTTATTACGGAATCAGCTTCTCGACGCTTTGTTTCTTGATTATTTGCTACAAAATGTTTAATCGTACCTGTAACATTGTATTTATGAAGAGATTTTAGTTGAGAAACAGCCATTTTTCCAGTTAAAAAAGGATCTTCTGAAAAATACTCGAAATTTCTTCCACAAAGTGGATTTCTGTGAATATTTATTCCAGGACCTAAAATTGTATCTATATTGTTTTTAACAAGCTCAATAGCAAGGAAATCAAACAATTCTGCAACTAAATTAGTATCAAAAGTTGATGCAATTGCTGTTCCGTTAGGTATGCTAAAAGCCATAGTACCTGAATCCATCCTAATTCCAGAAGGGCCATCAGCACAGCAAATAATTGGTAATTTATACCTTTGAAGATTTTCAGTCACACCACCAATACAACCAGCTGTGCCAGAAGTAACTTTAGGAGAACACATGCCTTCACCACGAGAAATATGAATTAAGTCAAGATTTGAAAGTTGGTTAAGATAGTCTTTTATACTGATTTTTCCTGTAATTACATCATCAAAAACAATTAAAGTATCTGTTTTTGTTAATATTTCACCACGTTCTTGTGAAATTCTATCTTTAATATCATAATTTCTAGTATTTACAGGAACATAAGAAATCTGGTTATCATCAGTTGGTTTTAAAATATTAAATTGTTGAATTGGAGCTAAAGCCTGTCTACACTTTAGGATTGAAACGTTTTTATTTAAAGTAAAATTATAGATTTCAAATGAACTTCTTACATCAAATCCAGCATATATACTATATTTACCATTTTCGAGTATAAATTCAGAATTTTTCTCATCATATGAAGAATAGTCATATGAATTTATAGAAATTTCAATGATTTGATATTCATTTGGCTGTAAAATAGTAGTTTTACCAAACCCAACAAGCACTTTGCTTGCTTTGCCTAATTTCCCTTGTGGAGCAGACATATAAATTTGAATTGATTTGCTTCCAGCGGCTAAACCTGTATTTTTAACCGTAATGCTACATAAAAAGTTATTATTTTCCGAAGTTATTTCAGAATTTGTAACTTCAAAATTAGTGTATGAAAGTCCGAATCCAAAAGGATATAACACTTTATCTTTAGCAAAAGTTTCAAAATATCTATAACCAACATAAATATCTTCTTCGTATAAATTTTCAGTTAAGCTGCCGAAATTTTTTGTAGTTATGTTATCATCAAGTGTTTTTGAAATTGTATCAGGAAGTGAACCAGACGGATTAACTGAACCAGAAATTACATCAGCATAACCATTTCCGCTTTCAGCACCTCCGTGCCATGCAAATAGAACAGCAGATGGATTAATTTCTTCAATGAATGACAAGTCTAAAATGCCACCAACATTAAGTAAAACAACTGTTTTTTTGAAAAATTTGCATATTTTACGAAGATTTTGCAATTCTATATCAGTTAAATAGTAGCTACCTTTTTCTGCTAAACAGTCATTATCTTCACCAGCTGAACGCCCAATTGTATATATTGCCACATCTGATTTTTTAGATGCAGTTTCGACTAATTCATCTGAAAGCTCTAAATCTTTTTGAAAAAACGGTTCTTGTGCCCAACCTTGACCCTTATCAAATGGATTTTCCTTTATAAATTGGATATATTCTTCTAATAATTGCTCATTAATAGAGAATTTGTTTTTTAATCCATCTGTGATGTTTACTAGATATGGTAAATTAACCATTCCGCCAGAACCTGTTCCGCAATAATAAGTGTCAATAGATGCTCTTCCGAAAACTGATATGATTTCATCATGAGATAATGGCAAAACATTGTCATTTTTAAGCAAAACACAAGAATCTGCGCATAATTTTCTTGAAGTTTGTGCATATTTCACATAATCTAAAGTATACATTTTGTCCTCCTAAAAACGTTTTTAATTTGTTTTATAATGGTTTAATAGTTATTATAGTGAAATATTATCATAGGCAACAGAAAAAGTCAACAGATATTAGGAAACAAAATCTTATTTTTGAATTTTTAGTTAGATTATCTGATTGGGATATAAATTTTTTAGTCAAATTTTAGTTGTAAATTGATAATATATGTGATAAAATTAAAAATAACTAAAAACGTTTTTAACAAGGTGGATTATATGATCACAATAAAAGATGTAGCAAAAGAAGCAAAAGTTGCAATTTCAACTGTTTCAAATGTAATTAATAATGTTGATGTAGTTAGCGATGAAACTAGATTAAATGTACTTGCTGCTATAGAAAAATTAAATTATATTCCAAATTTAAATGGAAAATTCCTAAAAGTATCAAAAACTAATGTTATTGGTGTGTTTTTAACCTGTATTGAGGGGAGTTTTTACAGTACATTACTTCATGCTATGCATATGGAAGCACTGAAATTAGGATATAGACTTACGATATTTTTGAACGATGAGAAAAATTCTGAACAATCTTTTAAAGCTATTTTAGGGAATGGAATTGATGGTGCTATTGTTTTAAATAAAACTATAACAGATGAGCATATATCTTTTTTAAAAAGCAATGAAATTCCAATTATATTTTTAGATAGAGAAATTGATGAAAAATCTATAAAAAGTGTTGTTATTGATAATTTTTCAGCTGTTAAACAAGCTATCAAATATCTAATAAAATTAGGACATAATAAAATTGGATATATACACGGCAGTGATGATAATTATGATGAAAAAAAACGATTTGAAGGTTATATACACACTTTAAATGAACATAATATTACGGAAAATAAAGAATTTGAAATTTTAGGGCATTATTCTGAAATTGGAGCTTATTCTGCACTTAGAAATCATATTGCTATGAAAAAAAAATTGCCTGAAGCATTTGTCTGTGCTAATGATGAAATGGCAATTGGTGCAATAAAAGCTCTTATTGATGAAGGCTTTTCAGTACCAAAAGATATAAGTATAATAGGATTTGATAATATAGAAAAATGCGATTATTTTACACCTACAATTACGAGTATAGACACAAATACTATTGAATTAAGCAAAAAATCTATTAAAAATTTAGTAAAACTTATTAATAAAGAAGATGTAGACAGCGAAAAAGTGTCTGCTATGTTAATGATTAGAAATTCTTGTGATTTAAAGTTGTAAATTTTAAATATTTATGTTATAATTTCAAAAAAATAGTCTTTTGCCACCGGGTAAGAATGTATAAAGCATTCATCTGCACTTCATTAGGTCTTTGAAGAAGTGTAGATGGGTGCTTATTTTGTGAGGTAAATAAAATGAAAAAATTAATAAATTATTTTACTAAAACTGAATTAATATTGTGGATTACTTCAATACTTGTAATTATTTTCGTATTTTTAATTTTTAAAAATTACAACTTTTTATCATTAATAGCATCCTTGATTGGTGTCACTTCATTGATTTTTAGTGCAAAAGGAAATCATATAGGACAATTATTAATGATTTTTTTCAGCTTGCTTTATGGGATTATATCTTATAGTTTTTCATATTTCGGTGAAATGATAACATATTTGGGAATGACTATGCCAATGGCAGTTTTTGCATTGGTTTCATGGCTGAAAAATCCGTATAATGGAAATAAATCACAAGTTAAAATCAATTATTTGCAAAAGAAGGAACTTGTATTTATGTGTATTTTAGCGTTGTTTGTAACTGTAATTTTTTATTTTATATTAGATTACTTTAACACTGCAAATATTATCGCAAGCACATTATCTGTCACAACTAGTTTCATTGCAGTTTACTTAACATTTCGAAGAACTACTTATTTTGCAATTGCCTATGCTATAAATGATATAATTCTCATATATCTTTGGACTATGGCTACCTTCGAAGAAATTTCATATCTTTCTGTTGTTGTATGTTTTATAATATTTTTATTTAATGATGTTTATGGATTTATGAATTGGTGTAGAATGGCGAAATTGCAAAAATAGAAAAAATTAACGATACTATTATTAAACAAAACTTAATTAAAACACAACCTCTTGTGATTAACTTCACAAGAGGTTTTTTCTAATTTCAACCAGAATGTCAATCATATTATTTGCTAATTAAACATAGTTAATAATTATAAGGAGGGATGTAAAGTGTTAGAAAACTCTAAAAACGTTAATATTAATTCAGTTAAAATCGACCCTAATGCAAGCAAAAAAGAACGAATTGCAAGTTACATAAAACAGATTAAAAATCCGTATTGCTATAAAGACGGAAAAACAACAGTTAAGATAAATTTTTCAGATAATGAAATAACATTAGAAGATTGTCTTTTACATTATCTGAATGGTATTTAGTTACTTTTAAATTATTCATTTTATATATTTTAATTAAGATATCTACAATTGGATGGAGGTGTTTTTATCAAAAGGAAAAATTATAAAACAGCGATTTATTGCAGACTATCACGAGATGATGGGGATAAAAATGAAAGCAATAGTATAATAGGTCAAAAAGCTTTTTGTGCTGAATTTGTGTCAAAAAAAGAGGATTTAAAGCTTGAGTTTTTGCCATTCACTGATGATGGATATAGTGGAATAAATTTCAATAGACCTAGTTTCATTAAGATGTTTACAGAAATCCAAAAAGGAAATATTGATTGTGTGGTAGTTCGTGATTTATCAAGATTTTCAAGAAATTATATTGATGCAGGAAGATACTTAGAGAAAATATTTCCAAGCTTAGGAGTTAGATTTATAGCTATTAATGACAACTATGATAGTTTAAATAGCGACTATGGGGCAGATAGTTTTATTTTGCCATTTAAAAATTTAATAAATGATGCATATTGCAAGGATATTTCAGTTAAAATTCGTTCAAGTCTCGAAATCAAACGTAAAAAAGGTGAATTTACAAGTGCTTTTACTGTATTTGGATATAAAAAAGATGAAAATAATCATAATAAGCTTGTAATTGACAAAGAAGCAAGTGAAAAAGTTAAGATGATTTATTCCTTATATAAAGATGGACTTAGTATTGGAAAAATTGCGAACAAGTTAAATGAACTGGGAATTTTATCACCTTTTGAATATAAATTTTCTAAAGGAATAGTATCAACTAATTATTTCAAAACAAATCCGATAGCTAAGTGGGAATATACATCAGTAAAACGGATTTTGACTGATGAAGTTTATATAGGTATACTTGCACAAGGAAAAACTAGTACTCCAAATTGCAAAGTTCGTATATCTCAAAAAGTTAATAAAAATGAGTGGATAAAAGTAGAGAATGCTCATGAACCTATAATTTGCCACAGAGATTTTTTTGCAATTCAAAAGCTATTAAGTCGAGATATGCGATACACAAATCAAGAAAATGAAATAAATATATTATCGGGCTTTGTGTTTTGTTCAGACTGTGGCAACACAATGATTAGAAAAAAACGAAAGGTGAAAGATAAAGTTTATTATTATTTCGTATGCTCTACTTATATCAAAAATCGAAAATGTAGCACGCACAATATTAGTAAAAACAAGGTCGAACAAAGTGTATTTAATGCCATTAAAAATCAAATTGAGATTCATACTGATTTAGAAAAAAATTTCATTGAAATAAATCGTAGAATTTTATTATCATTAGTTGATAAAATTAAAATCCATGAAAAGCATGGAGTGGAAATTCTTTTTGCATTTAAAGATAACTTCAAATGCAATATAAATGAGGCATATCTATGCCTAGAATAAGCCGAAAAATACAAGATGGCATATGTGAAAAATCGGCGTATAGGCAAAAAACCACAACTGCTATTTATGTAAGATTATCTGTATTAAATAGTGGTAAAACAGAAGAAAAAGATGTGATTGCAAATCAAATTGCTATCTGCAAAGAATTTTTATCTAAACAATCAGATTTAAGTTTATATGGCATATATGAAGATAACGGAACAACTGGTACAATTTTTGATAGACCTAATTTTAATCGACTGATGGAAGATATAAAAGCAGGTAAAGTTTCATGTCTTATAGTTCGTGATTTAAGCAGGTTTGGCAGAGATTATATAGAAGCTGGAATTTATATTGAAAAAATATTTCCAAGTTTAGGAGTTAGATTTATTTCAGTAAAAGAAAATTATGATAGCATTGAAAATGATGTTGAAAATAATAACCTAATGATACCTTTGCAAAATATGATAAATACACTTTATTCAAAAGACATATCAAAAAAAGTTATATCTGCACATCAAACAAGGATGAGCGACAGCAATTTTAAGAAAAGTATAGTGGCATATGGATATAAATTAGATGAGAGTAGAAGAAAAATTATAATTGATGAAGAGTGTGCAAAATATGTAAAATTAATATTTAGTTGGAAGATTGAACAAATCAAAATAACTGAAATCGCCAAAAAATTAGATGCCCTAAAAGCACCGTTACCGAATGTTAGAAAGTCACAAACAGGTGTAAGAAAGAATAAAAATGTTGGCAATGTAAACTGGAATAGATGTACGGTAAATAATATTCTATCAAATTCTGTGTATCTTGGAGATACTATAGTTGGTAAAACTAAAACTGCTTTGTATAAAGGTATAGCACGGCACACGGTGAATTGTCCGAATTCATTAAAAGTTTATGAAAATACACATCAGGCAATAATTTCAAAAGAACAATTTGAATTGGTGCAAAAAATTATTAAAGTTGAAAAAGATATTAGAAAAGATAAATTTGCTGATAGTGAAAAAATGAGAAATTCATTAATAAATCTGTTTGAAAATAAAATTTTTTGTGCTGATTGCAAGAAAAAAATGTACTTTAAGAAAGAAAATAAAAAAGGAAATTGGTATGCTGTCTATAAGTGTAGTAGTTATACAAGAAAATTAAATACTACATGTAATTCACATTATATTATTAGTGAAGAAGTGAAAAAAATAATATTACAAGTAATAAAAACACAAGTTAAAGTAGGTTTAGATTATGAAAAGCTTGTTTTACAGTTAAAATACAAAACTGATGAAAAGAGTATACGTGATAAGTATAATACACAAATTAAAAGTCTTACACTTAAAATAAATAACTTAAATAAAAAAGGAATAGAGGCAGATAAAGAAGAATATAACATACTTGTGAAAAGATTAGAAAAAATTATTACACAACGTGAGGAATTTAAAGAAATGCTTGAAACTGAAAATAAATGGGATAAGCTGATGAAACCAATTAGCAAAGCTGATAAACTTACAAGTGAACTTGTAGATGCTGTTATTGATGCAATTTATATTTATAGTGATGGTACTATTGAAATCAAGATGAAATTTAATGATATTTTTATATAAGCAATTAAAGCAATATTAGGAGTTATATGTGTATGAAAGAATATAAAATTGCTATTTATTTGCGATTATCATCTGCTGATGACAAAATAGGTAAAGGAAAAGAAGAAAGTAGTAGCATTATCAGTCAAAGGGGATATATAAATAATTATCTAGATAATTATTTATCTTTTCGAAATGCTCAAAAAATAGAATATATTGATGATGGATACTCTGGCACAAATGATAGACGTCCATCTTTTTTGAAAATGATTGAAGATGCAAAAGCAGGTAAAATAAATTTAATTATAGTAAAAGATTGTTCACGTTTTTTTAGAGATTACATCGAGGCTGGAAATTATTTTGAATGTATATTTCCGTTGCTGAAAGTAAGATTTATTTCGATAAATGATAATTATGATAGTGAAAACTACAAAGGCACAGCTGGAAGTTTAGATTTAGCAATGAAAAATATAATTTATGGAGCATATAGCAAAGATATATCTATCAAGAGTAAATCTGCACGAAAACTTAAAATGCGTGAAGGTAAATTTGTTGGTTCACATGCACCTTTCGGATATATTAAGCACCCTGAAATTCAAAATAAACTTGCTATTGATACAGATTCAGCAGCTACTGTTAGATACATATTTGATTTAGCATTAAATGGAAACAATACATCGCTTATTGCTAAAAAATTAAATGAAGAAAAAAGGCTTACGCCAGCAGAATATTATAAACAAAAATTTCCTAACGATAAAAAATTTAGCTTTACTGCAAATAAAACCGTATGGACATCAGCACAAGTATATTTAATATTAACTAATCTAAGATATACAGGCACACTTGTAAGTAATCGAAAGGAAAAAGTAAGCCTATCAGAAAATATATACAAAAAAGTACAACCGATTATTGTAGAAGGAACACATGAGGCTATAGTTACTAAAAATGAATTTGACAAGGCAAATTTAGTTATAACTAAACGAAAAATATTAAAACAAAGAATACCACAGCAATTTTTGCTGAAATCTAAAGTTCGCTGTTATAATTGTAAAAGACTTATGAAGCGAAAACAAGGCGCCAAAGGAAAGTTCTACTTCACTTGTGCTTACACATATAGTGATAAACAAAGTGCATGTCCAAAAGGGAAAACATTTTTTGAAGGTGATTTAGAAAAACTTGTACTAAATTCACTTAATAAGTCTATTGAGATAACTCAAGAGCAGAATAAAAACAAAAAATTTGATAAACAAATGATAAAAACATTTATTAAATCAATATATATAATTGATAATCAGAGAGTTGAAATTAAGTTTAATTTCAACGATATTTTTGGTGTTTACATGACATAAGCAGATACTGTAGAACTTGCTCAAATGGAAGCAGTGCCAGTTATAAAACGTGATGAAGAGCTATAATAAATAAATATAAAAGTTATAAATTGTTTGCGTATAAAATAGAATATATTAATATATAACCTATTAGATGGTCATAGCAATTTAAGTTCTATGACCATCTATCTTTATTTTGAAGGAGATATAAAACATGAAATTAAAACAATATTATTTAACAAAAAATAATTGTTATAAAAGTGGTAAAAAACACAAAGTGCGTGGACTTATGATTCATTCAACTGGTGCAAATAATCCGAAATTATCAAGATATATAGGCCCAGATGATGGGATTGTAGGATATAATAAATATGGAACACATTGGAACACAGCAAAACCAGGCGGGATTTCTGTTTGTGTTCATGGATTTATTGGTAAAGATAAAAATGGAACAATCAGAACATATCAAACACTCCCATGGGATATGGTTGGTTGGCATAGTGGATCTGGAAAATTAGGATATAGCAAGAATGCAAATAATAACGGATACATTGGTGTTGAAATTTGTGAAGATAATTTAAAAAGCAAAACTTATTTCAATGCAGTATATCGTGAAGCTGTAGAACTTTTTGCGTATTTATGTAAGTTATATAAATTAAATCCATTGAAAAATATTATCTGTCATAGCGAAGGCTATGCAAAAGGTATAGCATCTAATCATGCTGATGTAATGCATTGGTTCCCCAAATACGGCAAAAATATGGATGTTTTTCGTGCAGATGTAAAAGCAGAAATGAATGCAAATAATTCAGTTGCACAACCATCAAATCCGTCACCAAAACCTGTGACAAAAAAATATTATAAAGTTCAAGTTGGTGCTTTTTCATCTAAATCAAATGCAACAAAACTTGTAGAAAATTTGAAAAAAGCAGGTTTTAGTAATGCATTTATTAAATATGAATAATTTCTTTAAGTAAGTAATAGAGGGGGGTAAACTTATGAATAAATTAATAGTGTGGATTAAAACTATGAGTAGTAAAAATGTTGCTTTTGCATCAATAATTGTGATTTTCATGATACTTTTATTACAATCTGCATTATCACTGTTTTTTGGAGCATCATCAGAAGGTATGGAGCAAATCGATATAGTATTTAGAACATCGCTCAGTTCAATTTTTGGATACCTTATGAGTGTTATATCAGTAAATTCATCAGCAAATAAAAAAAATAATATAGTGGCAACGATGGAAAAACCAAAAACAATAGGTTTTACAGCTGAAAATACAAATAATTCAGATAATCCAAATGCTAGTTTTATATGGGCAAATGAAAATAGTGAACCAACTATAAATCAAGCAAAAATTCAAGAGGTAACCACACAAACAACAAATATTCAAACACCTAAAAAAGTTATGGTAAATTACCAAATTGCGATTTTAGCAGCAGTTTGCATTTTTTGTTTATTTATTATGTTAATCGTTAGAAATTTTAGTGAATTTATTATTCCAGATACTTCAACAGCAGTAACTTTATCGGTTTATCGTGATTTTGTTTCTGCAAGTATTGGAGCTTTAATTGGGCTTGCAAAAGGATAAAAAATAGTAATAAGTTTTAAATATTTATTAAAATTTAAGATTTTTTGCATAGTATACACGAAAAATAAAAAAATAACGATTAAGTATTGAAATATAAAAAAGCACATGGTATACTATTAAATAATTTAAAAAGTAGATGACAATGGGGTCATGATTGTACAAACATTCATATTTAGGTGTGTTTTGTTTGTATGCAATCATGGCTCCTTTTTGCGTATGAGGAGGTCACAAATAATGAAAAATAGCACATTATATGATGCAAGATATGAACATGATGCATGTGGAATAGGTGCAGTTGTGTCTATCGACGGTAAAAAAACATATAACGTTGTGTCTGATGCATTAGAAGTTGTTGAAAAACTTCAACATAGAGCGGGTAAAGATGCTTTAGGTGAAGTTGGTGATGGCGTAGGCGTACTATTACAAATTTCACATAATTTCTTTTCAAAACTTGATTTAAGCTTTGATATAGGAGAAGAGCGTGATTATGGTGTTGGTATGCTTTTTTTGCCTGCTGATAATTTAAAACGAAATCAAGCAAAGAAAATGTTTGAAATTATAGCACAAAAAGAAGGTGTAGAATTTTTAGGATGGAGAACTGTGCCAACAAATCCTAATACACTAGGGCAAAAAGCTATAGAACAAATGCCATGTTTTGAACAATGTTTTATTAAACGACCATTAGACACAGCAAGAGGTATAGATTTTGATAGAAAACTTTATATCATAAGACGTGAGTTTGAACACAGTTCAGCTGATACATATATCGCAAGCTTATCATCACGTACAATTGTGTATAAAGGTATGTTTTTGGTAAATCAACTTCGTGAGTTTTATCTTGATTTACAAGATAAAAATTATATAAGTGCTATTGCTATGGTACATTCACGTTTTTCAACAAATACAAATCCAAGTTGGGAACGTGCACATCCTAACAGAGTTATACTTCATAATGGTGAAATAAATACAATCCGTGGTAATGCAGACCGTATGCATGCACGTGAAGAAACCATGTATTCCGAAGTATTAGGCGATGACATTAGCAAAGTATTACCTGTTATTAATGGAGAAGGTTCTGACTCTGCTATGCTTGATAATACACTTGAATTTTTATATATGAATGGTGTAGAACTTCCGTTAGCTGTTATGATGACAATTCCAGAACCTTGGAAAAATGACCCATACATGAACAGAAGTAAAAAAGATTTTTATCATTATTATGCAACGATGATGGAACCTTGGGACGGTCCTGCTGCGATTTTATTCTCTGATGGAGATATTATGGGTGCGGTACTTGATAGAAATGGTTTACGCCCATCTCGTTATTATGTAACAAAAGACAACACGCTTATTTTATCTTCTGAAGTAGGTGTGCTTGATATTGACCCTGCTAAAATCGTTAAAAAATCACGTCTTCAGCCAGGTAAAATGTTACTTGTTGACACAGTTAATAAAAAAATCATATCAGATGATGAATGCAAAAGTTATTATGCATCTAAAAATCCTTACGGAGAATGGCTTGATAGAAACTTAGTTCGCCTTAAAGATTTACATGTTCCAAACAAAAAGGTTGAAACACATACACAGGCAGTGCGTGATAAATTATATAAAGTACATGGTTACACATATGAAGATGTTAAAACAAATATCCTACCTATGGCAAAAAATGGAGTAGAAGCTACAGCTTCAATGGGTACAGATATCCCACTTGCAGTGTTATCTGACAAACACCAGCCTTTATTTAGATATTTTAAACAATTATTTGCTCAAGTTACAAACCCACCGATTGATTCACTGCGTGAAGAAATTGTAACAGATACTACGGTTTATATTGGTTCTGACGGAAATTTGCTTTGTGATAATGCGTCAAACTGTTCTGTGCTTGAAGTGCAAAATCCAATTTTAACAGGTACAGATTTAATTAAAATCAAAGCACTTGACCAAAAAGGTTTAAAAGCTGAAACTGTGTCACTGCTTTATTATAAAAACACATCTTTAGAACATGCGCTTGACCAACTTTTTGTAAAATGTGATAAAGCGTATAAAAAAGGTGTAAATATAATTATTTTATCTGATAGAGGAATTGATGAAAATCATATAGCAATTCCGTCATTACTTGCAGTTTCTGCAATGGAACAGCACTTGATTAAAACAAAAAAACGTACAGCAGTTTCAATTATCCTTGAAAGTGGTGAACCACGTGATGTACATCAATTTGCTACATTACTTGGATTTGGTGCTAGGGCAATTAACCCATATCTTGCACATGAATGTATTGAAGAACTAATTGAAATGAAAATCCTAGATAAAGATCCACATACAGCGATTCATGATTATAATCATGGTGTACTGCATGGGATTGTTAAAATTTCAGCAAAAATGGGCATTTCTGTATTGCAATCATATCAATCAGCACAAATTTTTGAAGCTGTAGGTATTAATAAAAATGTTGTAGATAGATATTTTACAAACACAGTAACACGAGTTGAGGGTATCGGACTTGAAGAAATTGCAGAAGGTGTAGAATTTAGACATTCAAAAGCCTTTGACCCGTTAGGTTTAGGTGTAGATACATCACTTGATAGCACAGGTTTTTCAAAGCTTCGCACAGGCGAAGATAAAGAAGACCATTTATATAACCCTCAAATCATCATAGCACTTCAAAGAGCAACTCAAAACGGTGATTATGCAAAATTTAAAGAATACACAAAAATGGTTGATAGTGAACATAATCCACATACATTAAGAGGATTACTTGAATTTAAATTTAATGAATGCACAGCAATTTCTATAGATGAAGTTGAACCTGTTGAAAAAATTGTTAAACGATTTAAAACAGGGGCGATGTCTTATGGCTCAATCTCTAAAGAAGCTCATGAGTGTATGGCTATAGCAATGAATAGATTAGGTGGTAAATCAAACTCTGGTGAAGGCGGTGAAGAGCCTGACAGATTATGGACAGAGAAAAACTCGGCTATTAAACAAGTTGCCTCTGGACGTTTTGGTGTAACAGCTGAATATTTATTATCAGCTAGCGAAATTCAAATAAAAATGGCACAAGGTGCAAAGCCTGGTGAAGGGGGACATCTTCCAGGGGGGAAAGTATATCCTTGGATTGCAAAAACTCGTCACTCTACAACTGGTGTTACATTAATTTCGCCTCCTCCACATCATGATATTTATTCTATCGAAGATTTAGCACAACTTATCTATGACCTTAAAAATGCAAATAGACAAGCTAGAATTTCTGTAAAACTTGTATCAGAGGCAGGTGTTGGAACAATTGCAGCAGGTGTTGCAAAAGCAGGTGCAGCTGTTATCTTAATTTCAGGTTATGATGGTGGTACTGGTGCTGCCCCTCTAAGTTCTATTTTAGATGCTGGGCTTCCATGGGAACTAGGGCTTGCAGAAGCACATCAAACACTTATTCAAAATGGGCTTCGCTCTAGTGTGGTTATCGAAACAGACGGAAAACTTATGTCAGGACGTGATGTTGCAATAGCTGCAATATTAGGTGCTGAAGAATTTGGTTTTGCAACAGCACCACTTGTAACAATGGGTTGTATGATGATGAGAGTGTGTAATCTTGATACTTGCCCTGTTGGGATTGCAACACAAAATGAATGTTTAAGAGCAAGATTTCGTGGTAAACCTGAATATGTTATTAATTTCATGAGATTTATCGCTGAAGAACTTCGTGAAATTATGGCAAAACTCGGTATTCGTACTTTAGATGAATTAACAGGCAGAACAGACCTTATTTCTGTTCGTGAAAAACAAATTACGAAACGTGCAGAACTTGTTGATATGAGCAAAATCATTTGTGATAAATACGCACATCATGATGAAAAAATATTTAATTCTAGCAAAATCTTTGATTTTGAATTAAATAAAACAATTGATGAGAGTGTACTTGTTAAGAAATTTAAAACTGCTATTAAAAATGGATCTCGCCACGAAGAAAAAATTAATATTTCAAGCACAGATAGAACAGTTGGAACTATTTTAGGTTCAGAAATTACAGCAAAATTTGGAAGCACTCTTGAAGATGATACATATATTGTTGAATGTTCAGGTGGTGTGGGTCAATCTTTTGGTGCTTTTATACCTAAAGGTTTAACACTTCGTCTTGAAGGTGATGCGAATGACTATATCGGAAAAGGTTTATCAGGTGGTAAAATCGTTGTTTGCCCTCCTCGTCAAAGTCAGTTTGCTGCTGAAGAAAATATAATTATAGGTAATGTAGCATTTTATGGTGCTACATCTGGAGAAAGCTATATTAACGGTATTGCTGGCGAACGTTTTATGGTGCGTAACTCTGGTGCTATGGCTGTTGTAGAAGGCTGTGGCGATCATGGGCTTGAATATATGACAGGTGGTACAGCTGTTATTTTAGGCGAAACAGGCAAAAACTTCGCAGCAGGTATGAGTGGTGGTATTGCTTATGTTCTTGATATGAAACATGAACTTTATCTAAAGCTTAACAAAGAATTTGTATATATGGATGAAATTAAAGAAAAGTATGATATTTCAGAACTTCGTGAACTGATTTCAAAACATTTAAAAGAAACAGGCTCAGTTTTAGCACAAAGAATTTTAGATAATTTTGAAGATTATTTACCTAATTTCAAAAAAATTATTCCTATGGATTATGAAAAAATGCTTAAATTAATTTGCGAATTTGAAGAAAAAGGCTTATCTCATGAAAAAGCACAAATGGAAGCATTCGCAAAATCATTAAAACACTAAGGAGGGGACAAATATGGGTAAACCAGCTGGATTTTTAGAATTTGATAGATGTGCAAACAAAAGAATATCTGCAAAAGAACGTATTTTAAATTTCAATGAATTTTATGATATAAATGATGAACAAGAAAGACAAAAACAAGGTGCAAGATGTATGAACTGTGGTGTTCCATTTTGTGGCTCTGCTATAGAGCTTTCTGGAATGGTTACAGGTTGTCCACTTAATAATTTAATTCCTGAATGGAATGATGAAATTTACAATGGAAACTATTCACATGCACTTGCAAGACTTCTTAAAACTTCATGTTTCCCAGAATTTACAGGTCGTGTATGCCCTGCACTTTGTGAAAAAGCATGTATTAATGGTATGGACGGTGAGAGTGTAACTGTTCGTGATAATGAACTTTTCTTAATCGAAACAGGGTTTAAAACAGGTCAAATGACACCAAAAGTGCCAAAAATACGCAGTGATAAAAAAATCGCTGTAATAGGGTCAGGGCCTTCAGGGCTTGCAGTAGCAGATAAACTAAATAAAAGAGGTCATAACGTAACAGTTTTTGAACGTGATGACAGATTTGGTGGCCTTTTAATGTATGGCATACCAAACATGAAACTTGATAAAGCCATCGTAGAACGTCGTATAAAATTAATGCGTGACGAGGGGATAACTTTTATAGCTAATATGGATTTTGGGAAAAATTTAAGTTTAGCAGACCTTGAACGTGATTTTGATGCTATTGTTTTATGTTGTGGATCTAAAAAAGCACGTGATTTGGATTTACCAAATAGAAATGTACAGGGGGTACACTTTGCAGTAGATTTTTTAACATCAACAACAAAGAGTTTACTTTCAAATAATTTAGATGAAGGAACATATATTTCTGCAAAAGATAAAAATGTAATTGTTCTAGGTGGTGGTGACACAGGAAATGACTGTGTCGGAACTTCGATTCGCCATGGTGCAAAATCAGTAATTCAAATTGAAATGATGCCAAAAGCACCAGATGCACGTCTTGACAGCAATCCATGGCCTGAATGGCCTCGTGTATGTGTTACAGATTATGGACAACAAGAAGCAATAGAAGTTTTTGGAAATGACCCTCGTATATATCAAACTACTATTAAAGAAATTTTCGAACAAGATGGAAAACTTACTGGTGTTTTGACAGTTAAGGTTGAATTTGTAGATGGAAAACTTTGCGAAGTAGAGGGTACAGAGCAAAAATTTGATGCAGATTTATTGTTAATTGCAGCAGGGTTTATAGGTTATGAAGATTATATTGCACAAAATCTTGAAATTCCAACAAAACAAGATATTTCATTTAAAACAAGTGCAGATAAAGTATTTACTTGCGGAGACATGAAAAGAGGGCAATCACTTGTGGTGTGGGCTGTAGCTGAGGGAATTAAATGTGCTAAAGAAGTTGATGTATTCTTAATGGGATATTCTAACTAATTTTAACTAAATAAGGAAATACATTAAACATAGCATAAAATCGATGGTTTTATGCTATGTTTTTCGTATATAAATTAATATTAACTTTGAACAAAAATGTTGAAATGATTTTTTAAAAGTGCTATAATTAAGAAAGTTATACTAAGATGAGATGGTTATGATGAGATAATTGCATTAAGGCAATTATGATGAGATAACTATATTCTGGTAAAACTAAATATTGTAGCCAAAGAGGGAAGAATCATGATAACAAATGACATTTACACAGATCCCCATGTTGGTACGGCTAATACTTTAAAGCTAAGAGAGGACATCGAAAATTTAGGACTTAACAAACTGTGTATGACAGAAGTGCTAAACGCTGACCTTTCTATTGCTGCATACGGAGAAGAAGTTTATTATGCAGGGTGTAAAGATGTGCTAGACAATGCACAGCTTGCACTAGAACAAACAGGGCTTGACAAAGTAATTCGGCTTTATAGTTTTAACTATAAAAATTTCGTTTTAGCCGGTACAGAACATATCCCAAAAGAACAATTTTTGGAAGTGATGAAACAGTTTTATGCACAGTTTGAATCTGCTGCATCAGAACAAGTTGAAGTCAGTGCTGTGTCTAGGTTTGTAGTGGTATTACAACCGGATAGATTAATCGAAAGAGCATTACACGCACTTTTAGAGGCAAAAGAAACACAAGAAAATTTTGTAGTCGCTCCTGAAGTTTTAGATATTGCAACGACTGTAAAAGAAGATGCAAAAATACTAGATTTAATTAACTTTGCAATGGATGAAAATCGTATAATACCGTTTTATCAAGGAATTCATAATAATGCAACAGGAAAAATAGAAAAATATGAAGCCTTGATGCGAATCAAAGATAAGGATGAGAAAATTCATTCACCTTATGTATTTTTAGATATAGCAAAGAAATATAAAATCTATAATCGAATAAGTCAAATGATGATAGCTGCAGCTCTATCAAATTTTGAAAATCGTCCAGAACAACTTTCAATTAATATTTCAGCTTATGATATAGAAAATGATACATTTAGGAAATGGTTTTATAAAAAACTAGAAACATATCCTAATTCACATAATCTAGTAATTGAATTTGTCGAAACTGAAAACTATCAAAACGGAATGTTGTTTGAATTTATAAAAACAATTCGACAATATGGGTGTAAAGTATCTGCTGATGATTTTGGTTCTGGATATGCTACATATACTGCTGTAATTTCTTTATCACCAGCATTTATTAAAATTGATGGTACAATTATCAAGGATGTTGCAAAGGCAAAAGAAAATGTAATTATATTGCGGTCGATTTGCTATATGGCAAACCTTATAGGTGCTAAAACGATTGCTGAGTTCGTTGAAAATGAAGAAATTCAAGCAATTTTAGAAAAATATGGAGTGGATTATTCACAAGGATATTTATTTAGTAAACCTCAACCAATTGAGTGTTTGCCACAAGTTTAATATAACAATTAAAATGGCTATTACAAACCTAGGTTTTGTAATAGCCATTTATTTATATAGAAATTAAATTGATTATGAAATTTCGAACATACGATAAATTAATAAAATACTTTGTTCAACAGTTGCACCTGATTGTGGAGAAAGTGTACTATTTGATGTACCTTCCATAATTCCATTGGCACTAAGAGCAGTAACTGCATCTTTTGCCCAATCAGAAACTTCATCGCCATCATCAAAATCATCAATATCATCGCTAGGAATACTTAAAATTTGAGCACCACCATTGTCAGCGATATACATAGCTGCACGATATAGCATTGTTGCTATTTGCTCACGATTAGTTTTGCCATCTGGATTGAATGTAGTTTCGCTAGTACCAGTGATGACACCAATAGAATAAGCTTTTACAACATCTTCATTATTAGTATCTGTAAAAGGATTTACTTTTGGTACAATTTCCTTGCCTGTTGAAAGTTCAACCATATTTACAATGATTTCAGCAAATTGTTCACGTGTAATATCATCTGTGAATTTAGGGGCATCTGTCATTATAATAATTAATCCAACTTTATCAGCTTTTTTGATTTCATCATCAGCCCAATCAGATGGAGTGCCAATAAGGTCACTTGGATTTGTTTGTGTTGTTTCACCATTAGATAGTTTAATTGCAGCTTTTAGCAGTTCTTTGTTATTGCTGTCTATGGCAATATTGTTCCACATATTAGATGTACCATTATAGTTTACAACTTCTAAATCAGAACACTGCCAAAAAACTTTAGGCCCGATTTTTGTTAAAGTAGATGGAAGTGAAATAGTTTCAATATCATCACTGCCATAAAAAGCCATGTTATGAATTTCTGTTATACCTTCAGGAATTACTAAAGTTTCAAGCCCACTAAGACCAAATGAAGTTTCACCAATGATTTTAAGTGAACTTGGAAGTGAAAGTGTTTCTAAATCTTCAGCACCATAAAAAGCACTCGTGGAAATTTCTTTAACACCTTCTTGGATTATAATAGATTCTAAATTATCACAATTTGCAAAGGCAAAAAGAGGAATTTTTTCTATAGTACCAGGAACTATAACGCTTTCAAGCTCATCACTTTCTTTAAATAAGCTAGAAGGAATATATTTTACAGTAACACCATTAATTGTACTTGGGATATGTGCTTGAGTAATACCCTCTTCAGCATCTAAGATTTTACCATTATCAGAATCAAATAAGATTTTGCCTCCGATAATTCCATCAACAGATATCCAACCAGTTTGACTATCTTCTGTAATTTCAGATGTAAATTCATCACCAAGAGAATTATGTAAAGTAGCCTTTAATAATTGACCATTTTCTGCATCAATTTCAATTTTAGACCACATTTCAGCAGTTCCACCATAATAAACATCTGTTAATCTGTAATTTTGCCAAACTATGTTTTCGCCAATTTCAGTAACACTTGCTGGAATTGTGATTGATTTCATATTAGAGCTACCATAAAAAGCCATATCACCAATTTCATCAACACCCTGTGGAATAATTACATTTTCAAGTCCCGTAAGACCGAAAGAAGTGTCACCAATGTCTTCAAGTGAACTTGGCAGACTTAATGTAGATAGACTTTTTGAATTATAAAAAGCACTTACAGAAATTTCTTCAACACCCTCACCAATGATAACGGTTGATAAATTTTTGCAATGAGCAAAAGCATCAAATGGAATTTCTTCGATAGTCCCTGGAATGGAAACACTTGTAAGAGCTGTGCTATCTCTAAATAAACCATTTGATAAACCTATAACTTGTACACTGTTTATCTCACTAGGTAAATGAAATTTTGTGATAGTATCTTCGGCATCTTTGACTTTACCAGTGGCACTATCAAATAAAATTTTTCCGTTTTCAACTCCTGAAACAGAAACCCATGTTGCAGTATCTACTTTTTCTTCATATTCATACCCTGCAAAGGCGGTAGGCATGATTGAAGAAGCAATAAGTAATGTTGCTAAAATTTTTGATAAATTTTTCATAACAGTCTCCCTTTTAAAAATTAGTTGCTTTTATATTACAGTAATATTAATAATTTTTCAAGTAAATATGATAATTTTAATTGCAATTTATATGTAAAATATGGTATACTCTATACAATAAATTTTACTAAAAAAGGGAGAAATTATATGAAACTTAAAAAGTTGCTTTGTGGCGTGCTTGCTACAACTTTAGTTTTTGCACAAGCGACACAAATTACATCAATGGCAATTTATAGAGATTTACCTGTTTATGCGACAGGTGGAACTGAAGGAGAAGGTGGAACTGGTGGTGAAACA
>CAYJKB010000036.1:0-21029 GCA_964370625.1 uncultured Oscillospiraceae bacterium | reverse complement strand
CACTTATACAAAATAAAGATTTTGTATAAGTGGGGGTAGGAAAAAACTCAATTTAAGTAAATTTATGCAAATTCATAAAAAAATAACTGATACCTGTTTGTATCAGTTATTAAATATTTTATTTTATTCAAAGTAAAACAAATCTCAATATTTCATTCTGTAAATACTATAATAAACTTTCAAATACTTTAGCATCAGGTCTTGGTATTACAACACTATTAACTAAAAGTTCAGAAATTTCGATGCCAGCATTTACAGCTTCCTCAACATCAGAAACACTTCCTGTCATTGTGACAAAACCTTTACCACCGATAGCATATCCAATACGAATTTCTATCAATGTTACATTAGATGCTTTAGCAGCTTTATCAGCAGCTAAAATAGCAGATGCAACTGAATAATATTCAAGGACACCAATAGCGCCATAATTTTCAACTTGGTTAGTAAGTGAAATTGCTGGTATAACTTGGCTATGAACATTTGAAATTATAAGTTCATCAACTAGCATATGCCCACAAATTGACTTACCTTCATTAATCGCAGTTTCAACATCAGATGTTTCACCTGAAATTATAACAACAAATTTCCCAGGGCAAATTGTAGAGTTTCTGATTAGTTCAATATTTGCAGATTTTACCATAATATCTGATGCTAAAATACCTTGAGCAATACTATTTACTTCAATCATTCCAATAGCTATTCCCATTATAAAGTTCATTCCTTTCTTATAAGGATTTAAGGATTTTATATAATTTAGTTATTTTGATATAAAAATACCGTTTTCTTTAATATCAGTAACTGTTCCATCTATACTTGAATGTATATTTGCACCTAATGCATTTTCAGATATCTTAGCAATTAGTTGACCATTTGTAACATTCATACCTTGAGTTAATACACATTCAGCTGGTTTACCAATATGCTGTGAAAACTCAATAAATACCTTATCAGGGTTTAAAATTTTACATTCATGTGCATGTTTTCCATTATAAGATGATAAACCGAGTCTTGCAATTAATCTATCTGTAGGTATTTTCGTGTTATCCACTGTAGGTAAAGAAGTTGCCGATGGTATCTTTGCAATAGAAATACCTCTATCACGTAATTTCTTTTTGATATAAGAATTAGCTTTTCTAGGAGATAAACTCATAGGACATGAAAACATCTCACATGCACCACATTCACTGCAGTTAACAGCATCTCCAAACGCTTTTTCATACTCAAAATTATCATCAATTAAATGCTCACGATATAAATTTCTCATAACTAAATGAGGCCTCATATTGTGTCCGATTTGATAACGTGGACATAAATCGGTACACATTCTGCATTGAATACATGAACTTCTAGCCATAGAAATTATTTTTTCTATAGGTTTTTGAGAAACTTTAAACAAATAATGGTCAGACGGTAAAACGATTATATTTCCTGTAGTTTTCTTTACATATTCATGCTGAATTTGCTCAAAACTGTGAACAACCTTCCCCATCATAGGGCCACCTAAAATAATTCTGTAATCAGAAATTTTAGGGTTTGAAACTTTAATACATTCTAAAATGCTAGTTCCAATTGGAACATCAAGCATTATAGGTCGCTCAACCTCCCCTACTACTGATAACAGTTTACGAGTTACAGGCTTGTCACTTATTGCATCATAAATATTAAGTAAAGTTCCAACATTATCGACAACAGCACCTACTTCAATAGGTATTCCACGTTCTGGAACACTTTGCCCGATTACTTGTTGCACCATAATCTGCTCATCGCCTGCTGGGTAAAAAGTACGCATTTCAAATATTTCAATATTTGCATTGGCTTTATTAATTGCAGTTTTAAGGCATTTTATTTCTTCATGATATTTGCCTTTTAGTGCAATAACTGCACGTTTTGCCTCTAAATGCTGACATACATAAGTTATAGCACTTACAATTTTATCAGCATATTCGCGACAAATAAACTTATCTGTTTCAATAAGTGGTTCACATTCAGCTGCATTTACAATAAAAATTTCAGCTTTGGTATTAAGTTTTATATGTGTCGGAAAACCAGCACCACCAGCACCGACTACCCCAGCATTTTTTACACTTTCTATAAAATTCATATTAAATACCATTTTTCATTATAGATTTATACCTATTTCCATGTCATCAACAATTCCAACAACGCAAGCATCAACAGGGGTATCCATATCTCCTACTGCACTTCGAGCAGAACTGCCACTTACAAAAATTATAGTTTCACCAATACCTGCTCCGATTGTATCAGATGCAACAATTGGTTCACCACATTTTGATTTATCATATACATTAATAGGTTGCACAAGCAGTAATTTAAGCCCTGATAACTTTTCTTCTTTACGAGTAGCCCAAATATTACCGATTACTTTTGCGACTTTCATTTATGGCTTCCTCCTATGAATTACGAATTATTTTAATCTTATTACGGCTTGCAGTATCACGTGCAAGATCAGTTACTATAGTTTTAGCTGAAACTGTAATAGTATCAGTTCCAGACTTTTTAGCAGAAATTATATCTTGTTCTGTGATTAATCGTTTTGAGATAACTTCATTTACACAACAGCTACTTGTAGACTCTGTATAAGATTTATCAGAAGTTACTTTGGTTGTTTTTTTATCACCAATTATGTCAAGCAATCCACCACAATCATTTAAAATCACAAGTCCACTATCTTCAAGAAGTGTCAGTTGCTTTTTCATCATAGCAAAATATGCCTTATTTGATGTAGATTGATAACTTAAAAGTTCAACTTGGTCACGTGTTGTGTATACAGTTTTACCTTGCAAAAATAAATCACGAACAATTCTAGTTTTAGGACAAGTACAGTTTCCAGTTGCAATTTGTGTCATTGCAGTAAGACAAAGGTTTTGAAGATAAATAATAGCATCAGGGCAAGATTTTTCCGAATGTTCACCTACGTGAAACACTTCTACCCCATCAAACTGCATTTTTTCAAAGTCTTTTGCAAAATCAATAACAGAAATTACAGGTTTTTTAGCTATACCATCAGCACAACTAGTTTTTATATTTTGAGATGATTTAATATCTATATTTTGCTCTGCAATAACTTGAGTTACTTTTTTTAGTATTAAATCAACTAATTGACTATTATCCAAAAGAGTTTCCTCCCCTCTTTATTTAAGTATTTTCCCTAAAATAAATCCATTTACATCTGATGCGTTAGCCTCATCAAAATCGATATGCATTCTATCCCTAAACTTATTAGAAACTCTGACAATTACATCTTTGAAAATAACAGGGCGTTCTGTATGTACCTCTACATTCACTTTTTGATTATCATGAACACCAAAAATTTCAGCAGTTTTTTCAGTTACATGTATGTGAGATAGAGCTATGATTGTGCCTTCAGTGATAGTAATGCTACCACAAGGGCCTTCGATAGTGATGCTTCCACTTCCCTTTACATCACCAGACTGACGATAAGGGGCTTTAACACCTAAAGAAATGCAATCACTTTTTGAAAGTTCAACTTGCGTTGCAGGTCTTGCAGGGCCTAGCACAGCAACATTTTCCTTGCGACCTTTAGGACCAATTAATGCTACACGTTCTTCTGATAAATATTGCCCAGGTTGCGATAAATCCCTTTTTGGAGTAAGTGAAGCACCTTTGCCAAAAAGTATTTCAATATGCTCATCAGTTAAATGGACATGCTTTGCAGATACCTCTACTTGAACATAGCCAGATTGTAATAAAGATTCTATTACTTTGTTTGATATTTGGTCTATAAGTGTACTATTCATGCATATTCTCCTGATAAATACATACAACCGATTAAATGTAGACAGCTAGACAGCCTATTTAGTTCTAAAACAATATCAGAGCGAGTACATTTTCCGTTTTCCATAAAAGCATCAACAGCATAAATTTCGACACTGCGAACGCTTGCACGAAGTCTATTAATTATCGCATATTCCCTGCCATGCCGATAATCAGGCATTAGCAGTTTTTCAATATTATAAAACTTTTTAGGATTGTGAGAACGCTCATGAATTTGCTCATGCGTAAGACCTATAATAGTGGCATTCTCATAAGGAAGATTCATCACATCACTTCGCATAATTTGTGATATAACTCGCATTATATCATCTAAATCATCTAAAAGTTTAGCGCTTACTCCCCTGTCATAAAGTTCAGTTTGAGCAAAAATTATTTCTGCCTCAAACATATCGAGTTTGCCACGAAACGAAATTCGCTCATGATTTTTAGCGACTAGAACATTACTATAAAGATGTGTCATATGTTCTGGCTTTTCTTCATAAAAAGCACCAGTGACAAAATCTACAAACTTTGCATTTTTAGCATTTGCACTCATCGTTTGAATAGGGCGACTATCTACATTTTTATTGATTGTATTTTTAGTAAATTTATCTTTTTTACATATTTTAATTTGCAAACCTTGCAAATATTCTCGTCCAGCAGGAGATAGAATTTTCCCATCAGGTACAATATATTCTGTGACTTCACAGTTTTTAAGTTCGCTACGCAAAATTTGTTCTGTAATTACCTTCAAAGTTCTACCCCTCCTTTATTTTGATAAATTTTAATTATTAGGCTTGTGGTAAAATAGCTTCAATTTCTGAATGTGGACGTGGGATAACGTGAACAGATACAAGTTCACCAACACGCTCAGCAGCTGCTGCACCAGCGTCAACAGCAGCTTTAACAGCGCCAACATCACCACGTACCATAACAGTAACTAAACCACCGCCAACATGTTCTTTGCCGATAAGTGTAACATTTGCAGCTTTAACCATTGCGTCAGCTGCTTCAATAGAGCCTACTAAACCTTTTGTTTCTACCATTCCTAATGCTTGCATATTTGTACTCATAATAATAATCTCCTTTAAATTTTAATTAATAATGTTTGTTTATGTATTTTTAAGTTTTCTTATTTAACTTGTGGTAAAATAGCTTCGATTTCGTCGTGTGGACGTGGGATAACATGAATTGATACAAGATTGCCAACACGTTCAGCCGCAGCAGCACCTGCATCAACAGCAGCTTTAACAGCACCAACATCGCCACGTACCATAACAGTAACTAAACCACCACCAACATGTTCTTTGCCGATAAGTGTAACATTTGCAGCTTTTACCATAGCATCTGCTGCCTCGATAGAACCTACTAGACCTTTTGTTTCAATCATTCCTAAAGCTTGCATTGACATAATAATAATCTCCTTTAAATTTTAATTCGTAGTTGCTTTACGCATTTTTAAGTTTTTCTATAATTAATGATACAATATCATCTATTGAAATATCAGAAACGGAAGTTTCACTAGAAACTGCAGTACACACACCTTCATCACAATTTGGCATTGTTGCCTTTAAATCTTCGAGTTCATGTAAACCATAAGCTACTTTTTTAACATTGATGAGCTCCATAGGACTTACATTTTCAGACGTTGCACTACCGCCGATAGCACCACAACCTAGAGTAAATGCTGGGAATAAACCAGTGCTTGCACCCACGCCACCTAAAGCACTTGGTGTGTTTACACAAATTCTTGATGCTGGTATGCGTTTTGAGAAGTAATCTACGATTTCATCATTATTCGTGTGCATTGAGAAAGTATGCCCAGCACCCTCATAATGTAAAATTGTAGAACAAGTGTCACAAATTTCTTTATAGTCTTTACCAGTATAGAAACCTAAAATCGGAGCAAGTTTTTCGTTAGAATAAGGATGACCACGACCAACTCCGTCCTCAAACGCTACGATAACACGTCTATCTTGTGGAATTGATAATCCTGCTAAATTTGCAATAGTTTGCACACTTCGTCCCACGATTTCAGGGTTCATAGTGCCATTTGCACGAAGAATAAACGAACCGAGTTTTCTGCTTTCTTCTTCATTTAAGAAATATGCACCTTGAGCCTTCATTTCAGCGATTACAATATCTTTCATATCTTCTTCACAGATTACACTTTGCTCAGATGCACAAATTGTACCATTATCAAAAGTTTTAGAGTCCATAATTCTCTTAACAGCAAGTTTTATATCAGCTGTTCGCTCAATAAAAGCAGGACCATTACCAGGACCTACACCGATAGCTGGAGTTCCAGAAGAATACGCAGAACGCACCATAGCTGAACCACCTGTAGCTAAAATCAGTGCAATATCACGATGTTTCATAAGTCCATCAATCGCTTGAACTGTTGGAATTGTAATACAGGTTACCAAATCTTCACAAGCGCCAGCTTCTGCTATAGCTTGTCGAATTACTTTTACAGTTTCAAGTATACAACGAAGTGCACCAGGGTGAGGTGAAATTACAATTGAGTTGCCAGCTTTAATTGAAATAATCGCCTTATAAAGCACTGTTGAAGTTGGATTAGTTGATGGAATTATTCCAGCTACAACACCTACAGGAACTGCGATAGTTTTGATTTTTTGTGCATCATCACGAGCTATTTCGCCGATAGTTTTCATATCTTTTACAGCGTCATATACACCCCTGCTACCCAGCACATTTTTAATAACTTTGTCATTTACTATGCCAAAACCTGTGTCTTCATTAGCCATTTGTGCAAGCCTTAATGCATTTCTAACACCAGCATTTGCAATGTGTTTTATAATACGGTCAATTTCTGCTTGTGACATATTTGCAAGTTGTTCTTGTGCAGCTTTAGCAGCAGAAACTTTTTCACGCACTTCTTGAACAGACAATAAATCTTTGTCAATTAGTTTCAAATATTATCTTCCTTTCTCTATATGTTCTAGTATTTTATTTATTAGTATATTTTTCTTTGCATCTCGTATTTCACTTTTGCCAAGTGAAAATCCTTCAAATCCTCGTGCTATTTTGCGAAGAACTGGCACTGGCAAACTTTCTAAATATTCTGCCGAAAAATCTAAACTATTATTTTTATCCTCTTGGTGAATTTCAGTATGTTCAGTTTCTTCTTCACAAGCTACTTTGCCAAGCATATCCTTTACTTCACTATAAGGTCGTGCGATTACATGACATGAAACAAGCTGACCTACCCTATCTGCGGCATACGCACCAGCATCAGTTGCAGACTGCACAGCAGAAACTTCACCTTCTATAATAACAGTAACGAGTGCACTGCCGACTTTTTCCTTGCTGACAAGTCTTACATCAGCAGTTTTAAGCATAGCATCAAGTGCTTCTATAGCACCGACTAAACCACGAGTTTCAATTAAACCTAACGCCATTTGTCTGCCTCCTGACTTATATCAAGTGGGTTGTCAGCAACCTCATATACAGCCATAGCAAAAGCATCACAAGCTGATTTACACGCTGATTGACTACCTGTTAGAAGTGCTCCACCGAAGTTTGTTTCAGATGGTGGTGCATAAAGTGTACATAATTTAACATCAGCAGATTTTAAAGCCATATCAAGTGCATAAATTGCCTCTAATGGTGGTGCGATTAAATATGCAAGTGATTCGCCTTCACTAATATTTGCAATTTCTGATAAATATGAGCCTGTTCGAGAAATACAATGAGCGAAGTATACAATACTGTCATCATCATTCGCTGAGATAAAATGTGCTGTATTCTCAATAGTATCTACACAAGCAGACAAACCACTTTTAACTTCTTCAGGGTTTTCACCAGCTAAAATCCCGATTACTTCACCAGCAAGTTTAGTATTTGCATTAAGTGCACCAGCATAAAAACTTTTGCCATATATAACTTTGACATCAGCCTTTTTAGTAGCTTCATCAAGTGCAGCATATGTTACATCATCGCTGTCACACGTAATAAGTCCAAGCGAACGCATATTAGGTGATAAACCAAGCTCTCTTTTTAGGTCATCTGATACATTAGGAATAATTTTTGTAGCAAGAACATTTGCTTTTAATATATCTCCACGCATAGTATAAAACTCCTAAAATTAAAGTTTAAGGTCAGTGCCACTGACTTTTTTATCAAGCATAATTTTAATAACTTCGGCAATATGTGCCCCAGCTTCAACTGGGATTGTACCGTTAGAGTGAATATTTGACACAACTGTACGTCTTGCTTCTGGCATACCTACCGTCGCTTTATATGCAATATATGCTGACATGGATTCGGCAGTGATAAGACCAGGACGTTCACCGATAAGCACACAAGTTACATCAGCACCTGTAATTTCAGAGATTTCATCCATAGCGCCTACACGTCCATATTTTACGAAAAACGGAGTACCAACATCAATTTTATAGCTTTCAAGCCCTTGCATAAGCCCAGGTAATACATCGGCAATATTTGCCTTAACAGCAGCTGAACTAAGTCCGTCAGATACATAAATTTGTACCGTTGGGTTTTTCTTGCATTTTTCTTTGATAGTGGAAACAGCATTTTTATGTAGCCTACGTCCAAGGTCAGGACGGGTTAAATAATGGTCTTTATCAGTACATTGTGATTGTACGATAAAAAGTCCCATTTGCTCAATAAATTCCTCATCAACATCGCTGAATACTGCATCTTGTGCAGCTGAATGTGCAGCTCTAAATTGTAGCATTGGCAGAGTTTTGTATCTTGCACCAGCTTTTCCGATAGCAAGTCTACATGGTGCATACGCTTTTAGCTCTGCATAAGAATCATCTTCAGGGTTTTCTACTAGATATTGCTTGCGTATATCATTTTTTGTAATATCAGGTATCATACCATCTTCGATAGATGGTGCAGTATCAGAAATTGTACTTTCTGTTATTTTCTGCCTAATATCATCTGCTGATATTTTATCGGTAACATTCATATTTACTAAAACATCTTCGATGATTTTTCTAAGTTGTACTTCATTCATATGTAAAACCTCCTATCTTTTTAAGAATACAGATGCATCACCTGCTTTAGCTGTAAGTTTTCCATTTTCCGTAAATCCCATATTTTCAAGCCACATATCAAATTCAGAAATAGGACGAAGTCCGAAAATTTCACGAAGTGCAGCAGTTTCATGATAACCTGTGCTTTGATACATCAGCATACAGTCGTCCCCTTGTGGAATACCGATAATGTAGTTGCAACCAGCTGCAACAAGTAGCGTTGCAAGGTTTTCAATGTCATTTTGGTCAGCTTTCATATGGTTTGTATAGCACGCATCACAACCCATTGAAACACCTGTGAGTTTGCCCATAAAGTGGTCTTCCAGCCCTGCACGAATAACTTGTTTAGAGTCATAAAGGTATTCAGGGCCTATAAATCCTACAACGGTATTTACAAGGAATGGATTATATTTTTTAGCAAAACCATAACAGCGAGCTTCCATTGTAAGTTGATCCCAACCAAAATGAGCATCAGATGAAAGCTCTGCACCTTGTCCTGTTTCAAAATACATAACAGATGGACCTGTTGAAGTTCCGTTTTTAAGTACAGCTTCATTGCATTCATCAATCATTTTGACATTGATACCGAAAGCTTCATTTCCTTTTTGCGAACCTGCGATTGATTGGAAAATCATATCAACAGGAGCACCGAGCTTAGTCATCGCTTCCATTTGAGTTGTACAGTGAGCAAGCACACAAAGCTGAGTTGGGATTTCCCATTTTTGCTTAAATTCTTCGAACATTTTAAGTATACGTGCAACACTCTCAGCACTGTCATCAACTGGGTTAAGTCCGATTAGTGCATCGCCACAACCGTAACTTAAACCTTCCATAACTGATGCGATAATCCCTTTAGGGTCGTCAGTTGTGTGGTTTGGCTGAAGTCTTGCTGAAAATGTATTTGGCATACCGATAGTGGTATTACATTTTGCAGTGACACGCATTTTTTTAGCAGCATAGATTAAATCTAAATTGCTCATAAGTTTGCAAACGGCTGCAATAATCTCTGCTGTTAAACCACGTGAGGCACGAGTAATCATGCTTGCTGTAGTTTTCTCATCAAGTATCCATTCACGAAATTCTGCTACAGTTTTGTTTTTGTGTTCAGCGAAAATAGTTTCATTTACACCGTCTTGAATAATTCTTGTAATCTCATCTTTGTCATAATCGACAGCTGGAGTATTACGGATTTCATTTAGTGTGATTTCAGATAAAACTACTTTTGCTGCAACTCTCTCCTCTGAAGTTTCGGCAGCAATTCCAGCGAGTTTATCGCCAGATTTTTCCTCATTTGCTTTCGCCATAACTTCACGAAGTGATTTAAACTCATATGTATGACCAAAAATTTGGGTTTTAAGTATCAACTTAATGCTCCTCTCTGTCCTTTAAATGTTGAATATTAGTGTTTTAATAACTACAGGCACTACCCTACCATTTGCGATAGGTTTACCTATATCTATGTAATCTTTGTTTGAAGTTGCTATACCATCTATGCATATTATCTCTTTATTGTGTGACAACATAACTCGAAGTGCATTTCCTAGTGCTTTTGCAATATCACATTCAGTAACTATAATGAGTGGGTATGCACTTTTTACTATATCATCACTTGCATTCAAAATTACACGAGCAAGTTCTTGTATCTCTTTAAAGGTTTTGTGAAACTCCCCTGAAAGGGATATAGCAACTTGTGACAGTGTTTGATTATTTTTGTAAAGTTCAAGTTGGCTTTTAATCGAGCTTGCTATGCTATCAGAATTTTTCTCATCTTGAGGTGAAACTTTAACAACAGGAATGTTTTTAACAGGAAGCTTGCTCTCATCATAACTAATCGTGCTACCACTAACTTCTGTAGTATGAGTGCCAGCACCGACAACAGTTGCACGAATAGTTTCATTTGATTTATGTATTTTAATTTTATTAAAATCTAAGTTTTTTGCAATTGCACGTCCAAGCAGCATTCCAATATCTCCAAATTTAAATAAATCTTCAAAATCTGTGTTGTAAATACAATCAGCCACACCACCAGAAAAAGAAATTGTGTCAATTATTAAGTTATTATCAAGTGCATTTCCACGGTTAGTGTAAAAATCTTTGTGGTTAGGCAGTCTTGCTCTAAGGTTAATTGCACAAGCAAGCTGTTCTGCCATTAAATCACATATTTTTGAAAGTTTATTTATATCAGCACTGTCACCGACTGCGATGGGGATATTATTGTCACGAGCAAGTTTTTCAATACCAAGAAACATATAAGTAATCTTATTATCTTTGATTTTGATAAGTCTACCACCGATATCAAGACAGCTGACACCAATAAGTTTACCTTTATGATAAACTGCGATATTAGTTGTCCCTCCACCGATGTCTAAATTTGCAACTGTATTTCTTTGACGCTCTGAAATAATATCAGCACCAGCACCTTTTGCTGAAAGTACACTTTCAAGGTCAGGTCCTGCTGTAGCAACTACGAAGTCACCTGCCATATTGCTTAAAACAGACAAAACTTCATTTGCATTTTCTTTTCGTGCTGTCTCACCTGTGATAATAACAGCACCAGTTGCAAGGTCGGATGGTTTTTTGTGTGCCTTTGCATATTCTTTTTGAACAATGTCTGATACAGCAGATACATCAATTTTAGTATGTGATAATAGAGGCGTAAAATAAATATCACTGCGATAGATAACCTCTTTTTCTACTATATCAATTTGAGGCACAACATAACTTGATGCTTTATTTTCTATTGTAAGTTTACTGAAAACTAGCTGAGTTGTAGATGTTCCAATGTCAATTCCGACACTTTCAATTACTTCTCTCAATTTAAGTTTACCCCCCTTTTTATAAATTTAGAGCTGAGTTTAGTTCTATATTTGTTTAAAGTCAAATGTAACAACTGTTCCTGTGTCATCTGAATTAATTTCAAGATTACCACGAAGCTTATCTTGCACTAAACTTTTCATTATTTGAAGTCCTAGACTGTTTTGTTTGGTGTTACAAGGAATAAAACCGACACCATCATCATTTATATTAATCTTAGAATATAAATCACCTTTTATGATTTCAATTATTATTTTACCTTTATTTCTATCTATAAACCCATGTTTTAAACTGTTATGTAAAGCTTCGTTTATAACTAAAGCTACAGAAGTTGCAATATCAGAGCTTACTGTAAAATCTCCACCTAGTACATTTATGCTAACATCAAAAGATGGTGTTGCATAAAATCGAATTGTACTATTTGAAATATTTGTGATAACTTCACATATTTGTACTTCATCAACTCCATGACGTGCAAGCAGTTCGTGTGTTTGAACAATAGCAAGTATTCTGTTCATACTTTCAAAAAGCACTGCTTTAGCATCATCGCTATCAGTTCTTCTGATTTGCAGACGCAAAAGACTTGCAATTGTAGAAAGGTTATTCTTTATTCTATGATGCATTTCTCGAATGGCAACAGATTTTAAAATAATTTCCTTTTCTTGCTCTTTAACATTTGTAATATCACGAATTAATACAACAAACCCACCATTTTGACTATTCATTAAAATTCGCTTAACTACAAGATGATAACTTCCGACCTGCACTTGAATATCATCAAAGAGATTAATATTATCATTATTTATAAGTGAAATATCTTCATATAAAGTGCCAACAATATCATATGTATATCCTAATTTGCAAAATAACTTTTGCGCTAAGTCATTTGCAAAGATTATAACGCCATTATCGTCAACTAAAACAACAGCTTCATTAATCTGATTTGCTAGCCACATATTTTCCGTTGTGCCATCTAAAAGCATTTTTATTTGCGTTTCATCAAGTTTGTATGAAAGCTCTTTTTCATCTTTCCACAAATCAAGTGGCTTTTCTTTTATTAGCACTCCGATGATTTTATTGGCATAATAAATTGGCTCTACAGATTGAATTACAGCAATATTTTCCTGTGTTCTCGCCTTCATATGACGAGTTGTACCACCATTTTTAAGTGAACGAAAAACAGCAGGCTCATCATCACACTTGGCAAACATTCCAACTACATTTTTAGTATAGTTTGAAATTCCTTTTTCAGGGCTAGCAGATGCTACAACAATAGCATTATCATTTTTAGTTTGACAATCTATAAAAACATCAGAATTGTCTAAATTGGCTATTGATTGAAGTAAATTCACACTGCCTTCAAGGATATTTATTTCGTTTTCAGTTAAATTTGTATGTGTTTCACATAATTTTCTAACAGATTCAATCATTTTTCATTATCCTTTGTAGTTTTGCTGACAATTACTTCAGCTATTTTTTTCATAGATACATTTTTATCTTTTGAAATTTGACGAATTTTATTATAAGCTTCATCTTCAGTAAAATTATATCGCTCCATAAGCTTGCCTTTTGCACGCTCAACGACAACTTTTGCACGAATTCGATTATCTTTTTTTATAATTTCATTTTGAAGTTCTCGCATCTGTTTGCTGCGCTCCATTGCGATTTCAAGACTTGGGAGAAGTGATTTTTCATCAATCGGTTTCACTAAATAACCACCAACACCAATTTTTTTAGCATCTTCAATTATTTCTCTTTCATTATACGCAGTAAGCAGTACAATCGAATCTGCTAAATTATTTTCATATATAACTTTTGTCGCTGATAAACCATCTAAATTTGGCATTTTCACATCTGTTATAAGTAAATTCGGTTTGTATTTTTCACAAGCTAAAATAGCTTCGTTACCATCACTTACTTCACATACGACGTTATATCCTAAATGAGTTAACATTTCTGATAAATCCATACGTGTAATCGGTTCATCTTCTGCTATAACTACTGTAATTTTATCATTTATCATATATTAAACCTCATAATTGTTAATGAAATCAATTAGTTCATCAAGTCCATCATTTTGCACACTGCTTATAGCGAAAATATCCTTTGCACCGGCAATTTGCAAATGTTTAGTTGCATTAGATATCTGCTTATCTGTAGCAATATCCTTTTTAGTTACAACACCAATTATAGGTTTTGTAAACATAGAAGAAAAAGCTGGAGGAAACATGAAATTCTCATCAACTGCTGAATGCAATAATACAATAATTTGTGCATTATATGAAGATGTTAAAATAGCACCTTTTAGCCTGTGTTGTTCTAAAAATTCACCAGGTGTGTCGATTATTGTACAATTTATAACTTCAAGAGTTTGAGTTTTTTTGTATTTAATCTGTTCACTATTTAAAAATTGGGAAAGTGTAGTTTTTCCACATGATGTCTTTCCGATTAATATTATTTTTTTATTAATTTTCATAATTTTATGTTTTAGTAATTGTTGTTGGTGTAAATCCCATCATTTCACATAGAACTTTCATAACATCATAAAGTGCAGCTTCAACAGCAGATACATCACCTGTGATAATTAGTGAACCATTAAATCTATCTACATAACCAATTTCGATTTCAGCAGCTTTACTAGCAACATCAGCTGCTATTATAGCACCTTCGCTTGGAGTGATTGTAAATATGCCTATAGCACCACTATCGATGATAAGCCCCATCTTCCCATAAAGAGTTTTATCTGGATTTGCAATAATATGTGCAAGTGTCACTTGTTTGCCTGGGACAAACTCTTGGATTATTCGTTGTTTCTCATTAAATTCCATGTAAATTTATCCTTTCTAGAGTTTTACATACAAAAAAAGAGCATTATGAATAAAAGTACCCATAATGCTCCGTCGCATTTGATTTTAATAGCAAAATTTGCTATGTGAATATGTTACCATATTGTATATTAAAAGTCAATAATTTCTAGTAAATTTGCTTAAGGTAAAATAATAAAGGTGCAACGCTTAAGTTACACCTTTGATTAACTATATGTTTTTATGAATATAACCAGAAACTGATTTATAGATTACAAATGATAAAACTGAATTTATTCCAGCTTTTAATAAGTTAAATGGAATGATTGCAGGAATTAAAAGGTCAATTACAGCTGACATTGGTGTTCCTAAAAATAATGGTGTGATTAAAAGGTTTGCAAAAGCCATAACTACTGTCATCGCAAGAGTACCTGCTATCAAAGCTATAACCGCAGTTTTACGAGTTTTATTTCTCTCATAAATATTGCCAGCTACTAGAACAAAAGAACCTGTAGCAATTATGTGCATTACAACACCATACGCACCACTCGCAGCACTTACAGTAAATCCTTGTATCAGAGAAACTGCAATTGTAAGCATAATTCCTGCTGCAGGTCCCATTGCAAATGTTGCAATAATAATTGTTACATCGGCTGGGTCATATTCCAAAAACGGAGCTGCTGGAATTAATGGAAAGTGTACTAAAGCTACTAGTACGATTGAGATTGCTGTAAGCATTCCTAGAGTTGTCATTTTTTTGATTGTTGTTGTCATTGTTTTTCTCCTCCAAATTGTCTGCCACACATGAAGAACAGAATTTTTATGAACTTCATACAAGGAATAAAAAATCCTTATATCACTATTACAAATAGCAACATAAGGACGAGAAAACACGAATATAAAAATATAGGTATTTTCTGCTTCTACCATCCGGACTATAACCGTCGGTCTAGGAATCTAACCTAATCATGCTAAAGCTCGTGGACTCGTCGCATAAAGCGCATTACCACCGGTGGGGACTTACACCCCGCCCTGAAACAGACTTAATAAATTTTACAATTTAATTGTATACCTTTTATGGTGTTTTGTCAACAATATTTTTGCATTAAATTGCACAAGAAATTGCATCAGATATATTCGAACATTTTACGATTTTAATATCTGCAAAAGTTTCTTCGCATTCTTGGTCTGGAATTATGCAAGTAGTAAAGCCCATTCTACGAGCTTCATTAATACGTTGATTAATGGCAGAAACTGCACGAAGTTCCCCAGTTAATCCTACTTCTCCGAAGGCAATTACCCCTTCTTTGACAGGTGTATCACGATAACTTGATGTAATTGCTAAAATTATTGGCAAATCTATTGCAGGCTCTGCAAGTTTCATTCCGCCTACAACATTTACATAGGCATCACTATTTGATAAAAAGAAGCCAACACGCTTCTCTAAAATTGCAAGAAGCAGCACCATTCTATTATAATCAATTCCAGCAGCAGTGCGTCGTGGAACACCAAATGCAGTTTTTGTAACTAAAGCTTGCACTTCTGCAAGAATTGGTCTAGTTCCTTCGATGGTTGCAGCTATACAGTTTCCTGATGACCCAATTAAACGACCAGCAAGCATAGCAGCTGATGGATTTGAAATTTCAACTAAACCTGTAGAAGACATTTCAAAAACACCAAGCTCATTAGTAGAACCGTAACGATTTTTTTCAGCTCGAAGAAGTCTGTATGAAATATGTCTATCACCTTCAAAATACAGCACACAATCTACCATATGCTCTAAAATTTTAGGGCCTGCAATGTTACCATCTTTATTAACATGACCGACAATAAATATCGTAATATTCTCACGTTTTGCATATCGCATAAGCTCCATAGCACATTCTTTAATTTGAGAAATGTTACCAGGCGCTGAAGATAAGTCTGATTTCATCACAGTTTGAATACTATCAATAATTAATACATCAGGACGAAGTTCAGAACTTTCACTGAGTATTTCTTCTAAATCAGTTTCAGCCATAATATAAAGATTTTTTGATGAGATATTAAGCCTGCCAGCACGAAGTTTTATTTGCTTTAAACTTTCTTCACCTGAAACATATAGAATTTCAGCATTTTCAGACATAGTTTTACACATTTGCAAAAGCAGAGTTGATTTACCAATACCAGGTTCGCCACCTACAAGCACAAATGAACCTTTGACAGCTCCTCCACCTAAAACTCTATCTAATTCAGAAATTCCAGAAAAAAATCTGCTCTCATCATCAGTTTTAATATCTTCAATTCGGACAGGTTTTGATATTCCCCCACCTACTTTAACTCTACCAAAAGACGATTTAGTAGAAGGTTTTACATTAAATTCTTTAAGTGTATTCCATTGATTACATGAAGGACATTTTCCCATCCATTTAGGGCATTCATAGCCACAATCATCACATACATAAACGGTTTTCTGTTTCATATTATTCTCCTAGTCAAAGTGACATTTTTAAATATATCATGTCGATTAGCTGTTTTCCACCTTCGAAGATTGGGTGGTCGTAATTATCTATAAAAAAATTCTTAATTCTATGACTTTGTACAAATCCACATTTTTCGTAGAATGGTAAAGTAAGAGGACTATCTCCAGTTCCAACAATTAAGATATCATAAATATCTTTATATTTACAAATAATGAATTTTACGAGTTTTGTAGCAAAGCCCATACGCCAGAAATTTGGGTCAGTTGCTAGATTTTTTATTTCCAATATTCCGTTACCCTCGTCAGTTACAACGCACACTGAAATTACGGTGTTTTGATGATATAGAGCATACATATTACCTCGTTCTAAATAATTATCAATCATATCTTCTTGTTCGTCTGCAAGCAAAAGCAAACCAATAAATTGTTTTTTATTTTCAGTTATTTCTATAATCAACTATGTACACTCCTACCACATAAATTCAGATAATGCCGATAAAATTGAAATTGCAATTTGTTTTTGATATTCATTTGTTTCAAGTAGTTTAGATTCATCTTCGTTTGATAAAAATCCACACTCAATAATAAATGCAGGAATTGTTATATGTTTCATTAAATAAATACTATCACTTGCTTCTTTTGCTTTGCGAGTATTTTTAGGATCTAATCCTAAAATTAAATTTTTTTGCAAAATTTGAGCAATTGTATTATTATTTTCATCATTTGGTGAATAAAAAACTTGAGCACCATAATACTGATTTTGCTCGAATTTATTTAAATGAATACTGATAAAAATTGCATTTTCATATGAATTTGCTATTTCAAGGCGTTTATTTAAATCATTGTTTTTATTTGTGCGTATAGAAGCAGATGGGTCATATTCTAGTGAATTATCATATTTACGTGTCATCAGAGTATGTACACCGAAAAAATTAGATAATATATCTAGTTTTTGAGATATTTGAAGGTTTATATCTTTTTCAAGCAGTCCACTATTAGAGCTAGCTCCACCATCTATCCCCCCATGTCCAGCATCAATAATTAGCTTTGTATCATCTTTATATACTATGCTAGTTAAAATATTATGCTGTGAAATAAACGAAGTTCCTATAATAATCGCAATTAAACATAATACAAAAAAAATAATTTTGCAAATTCTATTAATAATTATCACTTTATACATAATGCACCTCCAATAAAAATGAGCAGAGCAATATACCCTACTCATATATATTAGAAGTTTGTCAATTTAATGCATTTTTTAGGATATCTCGTAGTGTTTCACGTGAAAAATTATAAATTTTATCACAAAATTGACAAGTTACTTCCATTTTTTCTTTTTCTTCAATAAGATTAGTAAGTTCGGTTTCGCCTAAACTTACTAAAGCACCAATAACTTTATTATCACTACAATTACATTTATAAGAAATTTCACTTTCCTCTAAAATATCAACATCAAACCCAGCTAATACATCGTGAATAATATCATGAATAGTTTTTCCACTTTCAAGCATTGTTGTAACAGATGGAATATTAGCTAAAGTTGACTCAAGTGTATCAATATCTTTATCACTCGCACCCGGCATCAGTTGAACTACATATCCTCCGGCTTGTTTTACAGAAAGGTCAACATCTACAAGTACACCTAAAGCACAAGCAGATGGTATTTGCTCACTAGACGCAAAGTAATTTGTGATGTCTTCTGCAATTTCACCACTCTCAAGCTTTACAGTACCATGAAAAGGCTCTTTCATTCCAATATCTTTAATAACTGTAAGATAACCTGTGCCAACAGCACCAGACACATCAAGTTTTCCATTAGGTTTAAGAGGAAGTTCCACAGCTGGATTTTGTAAATACCCTCTTGTATTTCCAAAGCTATCAGAAACAGCTAATATTGTTCCCACAGGTCCATCGCCTTTAATTTGAACAGTAACAGAACCATCATCATCTTTAAGTTCAGCTCCTAAAATTGATGCAGCTGTTAGTGTTCTGCCTAGCGCTGCTGTAGCAACTGGCATTGTTCCATGAATTTGACGAGCAGTTTGCACCATGTTTTTTGTATAAACGGCAGAAATTTTAATCTGACCATTACGTGTTATTGCTCTAACTATTTTATCTTGCATTATTTAAACTCCATTATTGATTTTTTCTTGCGCTAAAAAATATACGCATTTCATCTTGTTTTGGTGCATTAAAATTCAGTTCACCATAAACATTTATATCTATAAACCCACATTCACGCAAAAGTGCAGTGAGTTCTTCTATTTGATAAATTCGCTCTTTATGAATTTCACTGTACCTATGATAATTGTTATCGCCTTCACCTTTTTCAAAAAAGTCAAATTCATAAGTACACATATTTTGTTCTATATCAACTTGCCAAACACAAAAAACATCTTCATTTTGACGAACATAGCTATTACCATTTAATCCATTTAATTTAAAAGCAGAATTTATATCAAATATAAAAACACCACCAGGATGTAAAAAAAGCTCAACTTTTGCAAAAGATTTTCTGAGAATTTCAATATCTGTCACATAATTTATGCTATCTAGTGCACAAACACAAGCATCAACTGTTCCATAAAGATCAAGCTCATCCATAGATTGGCATAAAAAAAGTGGTTTTGGTAAAATTTCAAAGCTTTTATCCATTGCACGCATAAGCATTTCAGATGATAAATCAACACCGATTACATCATAGCCCAAATTTGCAAATTTGATACTAATATTGCCAGTGCCACAGGCTAAATCAAGGATGATTTCTGGCTTTAAATTATATTTTTCGAAAATTTTAGTATAATAGTTTATAAAATCATCATAAGGTACATCATCAGTAAATAAATCATAATATTCTGATAAAAAAGCATAACTAGTCATTGTTTTTTAGCCTTTCAAGTGCAAGTTTATAGCCATCAGTACCATATTCTAGGCATTTATTTACTCTGCTAATAGTAGCTGTAGAAGCACCAGTTTCTTTAGCTATATCATTATAGATTTGTCCATCGCTCAACATTTTTGCTACATGAAAACGCTGTTTAAGTGCGAAAAGTTCTGCAACTGTACATAAATCTTCAAAAAAGCTATAACATTCTTCTTTATTTTCAAGTGCTAATACAGCACTAAAAAGCTCATCCATCTGAGCATCACGAAGTTTTCCGTTCAATAAGCTCATTCCTTCCTTTGTCTTTATTAATATATATTAACACATTACCACGTGAAAGTAAATGTTTTTAATAACATGATTTTAATTTAGTAATTTTAACTAGAAATTTAAGTTTTGATATTAATATTATAGCTAGTATGCCGATAATAAACATATAAGGAAATTATTTACTTTAGGGGGTGCTATTAATGGAATCAAATTCTATTAAAACAAGTAAAGTATCAAATTCAACATTTAATTCAAAGTCAAACAATGGAAATACTTACAACACTTCAGCACAAAATGATACCCAAAGCCAAAAATCTTATACTGATTTGCTACAAAAAACTGTAGATAGCTTATCTGATGAAGAAAAAGAGTTTAATAAAATGATGAATGATATTAAAAATTTTTCCAAAGCACAACAGGTTGCAATCGACAATTACAAGGATTATTTGTTAATTGAAACCAAATGTCGCAAAATCTATTTAAATATCATGCGTGGAAGAATTGTATTAAAACGTGATAAATATTTTCTGCTTAAAAATAAGCCCGAATTATATGGAATATCTAAAGCAATGGGAAAAAAGCCAGAGAAATCAATTAGAGCTGATAAAATTATAAAGCATTATGGACAAATAGGTGATGATATTGATGTGAGTTTAGAGCATCATAAAACAGAACTATTAGTTTGAATAGGAGATAACAAATGAAGCATAGTGAATTACCGAACTGTAATGAAATTTTCCCAATTAATGGAATTGATAACGTGATTTACGTTAAACCTACTATTAAAAACCCTAATATAATTGTAGGTGATTTTACTTATTTTTCAGATAAAGATTTTGAAAAACATGTAACACATCATTATGATTTTTATGATGATAAATTAATAATCGGAAAGTTTTGTCAAATTGCATCAGGCGTAAATTTTATTATGAATGGAGCAAACCATCAAATGAATGCTGTATCAACTTTTCCAT
>CAYJKB010000035.1:0-22318 GCA_964370625.1 uncultured Oscillospiraceae bacterium | reverse complement strand
AAAAAAGTGAGCATTTCGGAATTAAAGTAGATGCTCCTACTATGGATTTTGAAAAAATGTGGGCTCATAAAGACGAAACATTAGCACAACTTCGCAAAGGTATTGCAGGTTTACTTCAAAAAAGCAAAGTAGATTTATTTAATGCTACAGCTAAAATTACAGGTGCAAACACTGTAACTTTAAGCACTGGCGAAGCACTTGAAACTGATAAAATTCTTATCGCTACTGGTACAATTCCAGCAGTAATTCCAATTAAAGGCGTTGAAAATGAGGGTGTTATCACATCTGATGACATTCTTGATAAAAACCTACTTGGCAAAGATAGCAAATCAATGTATCAAAGTGTAACTGTTATCGGTGGTGGTGTTATCGGCACCGAAATGGCATCAGTATTTAACAATTTAGGTGCAAAAGTTACAATTATTGAAGGACTTGACAAAGTGCTACCTACGCTTGATAAAGAAATTTCTCAAAATGTTAAAATGATATTTAAAAAGAGAGAAATAGACATTATCACAAGTGCAAAAGTTAAAGAAATTCAAAAAACTGATGATGGCTTAACTTGTATTTATGAAGAAAAAGAAACAGAAAAAACTGTAACTTCTGATGCTGTACTTATCAGTGTTGGAAGAAAAGCTGCAAGTGATGACCTGTTTTCTGATGATATTCGTGCAAAACTTGAAATCAGCAGAGGATATATCGCAACTGATGATAATTTCGCAACTGCTATTTCTAATATCTATGCTGTAGGTGATATCAGAGGTAAAATTCAGCTTGCACACACAGCAACGGCTGAAAGCATCCATGCTGTTTGTCATATGTTTGGTGAGAAATCAGAGCAAAACTTAGAACTTATCCCATCTTGCGTATATACTGACCCTGAAATCGCTTGTATTGGTATGACTGCTGACGAAGCGAAAGAAAAAGGTATTGAAGTTGAAACTCATAAATATATTATGAGCACAAACGCAAAAGCTCTTTTAGCTTTAAGCGAAAGAGGATTTATCAAAATCGTATCTGAAAAAGGTACAGACAGAGTACTAGGCTGTCAAATGATGTGCCCTCGTGCAACTGATATGATTGCTGAAGTAGGGCTTGCTATTGCAAATAACCTTACAACTGGAGATATTGCAAAATTAATCCATCCACATCCAACTTTCTGTGAAGGTATTGGAATGGCACTAGACGGCATTCATTAATAGCAATTTATATTAAACCAAGTTAATTAACCTCACTCATTTGCGAATTTAATTCCGATGGGTGAGGTTTTTTGTGTAAAAAAGGGTGTGTCGCATTGCGACACACTCCATTTTTAATCTTTATTTACTTTATATCATTATCATCAAAAATATCACCACATTCAGGGCAGAATTTAGGTGGAGATTTAGGGTCTTCTGGTTGCCAGCCACATTTGTCACATGCATAAAGTAGTGCTCCAACAGGCTTTTTTGCACCACATTCAGCACAGAATTTACCTTTGTTTAAAGAACCACAAGAACAGTTCCAACCATCATTAGCAGGCTTAGGAGTTCCACATTCGGCACAGAATTTACCAGAATTATCAGATTTTCCACAAGAACAAGCCCAACCATCATTTGAAGGCGTTGTTGAAACTTGTGTAGGCTGTTGCTGCTGTTGCTGTTGTCCCATAGCGAAAAGATTATTAGCATTCATGCCACCAAAGGAATTAGCCATATTCATGCCCATAAATCCCATCATACTGCCATTAGTGTTGTTTGCAGCATCTTGCATAGCATTAGCTTGTGCATTAACAAGATGTGCAGCAGCCATTGAAGGATTTCTAAAAGTAGCATTACGTTGAAGTTCTTTAATCATATTTTCATCTTCTTCAGATGCTTTAACAGATGAAACACCAAAAGATTGAATTTTCAAGCCACGAAGTTCAATCCATTTTCTTGATAAAACTTCATTCAATGCTTCAGCTAGTTCAAAAGTATGACCAGGCAAAGCACTATAACGAATACCCATAGCAGAAATTTTTGCAAATGCAGGTTGAAGAGCTGTCATAAGTTCACTTTTTAACTGACCTTCGATTTCATTTCTCATAAAATCATTTGAAATATTGCCACATACATTAGTATAAAAAAGCATAGGGTCAATGATTTTATATGAATATTCACCATGACAACGGATAGAAATATCGATATCAAGTCCGATATTTTGGTCAACTACTCTGAAAGGAACAGGGCTAGGTGTACCATATTTATTACCCATCATTTCTTTTGTATTAAAATAATAAACACGTTGATCTGATGATACACCCCCTCCAAAGGTAAAGCGTTTACCAATATCATTGAAAGTACGTCCTAAACTTTCACCTAAATCACCAGAAAATAATGATGGTTCTGTTGCATTATTATATGTAAATTCGCCAGCTTCAGCACAAAACTCAACAATTTTTCCATTTTCAACTATCATCATACATTGCCCATCAGCAACAGCAATGATAGAGCCATCTGTAATAATATTATCATTACCACTTGTATTAGAACTTCTGCCAGACACCTTTTTTTGTCCCTTGGTAACTAAAATATCAGAATCAATTGATTCACAATAAAAATATTCTTTCCATTGGTCAGCTAAAACCCCACTAACAGCACCTGTAATTGCTTTTATTAATCCCATAATTGTTCCTCCGTATATAAAATATTAATATATTAATGCTGAAACTAAAATTTTCCACCTCTACTAGAGCGACTTCCACCATATCCACCTCTGCTACCACTGCTTCCATTACTTTTATTTTGTGGACTATGACGTCGTGAAATAGTTTTATTTACAAATAAATCAGAATCTTGAGTTAGGATAAATCCATCACTTTTAACATAATCATGAGCTTCTGTTTTAATAACAGCAGTTTTCATTTGATGAACTAAAATCGCATTTACAGCAGCAGCTATTAAAAGTCCACCAACGATAGATACAACAAGTAAAATGATTGCATTTTGAGTAGTGATTGGAGTAGAATAAGATCTTCCAGATTTTGCACTATCTAAAAAATCTATGGTAAGATCTAAATAAAGATTAAAAGCTTCTACATATTCTGCATCAGAAAGCAAAGGTACAACAAAATTATCTATTGCATCAAATGCATTTTCATTAAAAATGGTCATAGCTTCATTTCTTGCAGATGTTACATAACTTCTATCATTAGGATCAAAATTCAAACCAAAAACTACACCATTTCTAGAAGGGTCAAGCCCTGTATAATAATCACAGAAATCATAAATATCATAAACGCCAGAAGGGAGTGTTTTTAATGTCAAAATTGTAACATCAAAATCATAATCATTATGTATTTGTTGGATACGATTAAAAATTTGTTGTTCTTCTGCTGGTGATAATATGTCAGCATTATCAACTAATGGGCTAAATCCATCTATAGTTCCAATTGTTGTATCAGTGTTAAGTGAAGTCAAGTTATCAGCAAGTGCAGTAAAGCTTAGTAAAGATATAAGAGCTATACAAGCTGATAAAGTTAATAATAATTTTTTCATTTAATTTACCTCCGATGTCTTAAGTTAAGAAATTGTAACCGATTATACCGATTACAGCAGCTGAAATCGCTGCAACAGTCAAAAAAATTCTAGACTGCTTCTTCTTATCAATAGGTAAATCACCTGAAACTTTGCCTGTTTGCCCATTTATAGCAAACTGATAAATTTTATCTTCAAATTTTGTATTTAGCATCCAAACAGGTAATAAAGAATATTTAACAGAATCGCTAATCATACGAACATTAGAAAAAGTTTCTGAAACAGTTGTATAACCTGAAACTGTACTTTTAAATTTATCTTTTGTAGAATTTACAACACGAGCACTAGCACGATGTAAACAAGTGTCAACATCAACATCAAATTTATCAGCAAAATAACCAGCCATGTATTGAGGAGAAAAATCTTCTAAGTCAGAGTAGTTATACGGTTCAAGACCATCCATATAATTATCTTCCATTTTTTTGGAAGCATCAACAGGAATTTTTTCAAATTCAAGACTACCAGCACGTTTAACTTTAAAATGCCTAGTTTCTGTTACGATATAATCACCATCACGCCAAGAACGAACTTTTGTAGCATTATAACTTACTCCACCATCTCCTTTAGCTGAATATAGCCAAAAAGGAACATACATACCTACAATCTTAGAAATTCGATTTCTATCTTTAAATTCTTTAGGTAACAGAATTTTTTTAAGATAAAATTGTTCAAGTTTTGATTCAGCTTGAGTTTTGTCAATTTTAAATGGTAAAATTAAATCTGGTTTCAGCATGCCACTAACATTATCAGTTAGCACAATTGGGTTCCCACAATACATACATTCTGTTGCAGCTGTATTACCATCAGAAACTACTTCAGCACCACAAGATGTACAATTAAATCCAGTTTGATTATCCATTATTTCATGTGATTGTGTCATAGTGGAAATTGTACTTTGTTCTTCCCAATCAATTTGTTCATCAAAGTCAACATCACTTTCAGCATTTTGCTCTTGTTCATTAAAATAATCTTCAGGATATTTAGAATCACAAAAGTCACAAACTATCATTTGTTCATTTGCATCAAAATGCAAAGGTGCATGACAGGAAGGACATTGATATTTTATAATATTTTCACTCATAAATTTTGATTGCCTTTCTCTTTATATATTGTAATTTTACCACTTTTTGTATCATTCTTGCAAGTATTTAATTAAAAAAATATTCAACTACCATAAAAGTAGATAAGAGTGAAACTTTCTATAATTGATATAGCAAGTATCAAATAATAATTAAAATGTATTTTAAAATGAAACTTGAAAAAAAAGACGAAATTTGATATAATAGATTAGCAATAACTTATTTTATTTATTATGATGCAAATTTACTTTTATATAAGGTGGTATGATATGTCAGTACAAGTATTGATTGCAATTTTTTCTGTAGTGTATTTCTGTAATAATATTTTTTATATTTCATTAATGGAAGGTATTTTTGATATAAAAAATAATAAAATTAAAACAACATTATTTTGCACATTAGCAACTGCTAGTGGGGTATTTATGCTCGTTGATTTTGGCTCTATGTCAGCGTTAGGATATTTTATAGCTTTAATTGTTTACACAATTATTGTTTTTGTATTTTATCCTAAACAACACATAATGACAAAGGTAGCATGTATTTTGTATTATACATTGCATATAATGGTAGCTAGGGCTATTATTTCTTCAACATATGCACTTGTTACAGGAAAAACTATTTATGAACTTTGTCAAAATCCGATGTCTTTCTGGATTATATTAATTTACACTTCAATAATGTGTACACTATTTATCACAATTTTACTTCATGTAGTTCCAAGAAAATACTTAAGAATAATCAGCAATAAAACAGAAGCACTAGCGTTATATTTAGCTGTACTTGTAATTGCAAATATTTACATGATTGCAAATGGTAATGTATATATTCATGAAATTAAGTACTTCCTATTGCCATCACATCAAATACTAGCTGCATTTGCTTGGTTATTTATTTCATATGTAGGCATTTATATGTTAGTTGGCTTTGATATGCTTCGAGAGCATAGAAATTCCTTAGCACAGAATATAATTTATAAACATGTAATTGAAAATCGTTCACTTTCTGTGGTGGAAGTTAACTGTTCGAAAAATGCAATCATTCGAATAACTAAAAATGGCAAAAATGAAGCATTGCCAGATATTTCTTATTCAGAATATTCATCAAATTCATTACAAAGTTTAGTATATCATGAAGATTTTGATAAAGCACTTTATCATGAATCTGTAGAAAATATAATCAATGAATTTAATTTAGGTCATTCTCAAATTTCTTTTGATGAAAGAATTGTATTAAGTGATGATAGTATTCGTTGGGTTCGCTCTATTATCAACACAAATCAAAATGCTGAAACTGGCGATATAATTTCAATTATTTCAATCATGGATGATATTCATGAACTTAAAGAAAATGAACTTTCATTAACTAGAAAGGCTCAACTTGATCCACTTTTAGAAATTTACAACAAAAAAGCTACAGAATCTTTAATTAAAAAACATCTGTCAAGCAATCGTTCTGGTGTTTTAATTATGATAGATCTTGATAATTTTAAAGCTATAAATGATAATTTTGGCCATAAATATGGTGATGATGTATTAAAAGAAGTAGCTGAAAAAATTGGAGAAAATTTCCGTGCAGATGATATAGTAGGGCGTATTGGTGGCGATGAATTTATCGTGTTCTTAAAAACAAATATTGGAACAAAAGGTATCACGAGAAAAGCATCTTCACTTTGTACTTCTATTAAAAAAGAATATACCCAAAATGGTGTAACAGTTGGTATTTCATGTAGCATTGGTATTGCTGTGGCTCCTGAATATGGAAGGACATTCTCAGAACTATATGAAAAAGCAGATGCTGCTATGTATATTTGTAAGAAGAATACAAAAGATGGATTTATTATCTATAATAATTTGAATAAATAAGAAAATAAAGGTTTAATATACTTATATAATTAAAAAGTTTATTGCTACATGCTTTAAACTTTTTATTATTTTAAAAGAAAGGTTAGGGATAGAAGTTGAAGAGAAAATTATTATTGATTGTTAATCCGATTTCAGGGAAATCACAAATTCGAAATGAACTTTTTAATGTAGTTGATAAATTTGCAAAGCAAAATTATGAAATTACAATCTATATAACACAACATAAAAATGATGCTAAAACTAAACTTCAAACAGAACAAAATAATTACGATTTAATTGTTTGTACCGGTGGCGACGGTACGTTAAACGAAGTTGTAAGTGGTATAATTTCAGCAGAAAAAACTACACCAATCGGATATATTCCTATGGGGACAACAAATGATTTTGCGAACAGTGTTGGACTTAGCCGTGATATTTCAATTGCAACTGAAACTGTGATTAGGGAAAAACCATTTAAATGTGATATAGGCAAATTTAATGAACACTATTTTACTTATGTTGCAGCATTTGGACTTTTTACAAGTGTAGCTTATAGCACACCACAACAAACAAAAAATATGTTAGGTCATGCAGCGTATGTCCTTGAAAGTGTTAAAGGTCTTGCAGATATTAAAAGTTATTATATTAAAGCAGAGTTTAATGGTGGAATTTATGAAGAACAAGTTTTATTCGGAATGGTAAGTAATACCACCCAAGTTGCTGGATTTAAAAATTTAACATCAAATACAGCTGAATTAAACGATGGTCTTTTTGAAGTTTTATTTATAAAAATGCCTTCAAATTTAACAGAATTTAAAGATATAATTGTTGAACTATTAACTCAGTCTACAAATACAAAATATATCCACAGATTTTCTACAGATAAAATTAAAATTACAACTAAAGATATTATGGAATGGACTTTAGATGGAGAAGGAACAGGCGTACTATCAGAAGTGAATATTGAAAATTTAAAACAATCAATAACTTTATATATATAAATAGCAAAAACAGGATGTGACGAAATTTTTTCATCACATCCTGCTTTTATTTTTCAATTTTCATTGTAACATCTTTTGGTAACGCTAATCCTTCAGCAACTTCAACAGCCTTAATCATTGCAGTTGGGATTGGACATGCATTATGTGGACATTTATCTCTAAATAATTCAAAGATTTGCCCTGTACCAATTTTTTCAAAACATACAACTAGTGGGTCTAATTCAATTACATTCTCCTCTAAATGTTTAAAATTTGGACAAGTAGTTTTAAAGTCCACTTCAACCATTTCAGTTTCTTCATTTCTAATTGCATTAAAAACAGCTACAAAATTACAAATACCAGCATTAACAGTAACCTTTGCCATAAAAAAATCCATCCTCTCAATAAAACAAATTTACACTAATATGGTATAGTATATCATGGATATTTTATTGCTTCAATAGTATTTTTAAAATTAAAACAGTTAGTATTTGCTAATTTTTTAGGTGAGATTTGCAATTACTTGTGAAACTTCATGTGAAATATAAAGAGAGCCTAAACAACAAATTGGATTATTCGCTGTTATTTCAAAAGCTTTCTCAATTCCATCGCTTATCTTGTCAGCATAAAAAACTGGACCATCAAACTGAGAAGAAATTTGGTCAAACAGGTCTTTTGCTGGCAATGCACGCTTAATATCAGGAGATATAGCAATAAAACTTTTGGCATAGGGGATTAGTTTGTCAATCATATTTTTATAGTCCTTGTCGGACATTACAGCCATTAAAAATGTGAATTTCTGACCTTGCAAAACAGTGTCAAAAGTTTTAGTAAGCGCTATAGCACCATCTAAATTATGTGCACCATCAATAATAAAAAGTGGATTATCTTTTAAAATTTCAAATCTGCCTTTCCATTTAACAGCACCTAAACCTGAAATAATATTTTGTGCAGAAAAGTTATATCCACGCTGATTTAAAATATCAATCACAGATAAAACAAGTGCAATATTTTCAATTTGATATGTGCCAATTAATGGGATTTTAATGTTTTCTATATGTTTATAATCAAGAACAATTCCGTGTAAATTATTCTTTTTAACTTTAATAGAATTAATCTGTGACACATAAAAATCAGCTGATTTTATATCACAAGTCTGTTTGAAAATATCTAATACATCTTGATTTTGAGATAAGGCAATACACGGACAGTCTTGCTTTATGATACCAGCTTTTTGATGAGCAATTTGCTCAATTGTATTACCTAAAAAACCAATATGGTCAAGTGCAATTTTTGTAATTACAGATAAAACGGGATGTGAAATTATATTTGTACTGTCGAGCAGCCCACCTAAACCAACTTCTAAAAGAACAATGTCGCAATTTTCTTCTTTAAAATATAAAAATGCAAGAGCTGTTTGCAGTTCGAATTCAGATGGCTTACTTTCCATACTTTCCACAGCCTGTGTAGCAATTTCAATCAACTGCAAAAGGCGAGGTTTTGTGATGTTTTTATTATTAATTTTAAATAACTCTGTTATATTGTGCAAAAAAGGGGAGGAAAAAAAGGCTGTTTTGTATCCTGAAGTTATGAAAATACTGTTAAGCATAGCACAAGTTGAACCTTTGCCATTTGTCCCAGCGACATGAATGATTTTAAGTGCATCTTGTGGATTGCCTAATTTATCCATTAGCTCAGTCATGCGAGTCAGCCCTAAATCAATACCTTCAGAGCAAAGTTTAGCAAGTATAGCATTTATATTTGTCATTCAAAAGTTCTCCTAATTTTTATATGGTAAAGTATCAATGTTTTTATAAATGCAGTATCTATAGCTCGCATTTTCTTGACAAAGAACAGGGCTTTCGGCAACGATTTTCCAGTTCGGAAACTTGTCAATATTAGGGAAAAATGTATCCGCTTTTTTTATGTCAGATACCTTTGTTATAAAGGCTTTTTGACAATACGGCAAAAGCATTTTATATATTTGCTCGCCTCCGATAACAAAGATTTCTTTGTTTTGATATTTTTGTAAAGTTAAAAAAAGCTCATCGATATCTTTGCAACAAATACAACCCTCGAAATTATTTTTGGAAGTCATGACAATATTCACTCGGTTTTTCAAAGGAGAGGAATTTGGTAATGATTTTAAAGTGTTTGAACCCATAACAATAACATTACCTGTTGTTTTTTCCTTAAAAAACTCCATATCTTGTTTAATATTAAATAAAAGCTGATTTTCATAGCCAATACCATAATTTTCATCAACACAAACTATAAGATTAAGCTTCATTTTAGATCCCCCATAAAAAATTTTATCCAAAATATCCAAAACTTTCCCACATAGGAACAGCAATGCTAAGTGCGATTAAACAACCAATAAAGTAAATAGTACCATAGACTGCTAAATGTTTAGACGTCCAAGAACGTTCTTTTGCTATAGCTTGTGCCATATTAACCCACATGTTTTGATAGCTCATAAAGAATACATTACCAGCCATTACATAAATTGCAATCCATACAAGAGGGCTTATAGAGTAAGCCTGACTAATCGCAGGGATTACAGGTGTAAGTATCGCCATTGTAGGAATAAATAATGCAACATCTATAAATCTCCATAAGAATAAAATAGCTGTGATGCCAAGAACGAATAATAAGTTATTAGATACAAGAGGCTCTAAAGCGGGAACAATTATATTACTTAGCCATTCTGAAATTCCAGCTTCAGAGAAAATCGCTGTAAGGCTTAGTGACATTGAGAAAAATACAACTATATCCCAACCAATACCGGAACTAAACTCTGATGGCTGAATTATGCCAAATAGGAAAAACAAGAAAACTGCTCCTATACATATAGTTGCATCAGGGAAACCATGTATACTAGAGGTAATGAACGAGATAAATACTCCTATAAGTATAATAATCGTAATTTTTTCGTGACGTGTCAATGGTTCTTCCTTTTGTTTTTTTAGTTCTTCAATAGCTGAAATATCCAATTTTTCCGAAGGTTTTAGAACTAAATAGCTACCAGCGATTACTATTAATGTAGCAATTTCCATTGGTACAAAAACTGATTTAAGCCAACTGTCAAAAGTTACAATGCCTTCCATTCCAGGTGTTGAGTTAAACATACCTTGAATGATAGGTCCCCATAATGCACCATTAAGCCAACCCCCTCCAGGTAAAAGAGCCATTGAAAATGCTGTTAACATAATCAGAGAGTTTGCTTTTGAATTTAGTTCAAACTTACAAAGGTTAGTGCAATGCACAGCTATTGGAATAATGATTGCTACACGTACCGTAATTGACGGTGTTAGCATACTTAAAACAACTCCAATAAATACCCATGCGAGCATAAAATTTAATATACTAGGTCGAATTAATCGTATAACTCCCATCGCAATTCGTTTACCAACGCCAGTTTTTTGCAGAACAAATCCAAAGAATAAAGCTGGAATTAACGTCCAAATTGCTGATTGTGTAAAGCCAGAAAATACTATTGAAGTAGGCATTCCTAATGCTAGGCAACAAGCTGCTAAAAAAAATCCACCTAAAGCAAAGGATAAATTAAAAGGTTTAAATATCCAAATAGCTATCGTAGCTAAAACAATTGCTAATACTTGATGACCAAAAAAATCTAACATCGGTGCACACGGTGTAGATATAATTAATAATGCACAAAGTGCTAATACGACAATAGATAATATAATACTGTTTTTGTTATTCATAACTTTTTTTTCTCTCTCTCATTTAATTACAGTTTTTGTAGCAATGATTGCATATTTGTTTTTAATATAGGGTGAATTAAATATGGTTCAATTTCACACAAAGGTTTAAGTACAAAATCACGTTTGTGCATTTCTGCATGTGGTATTATTAAATCATCTGTAAAAATAATTTCATTTCCATACATTAATATATCTACGTCGAGTGTGCGTTCGCCCCAAACACGAGTTTTAATTCTACCAGCTTCTTGTTCTGCTAATTTACAAAATTCTAATAACTCTCTCATAGAATAATTTGTTTTTATTTTCAAAACTCCGTTTAAAAAATCCGGTTGGTCTGTCACGCCATAGGGTTTTGTAGTAATAAATGATGATTTTGCCAAAAGGATAACGTTGTCATTTGCTTCAATCAAATTAATTACAGAATTTAAATACTGCTCTTTTTCACCTAAATTCGAACCAATTCCCAAATAGCACACTGTGTTTTTACGAGTAATCGTAAGTGTAACATCAGCAAATTCTGTAGGTATTGGAGCCTGTGGTTTATGAACTGTGAGTGTAACATATTGCATTAATGGGTATTTTTTAAGCAAATATTTTGCAAGGTTATTTGCGAGCATTTCAAGCAAATCAAAGCGATTTTCAGTCGAAAATTTAATGATGTCTAGCGATACTTCGCCATAGTGTACAGTTTTTGTAAGGTCATCACCACAAGTGCTTGTATCAACCCCAAATTCACAGTCTATACTAAACTGCTGTCCATTAATTTTCTCATCTTCAAATACTCCATGATGAGCAAAAAAAGACAATCCATATACGTTTATTTTATCCATTTTTTACACCTTTCTTTCATTAATAATTGCATGAACCATATCCAATGCTTGACGATTAGCCTTAACATCATGCACACGAAAGAAAGATGCACCTTTCATAGCGCCAACTACAGAAGTCGCTACAGTTCCACTTACTCTATCAGTTACAGGACAATCATTAGTAAGTCCAATCACGCTTTTATTTGAAGTTGCAATTAATATCGGCAGTCCAAAATTTTTAAAATCATCAGTTCTATTGATGGAAATTAAATTTTGTTCATAACTTTTAGCAAAACCAACTCCAGCATCAATCATGATTTTATCTTGTGGTATATTGGCATTTTTGGCGATTTCTAAACTCGAAGTTATATCTGATTTAAGTTCAGACCAAAAATCATTATACTCTGAGTTATTTTTATTATGCATAATACAACAAGATAATTTGTTTTGTGCAATTATACTTGCCATATTGTTATCATATTTAAGACCCCAAATATCATTAACCATATCAATATAAGGAACAACTGCACTTGCAACATTGCCTTTATATGTATCAAGTGAAATAGGTATAGAAAATCTTGCACGAACAGCACTTAAAATCGGAGATATTCTTTCAATTTCTTCATCATCAGAAATTTTTATATGATTAGGTCTTGTAGACTCTCCGCCAATATCGATAATATCAGCACCATCTTTTATCATTTGTTCAATGCGAAAGAGAGCTTTGTCAATATCATTATATTGCCCACCATCTGAAAATGAATCAGGTGTGAAGTTAACAATTCCCATTACATAAAAGTTATTCTCAGTATCGAATTTTCTATTTCCTATTATCATATATAAATACTCCTATTTTTCTTTTGATAAGACCAGTTGCACTGAGCTTCTGCGACACAAATAAAGCAATTTCGAGAAAGTTTATCAGCTATACGCAAAAGTATACCAAGATCATTGGTATCTTCATTGCCACTATGTGTCTTAATTGCAAGACACATTTCAGCTGTTAATTTTTCATCAAAATCACACTCAAGCAGTATATCATAAGCCATTTTACTGCCAAAAATTGCGTGTTTTTCCTTTGTTTTATATTGATTAAGCCTACCTATATCATGTAATAATGCAACAGCATAAATTACTTCTTTTTCAAAACGCAAGTTTTCTTCAAGATTTTGAATCATCATAATACGAGCTACATTTAATAAATGCTCCATATCATGTATACAATAAATCCTATCTTGCTCAACTTTTTTAAGTTTTTTAATAGTTTTTCTAAAGGTAGGATGATTTAATATTTTATCTACACGTTCCATAATTATCTTAAAGTTTAATTAAATCTAAAACTTCTCTTCTAGAGTCATAATCATCTTTAAAAACACCAGAAGTGTGCATAGTTACAGTTTTTGTACCTATTTTTTTAATGCCACGCATAGAAATACAAGTGTGTTCAGCTTCGACTACAACCATAACACCACGAGTTTTCAAATGTTTTTCAAGTGCTGTAGCAATTTGAAGTGTCATTTGTTCTTGCAGTTGCAAACGTCTAGCATATACTTCTACAATACGAGATAATTTGCTAAGTCCAACAACTGAACCATCAGGAATATAAGCAATGTGTACTTTTCCAAAAAAAGGAGCTAAATGATGTTCGCAAGTTGAGAAAAAGTCTATATCTTTTTGAATAACAATTCCAGCATCTTCAGATTCAAAAACCACGCTTAAATGTTCTTCAGCTGATTGGTTCATACCACTTGTGATTTCTTCATACAGTTTAGCTACACGTTTTGGTGTGTCAATTAACCCCTCACGAGTAACATCTTCACCTAATGCTTCAAGAAGCATTGTAATCGCCTGTTCAGCCTTTTTAATATCCATTGCTCTGTTCCTTTCAAACAATAAAATAAGGACAAGTGTAAAATTAATACACTCATCCCGAAAATTCAAAATATCGCCATTCAAAATAAATTTAGACTATAATAATAAAGTCTAACACTATAATTTGCAAGGTAGCACGCTAAGTACAAAGCATAGCTTGTACTCGAATTTATATTTCCAGCGGGATGCGAAAAAAGTATCGCCGACTATTTAAGTCATTCGTTCTTTTGACAACTCCCCGTTCAAAAGACACTTAACGCACTTTTCTCTACTCTGTGTTTAATGATATTCTAAAGCCTTTAGCTGATTTTGTCAAGACGATTATTCAATTTATCTACCTCTTTTGTTAGATTTTTTAATATGAATAGGTGAGGTTATAAAATTGATATTTGAAGTGATTAAAAATCCGGTTGCAATAACCATTCCGATTTTAAAAGTATACACAGCTTGGTCTATAAAAGCACTTGTATCACTAATAATTAAAAGTTCCATAGCCTTATAAATGCTAAATCCAGGTACTAACGGAATAAAAGCAATTACTAAATAAACTAAAGCAGGAGCTTTATGTAATCTTGCCATTTTATTAGAATACAGGGAAACAGCAACAGAGCTAATAAATGAACGCACAAGCACATCACTAATACCATAACCTAGAATTGTATAAAGTGTCCAACCAATCATACCACCAAAGGCAGCATAAAACACATTTTTACCTCTAATATTAAATAATATTGCAAAACATAAAGAACCAAAAAAAGATGAAAGAGCAGCAAGCAAAATATCCATATAAAACTTCACTTCCTTTATCTAATAAATTGTAAGAAGCACAACTGATACACCAACAGCAACAGCAAGAGCTGTCATCAGAGCTTCAGTAAGCTTTGAAAGCCCAGACACATAATCATTTGCCATAATATCACGCATACAGTTTGTAAAAGCAAGACCAGGAACAAGCATCATTAAAGCACCAGACATAATAGCTTGAGCTGAAAGATGTGGCATAAATAAATATGTTAGTGAATAGGCAAATACAGAAATTGAAAAACTAACTGTGGCTGTTTTTAAAAATCCATTCATTTTAGTTTCATCTAAAAGCACACTAACAAGTGCAGCAAAAAATCCTACAAAAAAAGAAGCAATACTATCAAACAATGTGCCACCAAATAAAATGGTGAAGCTAAGAGCTGATAATGATAAAGCTAAAACCCTAATAGGTGACGAATAAGTTTTAGCAGTTTTAATTTGTTCTAAACATTCTAAAATTTGATTGTAAGTCAGCTTATGTTCACAAATATCACGGGAGAGCGAATTTAAAAGCTCAACTCTATATAAATCTATAGTGGCGTTATTAATTCTTTGCGTTTTTGTTATATAATCATCTTTTGTAGTAACAGTTACAATTATAGTAGATGGTATAGCAAAAACATCAACAAGCTCAAGCCCATAACTTTTGCTAATATATGCCACACTTTGTTCAGCACGATATACCTCAGCACCATATTTTAAAAATAAATGCCCCATTTCAACTATAATAGATAATACTTGTTTTTCATTCATCATGCAAATCCTTTACTAATATTAAATAAAGCTTAATATATATATTATTACTTAAATTCTATTCAATGTAAATAGCAAATTGCAAAATTATGTAACAAACAAATATTTCAATAAAAATTGAAATAGGGCATTAATATTAAATTTATTTTCGAGTTAAAACTACAGAAAGATAATCTTTATTTTCGATTAAACTTTCAACAACATTTTCTTTAACTTCTTGGTTTTCAAATCCACAACGTAGAGCAAGAACACCTTTTTCCACTAAACCATTATTTTGCAGTAGTTCAACAACACGAGGCTCTCTGTGATAAACTTTCATAAATGCAAAAGCATCGCCTTCTTTTAGCATATTGTCAATATGTTCATCATCAGCATTCATAGGTATAATTGAAAGAATTTCTTTTTTCTCAACAAGTGGACGATTAGCCATTGCAGCAGCAGCACAAAAACTCGTAATACCTGGGATTGTTTCGATTGGAATATTTCCTTTAGCTTTAACAGCTTTTGCAATATATCCATAAGTTGAATATACGCCAGGGTCGCCAAGTGTAATAAAACCTACATTTTTATTTTTAGCAATGCATTTTTCGATAATATCAGCTGCTTTTTTTCCGGCGTTTACAAATACTTCTTCATCTTCAACCATTGGGAAATCAATATATTCAATTTCTAAAGTTTCTTTTAAATATTTGCTTGCAATAGTATTTGCTATACCAGGTTTATCTGATTTTGTTTTAGGTACAAGTAAAACATCTAATATTTGAAGCGTTTCTACAGCTTTAATTGTAAGAAGTTTTTCATCTCCAGGGCCTATGCCAATTCCATAAAATTTCATATTAATACTTTATTCCTTTCAAGTATACACAAGCTTATAACAAACACTTTAAAACAATCAATATTTGATTTAAGCTAAAATATCCAATTCGACGAATTATATCATAAATTCGCAAATTTGTCAATTTCAATATTAGCATTTAAATAGCGATTAAATGCATAAATTAAGACTATTTATTACTGATAAGCTCATTATAAACGAAACAATTCGTCACATGATCCATTGTCATGCCAATTGATTGCATAAATGAATAAATAATTGTAGACCCAACAAATTTAAAGCCTAATTTCTTTAAATCTTTACTGATTTTATCAGATAGTGAAGTGTTGACAGGTATTTGTGAATGTGTTTCAAAATGATTTATTATAGGCTTAAAATCTACATAACTCCAAATGAATTTATCAAAACTGCCATATTGTTTTTGGATTTCAAGATAAAGCTGAGCATTATTAATAGCTGAATTGATTTTGCCACGATGTCTTATGATTTTTTCATTTTGTACAAGTTCTTCAACTTTATCTTCGTCATACAAAGCAATTATATTTGGATTAAACCCATCAAAAGCATCATAAAAAGCTTGTCTTTTTTTCAAAATAGTAATCCATGATAATCCCGCTTGAAATCCTTCTAAAATTAACATTTCAAAAAGTTCATTATCATCATGTTTTTCTCGTCCCCATTCATTATCATGATAATCATTATAAATTTGGCTACCATCAGACCAATCACATCTAGTTTTATCATTACTTAACATAAATTTACCCTCTAAACTTTTATCGTTAATTTACTTTACAACATTTACAATTAAGGATACAGCATTTTGAACATCAGAAATACTTACCATTTCACAAGGACTATGAATATATCTAGTGGGAATAGCTATACCACCAGTAAGCACACCACCACGACTTTTTTGAGCTGCACCAGCATCAGTGCCACCAAATTCCATAATTTCAAATTGATGGTCAATGCCTTGGTTTACAGCAGTATCAGTTAGAAGTTCTCTAACTTCAGCATTAGAAATCACAGAACGGTCCATAACTTTAATTGCAATACCTTTACCTAAAAATACACTGTTATAATGTTTTCTCTCAGGTGTATCACCAGTATCAGTTACATCAACAGCAATACACATATCAGGTGCAATGCTATAAGTCGCAACAGTAGCACCACGAAGTCCAACTTCTTCTTGAGCTGTAAACACAAAATAAAGGTCATCCTTTTGGTTTTCAATCTGAGATAATGCATCAATTAAAACTGCACAACCAATCCTATTATCCATATAAGCTCCACACATAATGTCACCTTGAATAAATGGTGTAGATACAAAAACTGCAAAGTCACCAATGGAAATTTGGGAAAGTGCATCTTCTTTAGATTTAGCACCAATGTCAATATACATGTCAGATAACATAAGGTCACGTGGTGTTACTTTTTCATCATGAGAAATAACACCCATAGTACCATTAGAAAATCTTACAGGTATATTTATCATATCGTATTTAGATAGTCCACCAACTGATGAAAAACGGATAAATCCTTTATCATCAACAAATGTTGCAACCATACCAATGCTATCCATATGAGCCGCAAACATAATTTTTTTAGCATCATTTGCTGTCCCTTTTTTAACAGCAATTAAATTGCCAATGTTATCACGATAAGTCTCATCACAATATGGTGATATCATTTCAGTTATTACAGATGAAATTTCATCTTCTCTACCAGATGCACCAAAGGCATTTAATAAGTTTGTATATATATCGTAAATTTTCATTCTTTCACCTCGTAAAATTTTTAATTATTTTTTGTAGGGTACGGTCTTGACCATACCATTGTATTTTACCATAAATTTGATTGCACACAGCTGGAGAAAATTTTGCGTAACCTTACAACCATATATATTTACTGACCAATATAAAGCGTTGCAAGTTTAAGCATAGCTTCAACATCTTCGAGAGCACAGACACAAGAAGGTGAATGAATATATCTAGTTGGTACAGCTACAGCGATAGTGCGAACGCCATCACGACTTAAATGGATTTTACCAGCATCAGTACCACCAGATACCATCTGTTTTGTTTGCCATTTGATGTTATGTTTATTAGCAAGTGCTGTAATTTCGGTGAATAAATCTTTATCATAGATAGTTGCTCTATCCATAAACGGAATTACAACACCATTACGGAGTGAACAAACCTTATCAGCATCACGAATCTTAGGTAAATCCGCAGCAGTAGTGCCTTCGATAACAAGGCAAGTATCAGGGTTTATAGAATAAGCTGCAACAGTAGCACCACGAAGTCCAACTTCTTCCTGACAAGTAAAAGCAAACCAAGTATCATACTCAAGTTCGCTTTGAATAAGTTTAAGCATAACAGCAACACCGACTCTATCATCAATTGCACGAGCTTTAATAAATCCATCACCAAATTCAGTGTATTCACTATCAAAAACTCCAAAGTCACCCAAAGAAAGTTTTGCCATAGCTTCAGATTTAGAAGTAGCACCGATATCTATATATAAATCATCGGATTTTGGCATAGTTTGTCTTTCAGAAGCTGATGTTAAATGCACAGCTTTAATTCCAATAACACCATTTACCTTTTTATCCCCAAGCAAAACTCTGCGACCAATAACAACTCTGCTATCAATTCCACCAACAAAACCAAATTTAATCATTCCATCATCAGTAAAACGTTTTATGATAAATCCAACTTCGTCCATATGGGCACAAACCATAAGTTTTTGTGCACGAGTTTTTTTGCCTTTTTTGAATACAAGTACATTACCAATACTATCGGTTTTTATTTCATCAGTGTATTCCATGCAGAAATTTTTAACATAATCAGCAACAGCATCTTCGCATCCAGAAGGTCCATTTAACATACATAAATCACGTAATAAATTAAGCATTGTCAGCACCTCCATTTGCATTTAAAATATATTCAGCTATAAGTTTAGATACATTTTTCATATCTTTAAGTGAAACTGTTTCAATTGGTGTATGCATGTATTTCAGCGGGATTGATAATAGTGCAGTAGGGATACCTTCACGTGACACTTGAAATGCCCAAGCATTAGTGCCAGTGTGACCTTCCATAACTTCAACACCATATGAAATTTCTTCAGCTTTAGCAATAGAGATTAATTTATTAGTAAGTTTTCTATCTAAATTCGGACCCATTCCGATAAATACACCACCACCAAAATCAAAAGTTTTGCTAGCTGGTGCATCAGGAGTTTTCGCATGAGTTACATCAACTGCAATACAATAATCTGGTTTTATCTTATATCCACCGATTATAGCTCCCATAAGTCCAGTTTCTTCACAAGCACTAGCCAAAACGACAATGTTAACATTACGACTCTTTCCGTGAATCATATCAAGTGCATGAACAATAGCAGCAACTCCAGCTCTGTCATCAAGACATTTTCCGGTGGCTGTGTTGTCAGACATAAACATAATATTTTCATTGAAAACAATTGGAGTACCAATTTTGATTTTTGATTTAGCATCAAGCAAACCAGTGTCTATAACCATTTCAGACAACGGAATACTTTTATCAGCTTCAGACGCTTTAATCAAATGAGGAGGCAGACAAGATACAATACCAAAACATTCTGTTTCGGATAAGATACGTAGCTCGCAACCTAAAAGCATACGAAAATCAATGCCACCAATAGGAGCAAAACGCAAAAATCCACCATCAAGCACATCAGTTACGATAAATCCTATTTGGTCAATATGCGCATCAAGTAAAAGCGTTGGAGCACTATCATCACCACAAGAGATAAACCCAAACACATTGCCAAAATTATCAGTTTCGACCTTATCACAATATGGAGCAAGAGTTTGCTCTGTTACAGCACAAGCATTTTTTTCAAATCCTGAAATTCCATCTGTATTACATAAATTTTCTATAATTTTTTTAATATCCAAAGTAAAAGCTCCTCCTAAAATCCATTTACTATATTACGGAAAGTATCCCCACGATGTGCAAAGTTTCGGAATAAATCAAAAGATGCACTAGCAGGTGAAAGCACAACGATATCTCCATTTTGTGCAATGTTTTTTGCATGATTAATTGCATTCTCAAAACTTTTAAAATTATCAATGATAAGATTTTGAGAATTAAATTCAGCATGTTCTTTAACTGCTATCTCAATTTTCGGAGCAGTATCACCAAGTAAAATTAAATGTTTAACTCTATTTATAATTTCAGGTGCAAGAGGAGCATAATCTAAATTTTTATCATAACCACCAGCGATTAAAATAATTTTTTTATCGAAAGAACGAAGTCCTGCTATTGTACGTGTTGGACTTGAAGCAATAGAATCATTATAATAACTAACACCGTCAAGTGTGCGAACAAGCTCAATTCTGTGAGCTACACCACCAAAATTTTGAGCGACAGTTTTAACATTTTTATTATCACATAAAGGAGAAGTAATGCAAAGTGCAGTTAAGAAGTTAGCAATATTATGTCTGCCAACGATTTTAATATCGGAAGTTTTCATAACTACAGTTTCAGCACCATTTTGCACTAAAACAATATCATCACCTTTTAGATATGCACCATTTTGTACTTTAGTATTCATTGAAAATTGGAACAGAGTTGAATTAGGCGAAAAATCAGAACAAATTTCATCATCAGCATTTAAAATACAAATATCACTTTGTGCTTGATATTCAAAAATATTCGTCTTAGCTTTAACATATTCATCCATATCTGTATGCATATCAAGGTGATTAGGTGTAATATTTGTAATCGCTGATATATATGGGCTTTGTTTCATCGTCATAAGTTGAAAAGAAGAAAGTTCTACAATTGCTATATCACTTTCATTAATATTTGGAATATCACATAAAAGTGGGCGACCAATATTTCCGCCTAAATGACAAGTAAAGCCAGCAGTTTTTAGAATTTCATAAACTAGAGTAGTAGTTGTAGTTTTGCCATCCGACCCTGTAATTGCAATGATTTTACAAGGACAAAAGTTAAAGAAAACCTCCATTTCGCTCGTAAGTTCTGCACCATTTTGCACAGCACGAACTAAAGCGGGTTTATCAGGATGAACACCAGGACTTCTGAAAATTATATCAAAACCATCTACGCTATCGAGATAACTTTCACCTAAAACAAATTTTATGCCGATGGATTTCAGGCTTTCATAAGTTTCACCTAAATCTTTAGCAGTTTTTTTATCAAAAGCAGTGACATTAGCACCGTTTTGAGCAAGCAATTCAATTAAAGGCGTATTGCTGACACCAATGCCGATTACGGCAATATTTTTATTTTTAATATTTTGTAGATATTTGTCAAAAATTGTCATTGATTTACCTCGTTTACTATTTAATCTCAGATACATTTATTTTACTACGTTTTTGAAATAAATACAACAAATTAACGTAATTTCTTGACAACTGACTTTTAAATAGATATAATTACAAAGTTGAGTAAGCTGGGCAATTGCGTAAATTTATTTATGAGGAAAGTCCGAGCTACACAGGGCAGGATAACGGATAACGTCCGCCGAAGGCGACTTCAGGAAAAGTGCAACAGAAATAAACCGCCATATTTTATGTATGGTAAGGATGGAAAGGCGAGGTAAGAGCTCACCACTCCCTCTGGTAACTTGGGGAGGCTGTAAACTCTATCCGTAGCAACACCGACCGAAACTATAGTTTAGCCCGAACTGTTTCAACGGGTGGCTTGAGGTATTTGGTAACAAATATCCCAGATAGATGATTGTCTATAACAGAACTCGGCTTATAGGCTTACTCGCAAAACAGGTGATACGAATGTTCGTATCACCTGTTTTGGTTTTTATTAATTTAATATAATCTTATTTTTCTTATTTTTCAATTTTTGCTAAAATGGCTTAATTATTTTTATATTCATAGTAGGGGACGGCGTCCTCGACGTCCCATTATATTTCCGTTCGACGGCTGGATTTTTGTATAATAAGATTTTCTTTCTCTTTCGTTACTTGCGTAACGGCAAGTAACCAAGCGTTTTTATTTTTTCTATCGTCAAAAAATAAAGGTAAAACCTCTTT
>CAYJKB010000034.1:0-23374 GCA_964370625.1 uncultured Oscillospiraceae bacterium | reverse complement strand
GAATATACTAACTTTTCTTTCATTACTTGTTGAGCGACAAGTAATCAAACGCTTTTACTTTTGGGCTTGTCAAAAAGTAAACAAAATCGCTTTTGCTCAGTGCCATCACATTATTAAAATTAAGCTAAAACGCACTCCTCCAGTTGTGAGAGAAACGTTCCTACCGTACTCCGTACTGGATTTTAGATATTTTGTAAATTATACCTTGTAGCAAAAAAGATTTCCGTATCTTAGCCATCACATCAATCTCGTAAATTTACACCACAGCATTTCCCAATATTTGAAATATAGCACAGAGTTCGTTACGTACATGTCTGCACGCTGGACGACTTCAGAGAGATTGTAGGGACAATCCCTTGCGGTTGTCCGTTGTGTTATCACCGAAGTTTAATCGCCTACTGTCGGGTCTGCAAACCTTACCGTTACCACCGTTCCAACTGGAACACGTTCACCGGCTCTTGGTTCTTGGCTTACTGCGATTACATTTCCTCCTGATGTTACACCTGTCATTTTGATGTAAATATCTGAATTGTTTATAGTATTTGTTGCTCTTGAAATACTCATACCTGATAAATCTGGGATTGTTACATATTCATCCTCTTTTTCTTCGCCTAAGTAGATGATTATTTTTGCACCATTTGGTATAACTGCCCCTGAATCTGGCATTTGATCTGTTACACTATCGCCATTGCCCACTGTTTCGAATGGGATATCTTGAGAATTCAGAGCAAGTTTTGCTTCCTCTGCTGTTTTACCTACCATATTAGGTACTATAACATCAATTTGTGAAAGCTCACTTTCTGTATAATCTGGCTCAATTTCCATATAAGGCAGAATATCAGCCATAATATTACCTGTAAGTGGTGCAGCTGCTATACCACCACCATTTGTTTTGTCTGCTGGTTCATCTATCATAACAAAAACAGCGATTTGTGGATCATCCATTGGTGCTATACCGATAAATGATGCAATACGATCATCTGTTCCACGAGGTAATTTTTCTGATGTACCAGTTTTACCTCCCACGTGATATCCCGCTACATAAGCATTACTACCTGTACCATCTGTTACAACCGCTTCAAGTGCATCACGCATGTATGCTGAAGTTTCAGCTGAAATTACTTGACGTTTCATAACAGGCTCATTTGTTTCGATTACATTTCCTTCTGGATCTAATACTTCTTTCATTAAATATGGTGTCATAAGCTTTCCATCGTTTGCAATGGCTGATACCATTGAAATCATTTGTATTGGTGTAACTTGGAAGCCTTGACCGAATGAAGATGTCGCAAGTTGTACTGTATTAAAATCTTCTTCAGCGAAGAAAATTCCAGTTGCTTCCCCTGGTAAATCTATTCCAGTTTTTTCATAAAAACCAAAACCATCATAATATTTTTCAAAGGCTGTATTTCCTGTTAAATCTGCCATAGTCATCATAGATGGGTTACAAGAGTTTTGCAATGCTTGCATTAAATTTTGTGTCCCATGTCCTGCTGTTTTCCAACAACTAATATTATGTGGCCCTACAACTTTATGCCCTGTACAAGTAAATGTAGAATTTGCTGTAACTACACTTTCTTCATAAGCAGTAGCTACTGTAAAAACTTTAAATGGTGAACCTGGCTCATAAGTATCTTGAATTGGTTTATTTCTCCACATTTTTTCAAGACCTTCAGAGCGTGAAAGATATCCTTCTTCCGTTTCCATTAAAGCCATAGCTTCAAGCAATTTAGGATCTGTTATTGTAAAAGGTTCATTTAAGTCAAAATCAGGTTTGGTTGCCATCGCCAAAATTTCACCTGTTTTAACATCCATTATAATTCCAGCTACACCTTCACGAGGCTCATAATCTGAAAGTGCTGCTTCAAGATGTTTTTCAAGAAAATGTTGCATAACTTCGTCTATTGTAAGTACAATACTATTTCCATCTTCGCCTTCTATATAAGTTTCATATTTATAAGGCATATCTGTGCTCTGTGCATTTTGTGCACGAACTACTTTTCCTGGTGTTCCTGTCAATATATCATTATAGCTTGCTTCTATTCCAGCAAGCCCATATCCATCAGTTCCTATAAATCCGATAATATGTGATGCAAAGCTTCCATAAGGATAATATCTTGTAGAATCTTCATGCATATATACACCTGATATGCCTTCATCACGAATAAAAAGACGAATTTGGTCTGTTATATGTTTTTCTACACCATTTTGCACAACTACATAAGATGTATCTTTCGTTGCCTTTTCATATACTTCATCATATTCTAAGCCTAAAATTTCTGAGATTTCAGTCGCTATTAATTCTTCTGTGCCATCATCTATATTAACAGGTTCAAATGTCACCATTTCTGTCGGTGCAGAAATTGCAAGTTCCTTCATATTTCTATCATAAATCGTTCCACGAGTCGGTGTTATTGTGATTTCTTTTGTCTGCTGATTTACAGCATATTCTTGATATGTTTTATATTCTACAACTTGCAAATAATAAAGCCTTACACCTACAACTGCAAATAATATTATTCCTACAAAATATCTTAAAAATTTGAGTCTTTTTTTCATCAATTCATTTGGTGATTTTGATGCCATCTTAGCCCTCCTTAAGCCATGTTTTAACACTTGCTAATAGATAACCCAAAACGAGGGACAAAGAAATGTTATTATACACATCTTTTTTCCCTCGTCTTATAAAATATATTCAGACTTATCTAAAATATTCCACTATACTCTTTACAGAGCTTGTCATTTCATTTAAAATATTAATAAATATATTTGAGCTTTTATTAACCACTTCTATACTATCTGGGTTTTCAAGGTCAATATATTCTACTTGAACTTTATTCATTTTCACCATGCCCAAACTTTTTTGCGCATAGTCCTCTATATAATCTAAATTTGTAATTTCTTCGTATTCAGCTTTTAAGTATACGTATTCACCTCTAAGATCATCAAGCTCTGCTGTAAGCAACCCAACTCTGTCAGTATATGCTGTAAGCTCCATACTTTTATATAAAATAAGCGCACTTGTAAGAGCAACAACTATAACCATTAATGTGATGCTCGGAGATAATGCTTTTTTTGTTTTTCTTCGTTTTACTTCTCTAAGGGTTTGTTGATTATCAACTTGTGGTAATTCATATGCTCTATCTACATCATAGGCTAAATTCTCTTTTACCGATAATGCCATATATTACTGCACCCCTTTTAATTTTTTTCGCATATTCTAAGTTTTGCGCTCCTTGCTCTTGGGTTTTCTTCTATCTCTTCTTCTGTAGGAAGAATTGGTTTCTTTTTGATGAATTTTACTTTCGGTGATTTTCCACATACACAGATAGGAAAATCCGAAGGACATGTGCACCCTGTTGCACCTTTGTTATATGCAGACTTTACAATTCTATCTTCTAATGAATGGAATGTGATAACACAAAGTCTGCCACCAGCATTTAATAACTCAATTGATTTTTCCATTGCAAGCTCTACTGATGATAATTCATCATTTACAGCAATTCTAATTGCTTGGAAAGAACGCTTTGCTGGATGTTGCTTTTCTTTTTTTGCTTTAGCTGGCATTGCACTTTTGATAACTTCAACCAGTTCTAACGTTGTTTTAATTGGCTGAATTTCTCTTTGAGCTACAATTTTAGAAGCTATTGCTGATGCAAATTTCTCTTCACCATAATCACGCAATATTCTAAGTATTTCGCCACGCTCATAAGTGTTCACAACATCAAATGCTGTTTTCGCTTGTGTCCTATCCATTCGCATATCTAGTGGAGCATCTGCCATGTAGGAAAAACCACGCTCTGCAATGTCTAGTTGTGGTGAAGATACACCTAAATCAAATAAAATTCCGTCTACGCCATCAAAGCCTGCACCTTTAACAGCTTCATCTATTTCACTAAAATTACTTTTTACAAAAATAATTCTATCTAAAAAATCTGCAAGTCTAATTTTGGCATTTTCAAGTGCCATATCGTCACGGTCGATACAAATTAATCTGCCGTTTTTTGATAATTTTTGTGCTATATGAAATGAATGTCCTGCTCCGCCTAAAGTGCCATCTACATAAACTCCATCAGGGTTTATTGCAAGACCTTCAATGCATTCATTTAGCAATATTGAAACATGTTTAAAATTACTCATAAAAATTTTTACCTATCTATTAAATGTTAAAATCCGATTTCTTCCATCGCTCCCAAAATATCTTCTGGTGTCATATTGTTGTTATAATCATCCCATTTTTGGCTATCCCAAATTTCAGCACGACCTGAAACACCAATTATTGCCACTTCCTTTTGAAGTGTTGCAAATTGTCTTAAGTTTATAGGTAAAAGTACTCTGCCTTGACTATCAAACTGGCAGTCACATGCAGAAGATAAGAAAAAACGTTGTAATTGTCTTGCTGTTGAAATTGGATAGGAATTAATTTTCTTTTCAAGCTCGTCCCAAGCACTTTGGCTATAAACAAAAATACAGCCATCTGTTCCTTTACAAACTACAAAAGATTGTCCTAATTCTTCTCTGAATTTTGCTGGGATAGCTAAACGACCTTTGGCATCAATATTATGTCGATATTCGCCTATCATCGTTTGCACCCACTTTCAACTCAAGGAATGTAATTTTAGAACCCATTCCACACAATTAAACACTCATCCCCACCATTAGAATAATTATACTTTGCACAGCAAAAAAAAGCAAGGTTTTTTTTGAATTTTAATACGACAAATAATGTATATTTTTTGTAACAATTCCACATTTTTCTAACTTTTCGAACGTTTGTTCGTTTTTAAAATAAAATGATAGAGGAGCAGCATAATATGCTACTCCTCTTAAAAGTTCTATTTTTTAATTGTCTGCAATTTTTGTCTAGCTCTTTTCAGCTCTTCAAGCGCTGAATTTACTTCTTTTTCGGCATCTCTGAAAGTATCATCACAGAATATTGTAGCAGCACGGCGAAGTTCTTTTGATTTTGCATCAGCAAGGTTAATCATTTCGGCTGCTTTTCTCCTTGCCTCAATTGTCACCTCGTGTTCTGATACAAGCTTTACAGCTTGTTCTTCTGCTTGCTTTAAAATAGCTTCTGCATCACGTCTTCCCGCTGCCATATACTCGTTACGCTTTTCCACAATATCACGAGCCATTTTTAAATCAGATGGTAAACTCTCACGAATTTCGTCTAAAATATCTAAGGCTCTATCTTTTTCGATTAAGCACTTATCCCCAAACGGCACTGACATCGCATCTTGTATCATGTCATATAGATTATTTATCAGTATTTCTAAATTCTCTTGCATACCTTTTTTACCCCTCGATTTTAAATTTCTTTTGAATGTCTGAAAGCACAACAGGAGATACAAGCTTTGAAATATCTCCACCGTGTGTAGCTATATCACGAACAATGCCAGAACTTAAGTACATATAATCTGAACTTGTTGTAAGAAAGACTGTTTCTAAATCTGAATTTAGCATTTTGTTTGCAAGTGCCATTTGGAATTCATATTCAAAATCAGATACAGCTCGCAAACCTTTTACAACGACACATGCCTTACATTCTCTTACATAATCTGCTAAAAGCCCACCAAAAAAATGAATTTCAACATTGCTTAAGTGTGCTGTCATACGTTTTAGCAAGTCTATTTTTTCATCTGTTGTAAACGTTGGATTTTTTTCTCCGTTTACCATTATCGTAACATAGAGTTTATCAAAAAGCTTTGCAGCTCTTTCAATTATATCTAAATGACCTAATGTTGCAGGGTCAAAGCTGCCTGGATAAATTGCAATTTTCATAGTTCACCTTTGTTTTTTACAGTAGTAATCTTAATAGTTCCATACTTATAAATTTTCTGAATTTCATACCCTGTCGGAATTTCAAATTCATCGACAAAAGCACTTTCGCATATTATTATACCATTTTTCGATAATATGTCAAATGAATAGAGCAAATTTAATGTTTTTTGTGTAATTTCACCACCATATGGAGGGTCTAAGAAGATTATGTCGAATTTCTCTTTTGTAGATTTTAAAAAATCAATATAATCACGAGTTATTAAGCTGGTATTTTTTTCAAAACCACATACTTTTATGTTCTTTTCAATGATTTTAACAGCATTTTTATTATTATCAACCAATACTGCATTTTTTGCCCCTCTTGAAATCGCCTCTAATGACATTTGCCCCGACCCTGCAAAAAGATCTAATACATTTGCATCTTGTATATAAAACTGAGCTATATTAAATATAGATTCTTTAACTCTTGACGTTGTTGGTCTTGTATTTATTCCTTCTAATGTAAAAAGAGTTTTCCCCCTTACACTTCCACTAATTATCTTCATTTTCTTACTCCTCAATTAAATATGGCGAAAATAAGCTTTTATACTTTATCTACACTTTTTTTAAAATAGTCAATAATACTTTGGGCTGTATCAGACGGAACAACCTCGCACAGTTGCTCAAAACTTGCTGTTTTTATAGCTGTAATTGTTTTAAAATGTTTAAACAGTAGTTGTCTGCGTTTTTCGCCTATACCATGGATTTCATCTAGCACAGATTTTTTTACGGATTTGCCACGTAAATTCCTATGATAATCAATAGCAAATCTATGCACTTCTTCACCTATTCTTCCAACAAATGCAAAAAGTGCTGGCATAGTTGAAATGCCATATTCACGCCCATCTGGTGTTACAAGACCTCTTGTTCTATGCTTATCGTCTTTAACCATACCAAATGTTAAATTACCGATTCCATGTCTGTCAAGTACACGACGAGCGATTTTAACATGACCTAAACCACCATCAATTAAGAATATATCGGGAAGTTGATTGAATTTTTCATCTCCGTCTTTATAACGTGCAATACGACGTTCTAACACTTCTTCCATCGCTCTATAATCATCTTGACCATCTGTAAAAGATTTTATCTTGAATTTACGATATAAGCTCTTTTTGGGTGTCGCACCATGAAAAACAACCATAACACCAACTGTTTCAGTACCTGCAGTATTCGAGATATCATAAGCTTCAAAAGTTTGTGGAATTTGCTCAAGTTCAAGAATTTTAGCTAAAAGTTCAAGTGCTACAGGGTTTTTACGCACTCTATCTTCATAACGTTCCATCTCATCTATACCATTTTTAAGCGCAAGTTGACACATTTGATATTTAAGCCCTTTTTGTGGCACTGATAAATATACTTTTTTATCATGTATTTGACTTAAATAGTTTTCAATTTGTTCCATATCTGAAATTTCAAAATTCACTAAAATTGTCTTTGGAATTTGTGGCGAACTCCCATAATATTGTTTAATAAATCCACTTAAAATCTCATCAGCATCATCAGCTGTAGAACTTTCAAACATAGTGAAATCTTTTCCTTGTAGTGTTCCGTTTATATAATGCAACATGACAATTACAGCTGTATTTTTCCCAGCATAAAAAGCTAGTGCATCAGTATCTGAAAATCCTGACAATGCTATATTTTGTTTTTCATATAACCTATTTATCGCACGAATTCTATCACGTAACAATGCAGCTTCTTCAAATTTCATCTCTTCTGAAGCTTCAAACATCCTGCTTTCAAGGTCTGTAAGCAGGGTTTTATCTTTTCCTTGTAACAACGATATTCCATCATCAATAAGCTGACGATATTGTTCAGATGTTACACTGCCACGACACGGAGCAATACATTTCTTCAAATGAAAATTAAGACATGGTCTCTCTTTTCCTATATCTTGTGGAAATTTTCGTCTACACGTTTTAATTCTTAATGTTTCGCTGATTGTATCTATCGTATGCTTCGCAGCACCTCTGCCACTATACGGCCCAAAATAACGTGATGCATCCTTTTCTGGTGCACCTACTATGCTAAATTCTGGAAACTGTCTATCTGTTGTAACTTTGATATATGGGTAGCCTTTATCATCTTTCAGCAACACATTATATCTCGGCTGATATTTTTTGATAAGTGTATTTTCAAGCACTAGTGCTTCAAATTCTGTATCTGTTATAATTATTTCAAAATCAGCAATTTGACTTATCATAAATTTTGTTTTTATGCTATGTCCTGCATTTTTTAAAAAATATTGTGATACACGATTGCGAAGCACTTTTGCTTTGCCAACATAAATAATATCATTATTATTATTTTTCATGAGATAAACTCCCGAATTTTTCGGAAGCGCTAATACTTTTTCACGAAGTTCACTCATATATGACCTCCAATTACAAAAACCTCCATCACCAACAATTTTAAAATTGTGGCAGGAGGTTTTATTTTGCTGTTTTAAATTAGTCGCTAAAGTTTGAAGTGATAAGCTCAACCAATGCTGTTACAGCATCTTCTTCATCTGGGCCATCTGCAATTAGATTAATTGTTGTGCCTTTAGTAATACCTAAAGACAAAATCCCTAGTAAGCTTTTCGCATTAACTCTGCGTTCTTCTTTTTCAACTAGGATAGTACATTTAAACTCATTAGCTTTTTGAATGAAGAAAGTTGCAGGTCTTGCATATAATCCAACTTGATTTGTTACTTGAACCTCTTTAGAATACATATCCATCGCTCCTATTTATTGTAAGTTTAAGTTATTTTGTTAATACTAGAATAACGTTTTTTTGCCATTAAGTCAACCTTAATTTGTAATTTTAGTAAACTGCAAATAATATTTTTTGCAAATTCCTATTTGTTTTGGTGTATTTACACATATTAACATTTACAAATATAGTAAATTTCCCTGTTCATACACATTAACTTAAATTATAGCTAACTATTTAAATTCAATTATTGTAACCCCTTGCTCACCTTCACCGAATTTGCCTGGTCTTTGACTTTTAATCCTTGGATGTGACTTAAGATGTTGTTGAACTGCTGCACGAAGCACACCTGTGCCTTTTCCATGAATAATTGTGGCAAAATCAAGTCTTGCCATTAATGCACCAGAAATAAATTGGTCAACTTCCATAAGTCCTTCTTCTACATTCATGCCTCGAATATCAACTTCTGTTTTTGCGTTTGCACGATAAAGGTCATCCATTGCTGCTGTTTTAAATGTACGATTTTTTGGTTTTTCAGGTAGTTTTACTCTATTCACTTCGGAAATTTTAACGGTTACTTTTAAAATTCCAGCTTGAACTACGATATTTCCATCTTTATCAGCAGGTTTAATAACACTGCCAACTACAGAGCCATAATTCAGCAGATGTACTTCATCACCCACTGCAAGTGCAGAAAGTGCCGAGGTATTTTCATTTGTCTTTTTGCGTTTTGCTTTATAAACTTCATTTTCTGCACCGTCAATCGAACGATAAAGCTCATTTCTAGCAGCTTTTAAATTTTGCTCTTTAATATCTTTTGCAGAGGTTTTTTTAATATCATCAAGCTTAGAAAAGACTGTTTGAGCAGTTTGACGTGCATCTTTTAATATGCGTTCAGCTTGATCTTGTGCTTTACTTATGATTTTCTCTTGCTCTGTTTCAGTTTTACGACTAATATCAGATGCTTTATCTTTTTCGGATTGGGCACGACGTTTAAGATGTTCTGCTTCTTCTTTATATTTTTCGAATTGACGTCGTTCACGTTCTAATGTTTCGATTAAATCTTCAAATTTTGCATTTTCATGGCTAATATGCTCTTTTGCTCGTTCAATTATGCCATCATCAAGTCCTAGTCTCTTTGAAATTGCAAATGCATTAGATTTCCCTGGTATACCTGTTATTAATTTATATGTCGGTCGAAGTGTGCTTACGTCAAATTGACACGATGCATTTTCTACACCATTTGTTGTAAGTGCATATGCTTTAAGCTCTGCATAGTGTGTTGTTGCTCCTACACAAGCACCCATTTTACGGCAAAATTCAATGATTGAAATTGCAAGTGCTGCACCCTCGATTGGGTCTGTCCCAGCACCAAGTTCATCGAACAGCACAAGGTCACCTTTCGTGCATACCTCTACAATTTTAACTATATTCGTCATATGAGAAGAAAATGTCGATAAAGATTGTTCGATGCTTTGTTCATCGCCAATATCAGCAAAAACATTTTGATAAATAGATACTTCTGAACTCTCATCACATGGAACATGAAGTCCACTTGCTGCCATAAGACAAATTAACCCTAGTGTTTTAAGGCTTACAGTTTTCCCACCTGTATTAGGACCTGTTACTACAAGTGTATTATATTCTCCACCAATTTCAATATCAATCGGCACTGCAATTTTCATATCCAATAGAGGATGACGTCCACGTATAATTTTAGTATGCCCATCATCTTTGATAATAGGTAATGCACAATTTAATTTAAATGATAGTTTAGCTTTTGCAAAAATTACATCTAACAAGCAAAGTGCTTCATAATTTTCAATTATTCCTTCTGAGAAAGATGCAATTTCAGCTGAAAATTCACGCAAAATACGAGAAATTTCATTTTTTTCTTCAGCTTCTATTAATCTTAGCTCATTCCCTGCGTTTACAACTGCTGTAGGCTCTATAAATACAGTTGCGCCACTTGATGATACATCATGCACCAATCCAGGAACATCAGAACGGTGTTCGCTCTTAACTGGTATTACATATCTATCTCCACGCATTGTAACAATTGTATCTTGAAGGTATTTTGAATGCGATTGAGATGAAATAAATTTATTTAATGTCTCACGCACCCTATTTTCAAGCACACGCTTTTTTCGTCTTAAAGTCGAAAGCTCTGAAGATGCACCATCAGCTACTTCTTCTTCACTAATAATTGCATTTGTGATTTTTTCTTCTAAATATCTATTCGGCATAAGCCTTGCAAACATTGGTGATAATGAATTTTCTTCCGTTTCATCTTCTTCAAAATATTTCAGTGCATTTCGTGATGATTTTAATAACCCTGCAATTTTAAGTAATTCAGACAAAGACAACGTTCCACTCATTTCAGCACGTTTTACAGATGCTGTTACATCATGTACAGCAGAAAAAGATGGTGATGCTTTTGTTACCATCATATTTTTAGCATCAGTTGTTTTTTCTATTGCACTTAAAACATCTTCAATATCCGTCATTGGTAAAATATTTTTTACAACCTTTTTAGCGCCAGTGCTTACAGCTTGTTCTTCAAGCATTTCGATTATATCAAAATATTCTAACGTTTTTAGTGATTTTAATTTATCCATTTTGTTCTCCATTTATTTATTTTTTGAAGGACGGACATTCCGTCCTATTTTATTTTTGCCAATATTGTGTGTAAATTTACGATATTGATGTAATAGCTAGGAAAGAGAAGCCACATCTTTTTCCTTGCAAGGAGCAATCTAAAAACCAGTACAATCCAGTATGGAGTACGGTAGTAATGCATCGCTCACAACTGGAGGAGTGTGTTTTAGCTGAATTAATGATGTGATGGTACATATAAAAGCGATTTTGATTTCACTTTTGACAAGCCAAAAGTGAAAACGCTTGATTACTTGGGGTTAACCAAGTAATAGAAAGAAAAGTACATCTTATTATATAAAAATCCAGCTGACGCATGACAATTTTAATAAAAAAAATGTGCATACATTGTGTTTAAAATCGGTTATCTTGTCAAAATATGAAAAAAGCTCCAATCAAACAAAGCCTTTGTAAAATTCTAATGTTTTTGGCTTAATTCCTAATGAAGTTAACAAATAATCCTCACAAATAACTGAAAGGATTTTGCTATTCTCCTCACCTATATTAAATGAGAATAGTTTTTTCATCTCTGCATTCATTATATACAATATTGCTCTAAATACTCCGTCAGATAGCTTGACACCACCGCCTACAGACATTTTATCTGCACATTTCCCACAAGTTATAATACCTGCTTTTGGGAAAAATACAGGGTCTTTAATATGTTCTGTTTCTGAGCAAATCGCACATACATCAAACGCTGGCATAAATCCTGACAAACACATAGATTTAAGTTCAAAAGCTGAACGAACAAGTTCACTAGGCCTGTTTTTTTCAGATATTGCATATAGTGCATAAAGAATTAACTGCAAAAATTCTTCACCTGTAAAATGTGCATCTGCTAATAAATCTGACAAATCACAAAAATAACATGATAACGCATATTTTTCAATATCTGATGAAATTTTAATAAAATGAGTTATGATTTCACCCTCATTTAGCATATATTTGCCTTTGCCTTTATATAACGTAAATTCTGCATAGCAAAAAAGCCTTGTACAAGTAAGCAGTGGACTTCCACGCTTTCTAGCTCCTGTACAAAGAACTTCTATCTTGCCTTCATCAGTTAAAATAGTTATATATTTATTATTTTCTCCAAAGTCTGTTTCAGATATAACAAGTCCTTTTAACTTTTTATGCATTTTCCCTCAATCTACCATGTATTTTCTTTTTTATTAAGTGCATTATTAACTTTAGTGTGTATTATTGCAGTACCTATTATATCTATGCAAAAAATAAGTTGTGAAATAATTAAGCAAATTTTCATATTTTTACTAAGGTATCCTAATTTATATGCATTTAATATCGTTAAAATAGAATATGTGGAAGTTACTATTAACACAAAAAGTGCTACTAACATACCTAATGGAGCTATTAAAAAAATAGCTCCTAATCCTCCAAATATTGAAAACACTGCATAAATCACATAATTTATTGCAAAGAATGGTACTGTCATTACTTTTATGACAAGCATTTTTCTATTTGCTATCTTCAATTTTTCATCACTCGCTATAGATGTTCTTGATGTAATTAATGTATTAATTATGCATATTACTCCTAGTAAAACTGCAATTGTCGAAGCTATAGAGGTAATTTGTGATGCATTTTCTGCTAAATTTTTAAAATATTCACTTGCAGAATCTTGATTTTCTACATAATAATAAACAGCAAATATTGGAAATTGTGTGCAATATAAGCTTATCGAAAATAATACTGAAATAATTAACGACATTTTCTTTCTCCATTAAACAAATATGTTTTTTATTGCTCTGTATAGCCAAAATTTCGCATTTGATACATATTATTACGCCAATCTTCCTTAACTTTAACCCAAAGTTCAAGGAAAACTTTACATTCGTATTTTTTCTCAAGGTCTAAACGTGCTTCTGAACCGATTTTACGAAGTTTAGCACCTTTATGACCAATAATTATACCTTTATGGCTAGCTTTTTCACAATAAATATTAGCACTGATGTTAAATACACCATTTTCTCCTGTTTCTGCTTTTATGATTTCTACAGCTAAACCATGAGGAATTTCTTTTTCAAGTGAATTAAGTGCTTTTTCACGAATAGTTTCAGCTATAATTTGTCTTTCTGGTTGGTCTGATTCCATGTCTTCTGGAAATAATGCAGGACCTTCTAAAGCAAATTTTTTAAATTCATCAAGTACAACATTAACACCATCATGGCTTTTTGCTGATACGGGAATAATTGCCTCAAAATTATATCTATTGCTATATGCCACAATAACTTCTAAAATTTTAGATTTTTCAATAGTATCAATTTTATTGATTATAAGTATGCATGGTATTCCAAATTGTTCTACTTTTTTAATAATTTGTTCTTCAGCTTCAGAAATTATGGCAGTAGGTTCTACTACAAGCGCTGCAATATCTGTATCTGGAACAGTTTCATTTACGATTTTCACCATAAAATCGCCTAATGAACTTTTCGGTTTATGTAGCCCTGGTGTATCTAAAAATATAAATTGACATTCATCTTTATTTAAGATACCTGTAATTCTTGTTCTTGTAGTTTGTGGTTTAGCTGAAACTATTGCAACTTTTGTTCCCACAAGTGCGTTTGTAAGCGTAGATTTACCTACATTTGGACTTCCAACAATGGAAACTACCACAGATTTATTAATGCTCATTTTTGTTCTCCTCTTATTGCAAAATAAATTAAAATTGGTACAGAAGCTATAAAAATTCCTAATGCCCATAATTTGCTTGCAAAAAATTCTATTATATTCATAAATATTGTTTTTTCTATAAAGATTATAAAAGCGACAAATACACAAAACAAAGCAGTTATAAGCACTGCTCCCGCTGCTATGTCTTTCGCATCTTTTACGCTTTTATTATATCCGCTTTGATTATTCTCATCACATAATCTTTCAAACGCCGTGTTTACAAGCTCTGCCCCTAACATAAGTGCAATACAAATAATTAAAATCATAAGTTCTACTTTTGTCACTTGTCCAATTATTGCAAAAATCAAAACATATATTGTTGCTACTATATGAATTCTAAAATTTCTCTCATGTTCATATGTTTGTTTTATTCCTCTATTTGCATTTTTAAAGCTTGAAATCAGCTTTTTAATATCATTTAGCATAGCTTTTCTTACCTAAATAATTTAAGTTCTTCTAAAATTTCTTCTTCTGTATCACGCATCAGTTTTTCATCTTCACTATCTTGTTCATGGTCAAACCCTAGCAAATGCAAGATAGAATGCACTGTAAGGTATCCACATTCTCTATCCACTGTATGCCCAAATTCTTCTGCTTGTACTATTGCTTTTTCATATGAGATAACCATATCTCCAAGCATTATCATACCTGTTTCAGGGTCTTTTTCATCCATTATATCATCAGGTGCTTTAGCATTATAAAAATCATGCATCGGAAAGGATAGCACATCTGTTGCACTATCTTTATTGCGAAATTCTGTGTTTATTTCTTTAATTGTCTCATTATCTACAATTTCAACATCAGCAAAGCAATCAAAAGGTACTTCAAGCTTTGCAAGTGTCGCTTTAGCACATTTATCAATAAGCATTATTACATTTTCATTTACATCCACTTGTGCTGAAATATTAATCTCGTAATTTGCCATATATTCGTCTACCTTTCGTAGTTTTATTTTTATCATTGTCTCGGTCTCGTTTTTGATTTCTTTCATTATCTCGCTTTTCATAAGCTTTTACAATTCGTTGCACAAGTTCATGACGCACAACATCTTGATCTGTAAGCATACATTGTGCAATATCATCAACTCCATGAAGTACACGCATTGCATCACGCAAACCACATTGTTTGCCATCTGGTAAATCTATTTGTGTAATATCTCCTGTAACAACAGCTTTCGAGCCAAAACCTATACGAGTTAAAAACATTTTCATTTGTTCTGGCGTTGTGTTTTGTGCTTCATCTAATATGATAAAAGAATCATCAAGAGTACGTCCACGCATATATGCAAGTGGCGCAACTTCTATTATTCCTCGTTCTATATATTTATTATAATTCTCAGCACCTAACATGTCAAATAATCCATCATATAAAGGTCTAAGATATGGATCAACCTTGCTTTGTAAGTCCCCTGGTAAAAATCCAAGTTTTTCCCCTGCTTCAACAGCAGGACGTGTTAAAATAATACGGTTTACCTCTTTATTTCGAAAAGCTTCGACAGCACATGCAACAGCAAGATATGTTTTTCCTGTCCCAGCGGGCCCTATCCCCATAGTAATAGTATTTTTCTTTATCGCTTCAACATATTTTTTCTGTCCTAATGTTTTTGGTTTAACTGGTTTTCCTTTTGCTGTAATACAAATAATATCTTTGCCTATTTCAGATATTTTTTCTTCTTGTCCGCCACGCACAAGTGAAATAATGTAATTTACATTTTGAATGTTAATACTTTCGCCTTTTGCAGATAATTTTGCTAATGCAAATATAGTTTTTTCACAATATGAAATAGCCAGTTCTTCCCCAATTATTTTAAGTTCAGTATCACGGCTTACAACCTCTACATTAAATGCTTTCTGAATGATATTAATATTTTCATCAAATGCTCCAAAAATATTAATCATATGATCAATTCGCTCTATATTTACTATTTTTTCTGCCATTTAAGTATTACCATCCTTTTCCTCTTTTTGTGCGTTGAGTTGCTCTTCATTTCTATTATCATGAACACTAATTCCCGTTTTTTCTAAACTTTCGTAATTTTGATTTAAGATATACACTCCACCTTGTTTAGAAAAATCATATTGTGAGCTTATAAGTTCTACATCAGTATTTTTTGTAATTAAATTTTGTGTTCCTTCTTTTAATATCATATATGCATTATCTTCTTCAATGCTATAATCTGTTAAGCTATATTGTTTATATGTATCTTTAATAAGTCTTACAGGAAATATAAAACTCTCATTTAATTGAAATTCTAACTCCTCTGTTATTTTATCATAATCATCATATATATGTATACAGTCTAAATATAAATTAACACGTTTTTCTCCTAAAATCAACGAATATAATATTTTTTCTTTTCCTGTATATTCTTTTTTGGGAATTTGCACAGGCATAACAAGTGTAATATCATTCCATGTACGAAGTGTTATATCTGCTTTAGCTTCCACTAATCGATAATCACTTGTTTCAACACGTGGTGTTATTAATGCATCTACAAGTAAATCCCCCTTCATTACAGTTTGACCTACTTTTGCTATAGCTGTCCCACTTATCACATCTATTTTATGCACTATGCCTGTTTTATCAGAAATTATATTTGTTGGTATTTCCACTGGTGTATCTAGCATTTTTTCCATCTCTTTTCCTACAAGCTCTACTTTTGCTATATTTCCTTCTATATTAATTGAAATATAAGCTAGTTCTCCATAATTATAAAGAATATTTTCTTTTGCTAATACTACATCAATATCTGATGTTTTACTTCCTATATATATTTTTTCATTTTTTAGTGCCCAAATAATTTCAGCTTTATTGATATTTGCATCTCCTATTAAATGTATATCCCAAATTCTACTCGTTGTGATATGCACTAATAACACAAAAATCACTAAACCGATATGTAACACATATCTAGTTTTAAAATGCACACTTAAAAATGGAAATCCAACTTTTTTAATTATCTTCACTTTACATCTCGTTTTAGATGCAAAATTTTTTAGTTTCTTAAAATCTTTTATATTCATTTTTACATGTAATTCGTCTATATCTCGTCTATCAATTCCCCATAAGCTGACTTCATTTCTTGAACATAAATTTAAAAATCTTTCAAGATATGTGCCTGTAACTTTTATTTTAACATAACCTCTCATATGATTTACAAAACCTAATAACATAACATCACCTACTTTAAGTTAAATATTCAATTGAAGCAATAATTCCTGATAAAGATAATTCATTTATTGTAAGTGTTTTAAGACACAAATTTGTTCCTGTTATTTTCATAATAACTTCACCACAATTTATCCTCATTATTTCATCACCATATTCTATTATACCTCTATGATTTTCTATAATTATATCAGTGTTAGATATTAATTCAATTTTAGCTTTTCCTGTAATCAGCTCATCAGGGCTTTCAAAATCATATATTGCATCTGTAATTAATTTATATAATTTATTTTCTTTTTTCAATATGTCGCCTCCTGCATTATAATAAATTCTTAATTCACTTTATATATTTTAATTCTTAAATCCTTTAATTAATACATATTATTAGATAACTGATTTTATGAAACGAGGTTGTTATATAATGAAAAACTTTATTATAAAGCTAATGATTTTACTTTTATTTTTCACATTTGTATTATATCCTCAAGTTGTTATGCTATCTGCAAAAGAAGCTATTGATATGTGCTTAACCTCTGTTATTCCATCACTTTTCCCATTTTTTGTTTTATCAACTTTATGTATTGGCTCTGGTTTATCTGATATAATAGCAAAACCTTTATCAAAAATTATGCCAACTTTCTTCGGTGTAAGTTCCATTGGCAGCACACCACTTATTTTAAGTTTTATTTCTGGTTATCCAATTGGTGCTTTGACCATTTCAGAACTTTATCAAAATCAATTATGTAGCAAAGAGGAAGCTAATCGCTTGCTTTTATTTTGCAATAATACAGGTCCTGCGTTTATTATCGGTATTTGTGGAGGTGTAATTCTTCAAGATATTATGCTTGGGTTTATACTCTATTTTATACATATTATATCAGCTTTATGTGTCGGCATATTTGCTCGTTTTACATTTAAGGCTAAATCTATACACTGTTCTTATACACAAAAGAATACTTCATCATCAATTAGTATTATTTTGGTTGAATCTATAAAAAAGGCTGTGAATAGTTGTCTTTCTATTAGTGGATTTATTATCTTCTTCGCTATAATTATTTCTTTATTAACAGAATTAAAATTACTTATTAATTTGTCTATCATTTTATCTAAATTCTTTTCGATATTTAATATAGATTTTTCTATTATCAATGTATTATTATCAGGTATGATTGAACTTACATCAGGGCTTTATTTAATAGATAATTTATCAATTTCTATCTCTTCAAAAGCTATATTGTGCTCTGTGATTTTATCTTTTGGTGGCTTTTCTGTGTTATTGCAAACTATGAGCTTTATTTCACCTTTGAATTTAAATGTTAAATATTGTATTTTAGGCAAAGTTATACATGCTCTATTTGCTTATATTATATCAAGTTTTTTGTTCAGATTTTGGAATTTTCCCGTACAAACTTTATATCAATTTACTGCAAATGACCTTGATATTCAAATAAAAATTGTGAACTCTATACTTTTTTTAATTTTGTTTATTTTTTCTTTAAAAATATACTGGAAAAAAATCAAAAAATGATGTATAATATTCTTTATTACCTCTTAAGGAGATTTTTTTATGTTCTTCAAAAAAAACTATTTATTTGCCACAGATATCGATCCTAGATGTGCATATTGCAAAAAGGGCACTCCGGTATCTGATAAAGATATTTCTTGCAGAAAATATGGAATTGTGAATTTTGCACATAGTTGCAAAAGATTTGATTATGACCCATTAAAAAGGGTGCCAGCTAAACCTGCAAAAATGTCCAAACGCTTTTCCAGCGAAGATTTTATTTTAAAAGATTAATATATACATAATTAGGAGATATCTAATGATTAGAAATAATATATTATGCAGATTATTCTGCATGTTTTTTGCATTATCCATTATCTTCCCATCGGCATTAACAGCAAATGCTGCTGAAGTGCCTAATATGACAGCTGTTTCATCTTATTTAGTCGATGTTACATCTGATTTCGTCCTTCATTCTAACAATTCAGATGCTAAACGTGCTCCTGCTAGTACAACAAAAATTATGACGGCATTAATCGTTTTAGAAAACACTGAGCCAACAGATATTTTAACATTCACTTCTGAGGCTTTTGATGGAGTTGGAATTTATCGCAGTGCTTATAACTTTAAAGATGGTGAACAATTTACAATAGAGCAAGCTTTGTATATTATTATGCTAAACTCATCTAATGATATGTCAAACGCCCTTGCAATTCATGTTGCTGGTAGCACTGAAGCCTTTGTTCAGATGATGAATGACAAAGCTGCTGAACTTGGCTGTGCTGGTACAAATTTTGCTAACCCTCATGGTTTAGATGACCCTGAACATTATACAACAGCTGAAGATTTATTTAAAATTGCAACTGAAGCTATGACTCATGAGCTGTTTGCTACTATTGCAAACACAGCCCAAAAAACTATTCCTCCAACTAATATGACAGAAGATGAACGTCTTGTTTTAACTACAAACAGATTGATTTTACGTAAATCTGATGAAATTTATTATGATCCAATTAAAGGTATCAAAACAGGTTACACTGATGATGCTGGAAACTGCCTTGTAAGTATTGCTGAAAAGGGCGACACCGTTCTTATGTCTGTTGTTTTAGGATGTGAAACCGATGTTGAACGTGGATTTTCTGCAAGCTTTAATGAAACTCGTGAACTTATGGAATGGGGTTTTAATAACTTCGAAACTCGCACTATGCTAGAAGCTGAAGAACCTGTTTCTGAAATTCCTGTTGCACTTTCTTCTGAACGTGAGAGTGTTGTTCTTGTTACAAGTGGTTCTATTGAAGGAATTATGCCAATAGATGCTGTAGAAGAAGATATTATAACCAATATCACGCTTGACCAAAATGTAAAAGCGCCTGTTGAGATTGGTCAAAAACTTGGTAGTATGACAGTTAGCTATGCTGGGCATGTTTATGGCACTGTAGACCTTATCTCGCTACAAGAAGCACCTTTATCTCAAGTATTATACTATGTAGATATTTTAGATAATTTTTTCGATTCTCTTGCATTTAAAATCATTTTAGGTTTAATTATCGGATTTATTATTTTCTATGTTGTAGGTTATGTTCTTTTAAGACGTGCTAATAAACGTCGTGCATTACGAAATAAACATAAACGCAGAATGGCTCGTTATACTGGTGGGCGTAATCGAAAATACAAATAAATTACTTATACAAAACAAAATAGTGTGTGTCAATTGACACACACTATTTTTATTTATGCACTTTTTTCAGCTTTTTGCTCTTTATTTGCATTTGTTATTACCATTATTGCAACAAGTAATGCTACTGCAATTACAACAATAAAATTCATTCCGATACTAATACCGAAGTTTTCAGCTATAAATCCAACAATCATAGGAGCGATAGTACCACCTAGGCTTGAAATAAATACAAGCATACTGCAACCTAAATCATTACCCTTAATATCACTGCTACCAATAGAGAAGATAAGAGGGAAAATGGTAGATGCTGCTAGTCCTAATCCTATTAGCGAAATTGCGATTACTGTAATATTTGCAGTATTTACAAGTACAAGTAAAAATAGTAAAAAGCAAACAGCATTGACACGAAGTATTTTGTTTTTAGAGATTTTAGCAGTTAAAACACTGCCAACTATACGTCCTATAAAAATCATAAGCCATAATAAACTGCTCATAACCTGTGACATACCATCGGATAAAATTTCTGTATCTTGAAAATAAGTTACAAGCCAACCTACAGCTGAATATTCAGCAGCGATATATAGAAATAATCCAAGACCACCCAGTTGGAATTTACGTATTTTAAGGAAACTATAATCGAATTTTTTGCCTGAAGTAGATTTATTCATTTCAGGAATATACATTTTGGAATAAACAACGATTTGTGTTGAAGCAAGTAAACACAGTATTACAGCCATAATTCGCCAGCCATTATCATCGCCTAGTAGATTTACACATAACAATAATAATAACGGAGATATAAATGCACCAATAGCATATGTACCACAGAAAATGTTATAAGCTTGTGTGCCAGCTGGTTCTTTTATTGTAGAAATTAAAGTATTACCAAAATTAGAGTTACCAGCACGAGCAATACCCGTCATTAAGAATGCTGCTGCGATTAAGATAAACGGACTGTTATTCGCCATAATTAAATATGCTACAGTCATCCAAGAGCTAGCAGCAAGAACAGATTTTCGTCTACCTATAAACGTTGTAAGGATACCTGTCATAAAGATAGAAATAAGATTTCCTATTGATTGCATAGATAGTAAAACACCAGCTGCATCATAATCGAAACCATAAGCTTCCCTTAAAAAAGGTATAAAAGACCCTAATGGCTGTGCACACATACCACTGATGAAAAAGACATAAAATACATTATATGCCATTTTCTTTTGTTTTTCACTTTCCCAATTTACCATGTTTACCTCCTAAATTTACAAAAAAGAGGCTAATCAACTAAGATTAGCCTCAATTAATTACTTCAATCAACTGTTTCGACGGGTGTTATCACAGCTATTAAAAGTTTAACACAAATACTTAAGTATGTAAATAATAAATAAATTATTTATGTGTAGTTTTTGTATGATTACATACCTTGAAGTGCGAAGAATACAACGTATTGTAATATGAAGAATACAAGGATACCAATGCCGTATTTATCAATGCTGAATGGTAGTAATGATACACCATCTTCAGAAGTTTTACCTGAATCGATGATTGATTGACGGATACCTTTAGCTGTGTATTTTTCAGCTTCAGCGCCTTCTTTAGATGCTGGAATGATAGAACTGAAGATTAAGCCGAAGATTACAGTTAGAGTACAACCGATGAATGGGTTGATAAGCCAGCTGATACCGTATGTAGTTGCAATATAGAAACCAATACCGAAACCAAATAGGAAACCTACGAAAGTACCTTTGTCGTTTGCTTTTTTAGTGAACATTGCAAGAAGGAATGAACCTAGAGCTGGACCTGAGAAGTAAGATACATATCTACCAACCATGTTAAGTACAGAACTTACGCTGTCGCTAAATCCTAAGATTACGATTGCAATTACGAATACACCTAGTACACAAGTAACAATCATAGTGTCACGAAGTGAAAGTGCAACGTTTTTCTCTTTAGCAAAGTATTTTTCATAGATATCTTTTGTAAATACAGTAGTCATTGAGTTTAGAAGTGAGTCAACAGAAGACATCGCTGCTGCGAATACTGCTGCGATAATTAAACCTAAGATACCTACTGGTAAATCATTTAAGATAAATCCAATCATGATTTCGTTAGATGTAGCAAATTCTTTTCCACCATAGTATACGAAAAGAATAGTACCAACGAATAACATAAGTAGGAACATAACGTTCATCATGATAGAACTTGTAAGGAATGAACGTTTAATACCACGAACAGAGCTTGAAGTTAGGATACGTTGAATTTGTGCTTGGTCGAAACAGAAGTAACGAGTCCACATAAAGATACCAAAACAAGAAGCTAAGAAAGTGTTTGTTACAGTGATATCAGTTGAGAAGTCAAATAATTGATAGTGACCTGCTTCAGCTGCAACTGCAAGTGTATCTGTAACGCTTAAACCAGTTGATTGGAAAGCAGTTACTAAGATAATAATGATACCAGTCCATAAAACAACCATTTGAATAGCATCTGTCCAAATAACGGCTTTAATACCACCCATGATTGTGTAGATAATAGCACAAAGTACAACAAGTGTTACGATTACGCTTAAATTCCAACCTGTGATAGTTTGGATGATTAGTGATGGAATAAATACCATTGAAGATACTTGAATTAATGCGTTAATGAAGAACTGTGCAACTGCAAGGTTACGAGTCCAACCGCCACCCATACGTTTTTCCATATATTCATATACAGAAGAAAGACGTAGATGATAGAATACAGGTACAGCAAACCAAATTGCAAAGAAACATGCAAGAGGCACTGTAATATTTTGTACGAAAGGTCTGATACCGTCTGTGTAAGCCCAACCTGGACCTCCAACAAATGAGTTTGCACTAATCATTGTAGCTGAGATAGACAGCATAACAGGTAGCCAGTGCATTGAACGTCCAGCTAAGAAGTAGTCTTCTTGGCTTTCATTGTCTTTACCTACGAAGTAACCCACGAACATCATAGCCGCAAGATAGACAACGACGATAATAGCATCAATAGTAGACATAAAATTTTCTCCTTTTCACCATTAAAATGTACATGTTCACGAACATACTATTTCCCCTTAGAAAATCTCACCCTAATGTTCGTTCACAATCTATTCATAATATTAACATAATATTTCCAATTTGTCAACGAAAACATTTGCA
>CAYJKB010000033.1:8928-24074 GCA_964370625.1 uncultured Oscillospiraceae bacterium | reverse complement strand
GTTCAGTGTCATTTTTTTATTTTATATATGAATTAGAAATTGTGATAGCTTTATCAATAGGTAATCACACCATGTTGAGACTGGGCACATTTAACGATTAAGATTTATCTTAATCGTTATTTTTATGTTGCAGTGCAGTTGTACCTGTTTTTAGTATATAATTAACCAAGAGCCTCGACACGCATTTTTGCACGGTCGAGGCTCTTTACATACTTTCAATTACTTTTACTTAATACAAATTAGGTAAACATCTAACTGACAATCAGATGTTTTCTTACTTTTAAATTCATTATCTTTATTTGTATAAATTTTGATATAGTTTTTTATATTTTATGAATTTTTCCCTGTACTTTATTACTCTTTCTTGATTTGGAGTAAATGTGCTTGTTTCTGAAATTAATGCATCACAACCTTGTGCTATACTTTGAAATTTTCCACAAGCTGTCATCGCAAGAATAATTGCCCCAAAACCTCCACCTTCAGATGTATTAATTGTACGAATTTCCAATTCTAAAATATCAGATAACATTTGTAACCAATCTTTTGACTTTGCACCTCCGCCAATTACTCTTGCAAATTCTGGATAAACTCCACCTTCATTTGCAACACAAAGACAATCTTTTAATGAAAAACAAATGCCCTCAACAATTCCTTTTGTAATATCTTTCCTACTCATTGTAAGACTTAATCCATGTAGAGTTCCTTTTGCATTTGGGTTATTTATAGGTGAACGTTCTCCTATCATATAAGGTAAAAATAATAGATTTTCTAAAATTTCCATTTGACTTATTCCATCAAATTCATCATTATAGTCCTTTGTATTAAGCACATCTTCAATCCACCATTTTGTCGAACCAGCACATGCTAATGTTACACCCATTAAATGATAACTTCCATTTGCATGACAAAATGAATGTAGCCCAGCATTTTTATCTTCAACAAATTCATTTGCATTAATAAAGATTACTCCCGATGTTCCAAGTGAAATAGATATTTGTCCTGATTTTATCGTACCAGTGCCAATTGCTCCCATAGCTTGGTCGCCACCACCAATAATAACTTTTGCTTCAGGTGATAAACCTAGTTCTTGTGCAACATTATTTTTCACTGTTCCTACGATACTGGCACTTTCATATGATTTTGGAAGCATTTTTTCTTTGATTTCTAATATTTCCAGCATTTCTGCTGACCATTTTTTGTTTTTTACATCAAAATACAATGTACCACTGTTATCAGACACATCAGATGCAAATACTCCACTAATTTTATATTGAATATAATCTTTTGGTAACATGATTTTTGCTATTTTATTAAAGTTCTCAGGTTCATTGTTTTTCACCCATAAAACTTTTGGTGCTGTAAACCCTGTTAATGCTTTATTTCCTGTCCATGATATTAATTTATTCATTCCAATATCATTGTTTAAGTATTCACACTCTTTAACTGTTCTTCCATCATTCCACAAAAGAGCTGGCCGAATAACTTCATCATTTTCATCAAGTAATACAAGTCCATGCATTTGCCCTGAAAAGCTCATTCCTTCAATTTTGCTTATATCTCTACGTTTTCCCAATTCCTTAACAACAATTTTAAATCCTTCCCACCAATCTTCTGGATTTTGTTCTGCCCAGCCTTCTTTTGGATATGAAATCGGATATTCTGTACTTTGGCTATCTATTATCTCACCATCACTATTTGCAAGCAATATTTTTACACTTGATGTACCTAAATCTATCCCTAAAAACATTTTAATTCTCCTTATTTAGCAATATTTACTTTTTTCTACAATATAGGCTTGCCATATTAATAGGGTATATGCTTATATTAGCCTTTGAACATAATTTCATTCATAATATTTTCTAAGTATTCTTGTCTACCTGATGCAACTTCTATATTTTTTATGTTTTTCGCATATTCATAAGCGCTTTCAAGTGTAACTTTTCCATCTAATATATCTTTTCCAAATCCTTGATTATATGAAGAATATCTATCATCAATAAAATTATCTATTCTTCCATCTTCAATAATTTCAGCTGCTTTTTTAAGTCCAAGTGCAAATGTATCCATTCCAGAAATATATGCAAGTAAAATATCTTCAAATGTATTAGATTGTCTTCTAGCTTTTGCATCAAAGTTTAATCCACCATTTGTAAATCCACCTTCTTTTAATACTTCATACATGCAAAGCGTTGCGTCATAAACATTTGTTGGAAATTGGTCTGTATCCCATCCAAGCAACATATCACCCTGATTTGCATCTATAGAACCAAACACACCATTAACTCTTGCAACTCTTAATTCATGTTGGAAAGTGTGTCCTGCTAATGTTGCATGGTTTGCTTCAACATTAATTTTGAAATCATCTATTAAATTATACTTTTGTAAGAACGCAACACAAGTTGCTGTATCAAAGTCATATTGATGTTTTGTTGGCTCTTTTGGTTTTGGCTCAATATAAAAATCACCTTTAAACCCATTTGCTCTACCATAATCCCTTGCCATTGTAAGAAGTCTTGCAAGATTATCAAGTTCTAGCCCCATATCTGTATTAATTAAAGTATCATAACCTTCTCTGCCACCCCAAAATACATATCCTGTACCACCAAGTTTAATTGTTGCATCAAGAGCTGCTTTAATTTTCCCTGCTGAAATTGCAAAAATATCAGCACTTGGCGAAGTTCCAGCACCAGCCATAAACTTTTTATCTGAAAAATTGTTTGCTGTTCCCCAAAGTAGTTTAATCCCTGTTTCTTTTTGTTTTTCAAGAAGATAATCTGTTATTTCTTCAAGGTATTTTACGCTTTCTTCAAGTGTTTCGCCTTCTGGTGCAATATCTGCATCATGAAAACAATAATATTCAATGCCAAGCTTACCCATTAATTCAAAACCAAAATCAACCTTAGCTTTTGCTTGTACCATTGGGTCATCAGCAAATTTTTTACTCAGTGTTTCTCCTCCAAACATATCAACACCGCCAGCACAAATTGTATGCCACCAACTTAATGCAAATTTCAAGTGTTCTTTCATTGTTTTACCTAAAATAATCTCTTCTGGGTTATAAAACCTAAATGTATATGCATCTTTGCTTGACGGATCATAAACAACTTTTGATACCTCATTATAATTTTTCATAATTTTTTATCTCCTTATTCTTATTTATAATTTTTCATGTTTTTAGCTGTTTTTTGTTGCTGACACTGCATGTTCTGCTAATTCTTTTCTTCTTTTAGATGTTTCTATCTTATTTTTAATCATTGGTATCGTGATTTGCACCGCTATAGCAAGTAATAATATAATACCTTTAATTGAGTTATTAATCAGTGTATCCATTCCTAATGAAGTAATAATTTTATCAATGATTGAATATGACATTGCACCAAATAATACACCTAATATCTTTCCTTTACCTCCGCTCATAGAAATGCCACCAATAACAACAGCTGCGATAGCATACATTTCATTTGAACTACCTAGCGTTGCAGGGTCAACTGCTGCATTCATTGCAATCCATAAAAATGCTGATACGCCTACTAATATTCCTGTGATTAAATACATAGAAATAGTAACTAAATCAACATTTATACCTGCAAGTCTTGCTGCTTTTTCATTCGAGCCTACGGCATATATAGATTTACCAAACTTTGTTTGAGTTGTTATAATCACCATTAAGATTGTAACAGCTATAAATATAATTCCTGACATTGGTATTGTAAGCACAAATGAATTACCAAAATTAAATAATGTTTCTCTTGCTGGGAGTGCATGATCTAAACTAATTTGGTTTGTATTTGTAACTACTCTACAAGTATATTGTGCAACTGAACGGAAAATCAACATAGTTGCAAGTGTAACAATAAATGGTGGCAGTTTGGCTTTACCAACTAATAAACCATTCAATAGCCCACATCCAGCACCACATAGAATACATGTCAGTAATGTTACAAAAATGCTTCCCGTTGCATTAAATGCTAAAATAGCAGCTATACCAACTAAAGACAACATACTACCTACTGATAAATCTATTCCTTTAGTTATAATTACTATTCCCATTCCAAGTGCCATAACACCAACAACGGCTGAATGTCTAAATACATTCATTACACCAGCATAAGTAATTCCCCCTGCTGCTGTAATTAAGTAAGCTATTAATATCGCAAGACATATAATTACGAAATTATATTCAGCTATATATTTACCTATTTTTTTGCCTGAATTATTTGAACTTGCTTTTTTCATGTTATTCTTTACCTCCACTTATCGCTATTGCATTGGTTGCATACAGCATAACCTGTTGTTCGGTAATGTCTTTTCTGTCAAGTATTACCTTGATTTCTCCTTGATAAAAAACAGCACATCTATCTGCTATTTGCATAATTTCTGCTATTTCCAAAGTGTTCACGAGCACAGTTTTGCCAGCTTCAGACAACTTTAAAATTAATTTATATATCTCTGCTTTTGCACCCACATCTATCCCTTGTGTTGGATTATCAAGAAGTAAAATATCTGCCTGAGTATTAAGCCATCTTCCCAGAATAACTTTTTGCTGATTTCCCCCTGATAGGCTTGTTATCAAATCTTCATGACTATTTGCTTTTATAGAAAGCATAGATTTATAATTATCATATTTTTCTATTTCATTCTTTTTAGATATTAATTGCTTATTTGCAGAAAGTACTTGTTCTGCTATATATGTGTTTTCTAATAATGTAAAATCAGGGATAATACTATTTTCTTTACGATTAGCTGCGACCATTGCAACTCCATTACTCATCGCCTGTTTTATTCTATTTAATTTAACTTCTTTATTGTTAATTTTAATAGTTCCAGTTATTACTTTATTATTTCCAAATAAACATTTTAAAAAACTACTAACACCGGCGCCTTTAAGTCCTGTAAGCCCTATAATTTCGCCTCGTTTTACTGTCAAATTAATATTACGGAAACCTTTTGCTGTAAGATTTTCAACTTCAAGTACAGGCTCGTTTAGCTCACGCATAATGTAAGAGTTCCCTTCTTGATATGATTCTCCAACCATAAGTTTTGTAATTTCTTCTGGAGTAATATCTTTTATTTCCCCTACACCTACTAAATCACCATTTCGAAGTACACTATATCGATCTGATAAGCTAAAGATTTCTGTCATTTTATGTGATATAAATATAAATGAAACACCTTTTGCTTTTAAACCGTTTACAATTCCGAATAAAAGTTCTATTTCATTATTATTAAGTGATGTTGTCGGTTCATCTAATATAATTAGTTTCACTTTGCTAAAAAGTGCTTTTGCTATTTCTAAAAGTTGTTTTTTACTAGTTTCTAAATCATCTACGAGTTCTCTTGGGTCAATATCAACACCTAGATCATGAAAGATTTTTTCACATTCTGCTATCATTGCTTTTTTGTCTAACATCCCAAATTTATTAGTGAGTTCTTTTGTTAAAAACATATTTTCATATACTTTAAGGTCATTAAATAAATTTAGTTCTTGATGTACAAATGCAACTCCTAAATCTTCTACATGCTGTATTGATGCATTTTTCAAAATTTCTTGCCCATCAAATTTTATTGTTCCATTATCACGTGCATGGACAGCTGCTAATATATTCATAAGCGTTGATTTTCCAGCTCCATTTTCTCCTAAAAGAGCATGAACTTCGCCTTTTTTTACAGAAAAATCAATACCATTTAGCACTCTTACACCGTAAAATGCTTTGTAAATATTGGACATCTCCAGTATGTTCATATTACTTTTCCTCTCTTAACTTCAATATTTACAGTTTTCCTCAAAATGTTTCTGATAACTCCATTTTCCCCTTAATTAAACTGTTATCGCTGCGTTTTAAAGGTAAATATAATAAATCAGAAATGCTTTAATGAGAAAATATATTTCGAAAAATCTCTCTTTGCTATTACTATTCCATAGCTCCAAGAGATTTTTCGAAGCATTGCTAATTTTATTCTTTCAGAAAAGTGTTATCTACCATTGACATCTTTGCAATTATTTTTCACCAAAACCTGTGTAATTAGCAACATTAGTTGCATCAACTACTTCAGCAGGAATAACTGTAATTTGTTCAATTGCTTTTCCATCTAAGTGATCAACCATAACTTGAATTGCATCTTCCATCATGTATGGTGAATATGTAACTGAGAAATAATCTGCAAGTTTAGTGTATAAATCGTTATAAGCTGCGTCTTTATGTGTTCCAGCAAGAACTGTATAGTTTTCAGCTGCACCAGCTGAAGAAGCTAGATTAATTCTAGGCTCTGCACCCAAGAATGCATCTTTTTTGCTTTGTTCAATAGCTGTTTTTGATAATGCATCAAAGATACCCATTGCGATAGGGTCATCGTGTGTAAATACCCAAGTTGTTGAAGCAATATCTTCATCAGAAGCACCATTTAGCCAGTCAGTGAATAATCTTTCACCTTCTGATCTTTGCCAACCTGTTGAACCTAAGTCAACGATAGCTGTATTGATTTCATCTTCTGTCCAACCTGAATCCATAAGACCTTTTTTAAATCCATCTGTTCTCATGCCAGGAACTGAAGATAAGTCTCCTTGTAATAATAAGATATTATCAGTTTTTTCAATACCGTTTTCTACAAAACGCATAGCTGTTTCATATCCGATAGCTTCGTTATCACCCATAACATTTGCAACAACGCTATCTTGAAGTGAAGCAATTAGACGGTCAAACTGAACTACAGGAATACCAGAATTTACAAGGTTTGTAAGAGATGCTTCAACTGTATTATCCATTGGCAAGATTACAACCGCATCATATTGTTTATTAGCTACAATATCATCAATTTGGCTAATTTGTGTTGCTGAATCTGCACTGCTAAGTACAACTGCTTCATAAGTTCCAGCATCATTGATTTCTTCTGCTTTAGCTTCTGCCGCATAACCTACTGAACCTGTCCAGTCATGAGTTGGGTTTGGTGCTAAGATTGCTATAGTTTGTTTTTCTGCTGGTTCAGCTGCATTATCAGCTGTATCTGCTGGTGTTGTGTCATCTGCTGGAGTGTCATCTGCTGGTGCTCCACATGCTGCAAGTGAGAATATCATTGTAAGCCCCAATAGTAAAGATGTAAGTTTTTTCATTTTTAGTCCTCCTAGTTTTTTATATATTAAGCTTAAAGAAGCTTAATTTCATTAATTAAATATTTGTGATTACTTAATTTCTACCCATGCTCCATCGCTTTTAGAACTTTCTACCACTGCATGTATAAATTTCACTCCTGAAACTCCATCTGTAACAGTTGGAAAATCTAAGTCATATTTATCATAAGGTAGACCTTCTTTTTTCTTTCTTAATGCGTTTGCGAAGTTTTTATAAATATTTGCAAATGCCACATGCAGACCTTCAGGATGTCCAAACGGTATACGTGAATTACTTCCAGCTTCAACATCAATATAGCCTGTGCCTCTTTCAAGAATTTGTGTTGCACACCCTTTTTTTGTGAATTTCAATTGATCTGGGTGTTCTTGGTTCCATTCAATCGCACCTTTATCTCCAAAAATTCTGAATTTATGACCGTTTAAATGTCCACATGCAATTTGACTTGACCAATAGTTACCACGTACACCATTTTTATATTCAACAAGCATATTAGCATTTAAATCAAGTGGATTTCCATAGTTATCTAAAAGTGCTGAAACACGTTTGATTTCAAGCCCAGTTAAATAATGAATCATATTTTCAAGATGTGTTCCGATATCGCCTACACAGTTTGAAATCCCAGAGAATTTTGGATCTTTTCTCCATACAGAAAGATTAGCTGTGTCGCTTTGATCTCTGCCAACTTCGTCAATCAACCATTCTTGAGCATATTCACCATTAACATTGATAATATTTCCGATTTCTCCTTTTGCAATAAGTTCTTTTGCTACTTTAACCATGGTATAACCTGTATAAGTATAAGTTACAGCGAAAAGTAAATCTTTTTCTTTTGCCAATGCTTCAAGTTCAAGTGCTTCTTCAATTTCAAAACAAAGTGGCTTTTCACAAACTACATTGATACCAGCATTTAAAAATGTTTTAGCGATTTCAAAATGTGAAAAGTTAGGTGTGCAGATAGAGACAAAGTCAATTTTACCTGCTTCTGCTTTTGCCATTTCTTTGTAATCTTCATATATTCGCTGTGGCTCTATATGATATTTTTCTCCTGTTTGTAAATTAGCATCTGCTTTTCTTGAAAAAGAACCACATACTAATTGCATTTCGTGATTTAATCCAATAGCATTTCTATGTACTTCACCAATAAATGCTTTCAGGTCTCCCCCAACCATGCCATATTTGATTAGACTCATTTTTTAATCCTCCTAATTAGAAATTGCATCATCAAACTTAATATTTGATGGTGAAAAATCAGCTTTTTTTACAAATGCTGCAGCTTCTGTAGCTCCATGTACTCTTTCCATTCCTGAATCTTCCCATTCCACTGAAAGAGGTCCTGTATAATTCATAGCATTAAGTTCTCTTATAATAGATTCAAAATCAACATCTCCATGTCCTAAAGAGCGGAAATTCCATCCTCTTCTTAAATCACCAAAATCAATATGTGAACCTAAAATTCCACTTCTTCCATCTAAAGTAACTGCTGCATCTTTCATATGTACATGATATACTCTATCTGCAAAATCACGAAGGAATAAATGTGGTGTAATTCCTTGCCAAATTAGATGGCTTGGGTCAAAGTTCAGCCCAAATGTTTCACAATCTGCAAATTTTTCAAGCAGTTTTTGTGTTGAATAATAATCAAACGCTATTTCACCAGGATGTACTTCAAGTGCAAATTTAACATCATTCGCTTTGAAAACTTCCATAATAGGTGTCCATAGTTCAACAATTTCATCAAATCCCGCTTCAACCATTTCGGCTGTTGTTTGTGGGAAAGAATATAAGTATTTCCAAATAGGTGACCCTGTAAAACCAGTTACAACTTTTACATCCATTTTATTTGCTACAACTGCAACTTTTTTCATTTGTTTAATGCCCCAAGCTCGTATCGCTTCGGAATCATTTGCAAGTTCTGCTGGTGCAAAATTGTTAAGTCTAGGGTCTGGAGCATCACCAACACATTGTCCAATGATATGAGTTGCAAGTGCTTTGCATACTAAACCATATTTTTTAAGCGTTTCTAGTAAATATTCAACATAACTATCATCGGTATATGCTTTGTCTATATCAACATGATTTCCCCATGTCGCAAGTTCAAGACCATCATACCCCATTTTCACTGCTAATTCACACATCTCTTCAAATGGAATGTCTGCCCACTGGCAAGTTGTTAAAGTTACTAATCTGCTCATACTAAATTTCTCCTTATATCATTTATTGCACCTTTTTTATTTATAAAGGTTAAAAACATTATAAATCACATATTGTGCACGTGCACAGTTTGTTGTAAAAAAATATGTTGTACACATATTTTAAAAACATCTTTCTTTTATGCTAATATAAAAATTAATATGAATATTTCATTATAATTTTATTTTCTGTATGAATTTTTGTTTTAGATGGATTTTTTCCAAACACCATTTTTTCTACAAGAACTTTAATTGGTAAATATCCTTGTGTTTTTGGCTCTTGTGTGATAGAAGCGATTACTAATCCATTCTTTAAATAATGTTTAATATTTTCATTCATATCAACAGTAATTGCCGAAATATCACCTTCATACTCTTCTAGTGCTAAAAGCCCACCTTTTGTACCACCTGCACAAAACAAAACTAAATCAACACATCCATTATTCAACATTTGTTTCACTGCATTATATGAAATTTCATCATTATCATGATTTTCTATTACATCTACAATTTGATGTCTACTATCTTTTCTAATAACCTGTGTAAAACCTTCAACACGTTTTTTATTACTGCCATTATTATAAGAACCTGTAACAATTGCAATTTTTTTTCTATCTTTTAAATAAAGAAGTGCAATATTTGCTGCAATCATTCCGATTTTTGTGTTATTTGCACCTACCATTGCAAGTCTATTCACACTTTCAACATCAGCATTAATAAATGTAACCCAAACACCCTCTGTTATAAGTTCATTTAATTTTTTTATAACTATCTCATCATCAATTGGTGTAATAGCAAGAGCATCTATACCCAAATCATATAATTCATAGATTGCATTTAACTGGTCTTCTGGATTATAGCCTTTTATTTTTTTTATGATTATTTCAATATTATTTTTCCATTCACGCCCAGCACTTTCAATTCCGTTTAATACATCATCAAAAAAAACATTGCCAAGTGAATTTATTACAACACCAATTTTTACTTTTTTCTGAGATGCTACAAGTAATTTTGCTGTGCTATTTGGCACATAATTATGTTCTTTAGCAACTGCTAATATTTTTTCTTCTAACTCTTTATTCACATTGCCCCTATAGTTAAACACTCTATCTACTGTTCCTCTACTAGTGCCAACTATTTGTGCAATTTCTTTCATTGTTATTGACATATTCACGCTCCTTAAAATTAAGATATTTATATGGATATATGAAATTTATTCATCAATATTGCAAGCTGTATACCAACTGTGCTTGTGCACACTTCAATTTACTGAGATTATAGCATATTAGAAAATTTTGTCAATACGTTTAGTTAAAATTCTTCATTTCCCCTAATTTATCATCTTTTTTTATGCACATTCAACAATTCAATTTTAAATGAGTGTCAAAAATCACCCTATGTAAATTGGAACATTTTACTATATTTCTTCTTTAAGATAGCAAATTCAAAATTTTATAGATAAATTTATTCGCTTATGGAAATACATGATTTTGTCATTTTTCTCATATTTGTATAATTAAATTTCAAAAAACTAGCTAAAATGTTATTTTTTGTATTATCTAAAAACGATTTAAACACCCTATTTAGTTAGACTATTTTTAATGGTTTAACATGATAGGGTGTTTTTTTTGCTAAGGAGATAAATTAAGAGGACGTGACGAATAAGTCACATCCTCTCTTACTTGTGTTATTTAGTATAATTGATTGTTAAATCTTCGTATCCCGTAGCTTTGATAGTGATAGTGTTTTCACCATCAACTAACATATCAGCTGTGAAGTTTAAAGTGATTTCTATGCTATCTTGATTGTAAATATCAGCTAGCGTTTGCTCTGCTCCGTTTAGTGTAACTGAAATGATAGCTTCAGCATATGTTTTGTATTCTGGATTTTTAAAATCTCCAAAATGGTCATAGCTGTTATATAGTTCTATTTCCATATCGCCATCCCAACCATCGTCTTCAGCTTTAATTCCAACAGGTGTTGGCTTGCCTTCTTTAGCTTCAACTGTTACATTTAGCACAATATCAGCATAGTTTGCAGATTGGATTGTTACAGTGTGTTCGCCTACTGATAGATTTTCTAACACAATAGCATTGTCATATCTACCGTATTCTTCGTTGATTTTAATGTATGAAACAGTTGTAATTTCTTCATCATCAACATAAATTTTAGCGTTGTTATCTTTGATAAAGTTATAATCAGTTGCACCATTGTAAGCAGGGCCACGTCCTACAAACATATTAAGAGTTTCACCTTCTGTGATTATAGGATTTACATCTTTGTTACCTTCTGTATCTACCCAATAAACTGAATTGCTTGGTGCTGTAGCTTTTGTAACTTCTGCATTAAAAGTTTTGTCTGCATAGTCAGTTGCAATTAGTTTGATTGTGTATTCTCCAACAGGTAAATCTCTTAGGAATAAAGCACTAAAACCTTTTGCATCAACAATACCTTCTCTGTCCATTGTAATTGTATCACCAACTTTTGGAGTGATTACAATAGATGTTAAAGCTTCATAGTACGCCTTTTGATTAGCATCGTAGAAGTCAATATTAATTTCTACACTTTCGCCCATTTCAACTGTTTCGCTGTCAAGTGAAATATCACTAGGTATAGGGAAAGTTTCATCAGCACCAATTACATTAACTGTGAAAGTACCCATGTGATAACCATCAGCTTTTAGAGTGATTGTGTTTTCCCCTACTGCTAAAGCAGGTAGTTCAAAATATGTGATTGTGTTTTTTGAGTAAGAACTTCCAACTTCTTTTGTGCTTGTTGTGAAAGAAGTTACTGCATCATTAATAGTCAATACAGGGTTTGCTTTTGCAAAATCAAGGTATTCACTACCATACTGTGAAACATAACCTAGAGTGATTGTTACTTTTTCACCTTCTTTAATCGCAGTTGCTTTTCCATCACCTTCTTTTACACCGTTTTCATCAATTAAGTACACGTGAGATGTTGGGAAAGATTTTTGATATTCAGCGATATTTACAGTAAATGTCGCATCTTCATATCCATCAGCTTTGATTACAATAGTGTTTGTACCTACAACTAAATTGCTAGAATATACAGTCACAGTTGTGCTTCCAAATGGAGCACCTTGGCTTACGCCATTTACAATAACATCAGTTACTGCTTCGCCATAAACATCGCCATAGCTTTCGCCGATTGTAATAGTTACACTATCTCCTTCTTCGTAACTATCTGGATTTTTTACTGCAACATAAGTAGGAACATCTTTGATAGTTTTTTCTGTTACTGTGAAAGTAAATGTTTTGTCTTGGTATTCAGTTGCCTCAATTTTAATAGTGTATGAACCAGCTGAAGGGAATTTATGACCATTAATAGTTAAATCATTGCTATTAATACTATAATCATCACTATCATAAAATCCTTTTTCAAGAAGTGTGTCATTTAAATAAACAGCAGTAACATTTCTAGCATAATCAGAACCTAAGAAGTCAGTACCTAAAGTGATTTCCACTTCGTCACCTGTTTCGTAAGTATTTGTATCTACTAATTTAACATTTTCAGGAACTGTACTTGCAATATCGCCTGTATCTACTAATTCTGCTGGTACAAATTCAATTCTGATTGTTGCATAACCATTGTTTTCTAACACTAAAATGTGGCGGCTTGTGTCTGCCATATCAAACTCTGCTTTTGCAATATCAATAACAATATTATCTGCAACAGTTCTAATATAAGTTGTGTGGATATCTTTACCGTTAATCATCGCATCATTACCAAAACTGTCAACATAAGCTTTATCACAACCAGCAATTACAAGTTCACCAGCTGTATTTTTACTTAGAGTGTAAGTTCCAACAGTTTCTTCTACAAGTTCAAAAGAGAATTCAGCATTTTGATATTTTGTATCTTCTGTAATGATATCAAATTTGATGTTACCAGCTGAAAGTGAATCTTTATAGTCATCATATGCGATTGTGATAGTATTATTAGTTTTGTCAACTGTAAACATATCAGCATCCCAAATTAGGTAATTGTGTTTTCCTACCATGCCTGTGATAACATCTTCCCAGCCATCAACTTCTGAGTAAGTGATAACAATGTCATCACCTACATTGATTTTGTCATCTACTGTAAGAACAGGAGCTTCTAATGCATCAACTTCACTAAAGTAAACAGCCTCACCCAAACCGCCGTATTCAAGTACATATTTCACTTGATACATAGCATTTCCTGAAAGAAGATATTGATAAGCTTCATCACCAGCTAATACTTTTGCATAAATATCAGCAAATGTTAAGTAAGTATCACCATCAGCTGATGTACCGATAAGTTCTTTAATTTCTGACAGCTTTAGAAGTTTACCTTGATTATCTTCTTCAAAAACATAGTCGATATCTGTCATTTGATTCCAGAAAGACGCAACTTTTGTAGAATAAACAGTTGATTCACCTAAGTAGTTTAAGATTTTAGCATTAGTCATAAGGTCAAAATCAAATACTAAAGTTGCAGGAGTTGCAATAGACCCACCCGAAGTACTTCCACCACCTGAACTTCCTCCAGTAGCCATTGAAACTGCATCAATAGTCATTGGAATATCGGCAACAGGAGTACCGTTTGAATTTGCATACACCCATTCTGGATTTACTTCTGTAGATCCATTAGGCTCTCTCAAAGTAAATTCATGTACATAATCTGTGTACCCATTTATACGAACAAGTATAGTATGTTTTCCAGCCTCTAGTTTTGAAGTTACTCTGTCACCACCGATAGTGATTAGCCCGGCAACTTGTCTAAAGTCTGCATTTCCTTCTTCGCCTTCGCTTAGGTCTTCAGCGTTAACTAATTTTTCACCATTTAAGTAAACTTCTGTTTCATCATCTCTGAATAATGATGATTGATAGTCATCAAGTTCAAACATTAAAGGTTGATTAGCAATATAATTGTAATGGGCAGATAATGAAACTTTGCCAGCTTCAAGTTCTCTTGCAATTGTGATTTTTGCTTCTGGGTAGCCATCGGCTTTGATTATAATATCAAATTTTCCATTTCTCTCTTCCATAAAGCTTGGTGCATCTTTATCAAGAGTAATTAACCCATTTGTACCGTAAGGAGTTTGCTCTATGCTAAAAGCAAAAGTTGTAGAAGTGCGTGAACCTAATCCTTGGTCGATTTGTACATCATAAATTGCCTCAAACCATGCCGTGTCTTCATCAGTTACAAGTCCAGCTTTGATTACAGAATCTTCGCTCGCAAGAGTATCACCATGCCACAATTCTGGCAAAATGTCATCTTGTATGTAATCATCATCGTTTTCAGTATCAAAAGTTGATTTATTTGGACGTGTTCTTTCGTCACCATTTTCATCCCAGTAAGATAAGTAGTAGTCACTTACATCAACTGCACCATGAGCAATAAATGCATCAGGAGTTTCACCTTCGATTACAGCAGTGAACGCTTCTGTTCCTGTTCCAAAAGTAAACTCTTGATATTTACCATCAGAATTTGTCGCTTTTAATACAGCTACTTCATTTGGGTTAACTTCAAAACGCATAATAGTTTTTTGGTCATTTACGGGTGATGGATTAACATCTACACCATTTAAAGCAAATGTGTAATCATCTGCATCGCCTGTTTTAAGTGTAAATATAGCGAAATCAAAACCTTCTATGTTCATAAGACGGCTTGCATCTTCTACAAAGATTGTATCGATTTCATTGGTGTCAGGAGTTTCAGTTCCGCCGTTGTCTCCGCCTGAGCCACCTGAGCTTCCTCCTGATGAACCACCACTTGAGCCACCTGAACTTCCTCCTGATGAGCCACCACTTGAGCCACCTGAGCTTCCTCCTGATGAGCC
>CAYJKB010000033.1:0-8828 GCA_964370625.1 uncultured Oscillospiraceae bacterium | reverse complement strand
CTATCATCGTCATCATCACCTGTTAAAGCACCAAGTGGTGTATTAACATCACCGATGTCAGTTTCTCCACCATCAAACTCAATATTACCAAAAAGATCAACTGCCCCAATAGTGCTTGTACCTTTTACTGTGAATTTATCCATTTCAGTTTCAGGTGCATCACTATGTAGTATTAATCTACCACCTACAGTTGCATCTGTAAGCAAATTCATCCCAGTAAGTGCATTCATTGAGTAGATTAGATGATTGCTAACTGAAAGTTTTGCTAAATCTTCGATTGGTGTATTAATAAGTACAGAGCCCTCGATTTGCATATCATCTGTAATTTGATTAATATCAGAAACAATCATAGCAATACCATTATCCAGCATTGTGATTAATTCAGCACGAGTAATTGGTGCATTAGGGTCAAACTTATTGCCCTCACGTCCGTTTACCCAACCATCTTTAGATAGTGCATCCACAGCTGATTTCGCCCAGTCTGCAATTTGTGCATCATCAGCAAAAGTTGTTGTCTCTGCTCCAAAAGCAAGCCCTGAAGCACGAGCTATCATAACTGCTGCTTCTTGTCTTGTTACATTATCAAGCGGGCGAACATTCGACCTATCGCCCTGCATTACCGAGGCTTCGCATAGTTTTAATACAGCTTCTGTATAATAAGCATCGCTTAAATCTTCAAAAATATTCTCTGATGCAGTTTGATAATTCATTAATCGATCTAAAATTACTGCAAAATCACCACGAGTGATATATTGGTCAGGATTAAATTTTCCATCATATCCTTTTATGATGTTATAACCACTCCATTCTGTTATTGCAGACTTTGCCCAGTGATTTTCAATATCACTATAAATATTTTCCTCCAACGTCGCCGAGGCACTTATGAGTGGCTGCAATAGTAATGAAGTTGATAAAACCCCACATAATATTCTTTTCATACACTTTCTCCTTAAATAAATATTGTTATTCTCAACTAACTCGAGTTAGATTAGCATAACTCTAATTAGTTGTCAATTAAATTTAATATTTTTTCAATTTTAGTATGAAATTTTATTTTTTTAATGTTATTTTAAACAAATTAGTATGATTTTTTTCAACAAGTTGACTAAATTATTTTTCTATTTTTGTACAAGTATAAATCCAAAACAGTGTAATATACGCACTATTAATTTTGTAATTATATGTATATTTAGGTATTTTTATTCATTTTCGCAACTTATTTCGTTTTTTAAGATTTATGCAAATTTTCACTTCACCTTTATGAATAATATACAAAAAAATTCTTATGGGGGTGTGACAAATTTCATCACACCCCCATAAGAATTTATTTAATTATTGACCTACTGATTTTTTATATAGATTACGCACTTCATCTATTCCTAATGGTCTAATAGAGTTTTTAACATGTGCAGTTTTAATTACCTCTTGGGAGAATTGTTCAATTTGCTCACAAGAAAGTTTAACATCGAGTGGTAAAAGTTTGTTAAGCAAGCTGCTTAATTGGTCAACACTTGTCATGTTACAGAACTTAAGTACACTCATAACACGCATTGGGCTTGATTCAGCCATCAGACGTATAAAATTAGGTAAGAAATAAGCATTAGCTGTACCATGTGGCACTCCTAAATGATATGTTAATGAATACCCCATCGAATGAACAGCACATGTAGATGTAGCTGAAATCACTTTACCAGCTAAAGTAGAAGCATACATAAAGTCTGCTACAAGGTCATAATCATAACCTCCACCATAAACTGTCATTAGTCCTTTAGACAATAATCTCATTGCAGCTTCTGCATATGTATTTGTCATTAGTGTTGCTTTTCTTGAAAAATATCCTTCAATTGCATGTGAAAAAGCATCTATTGCCGTTGAAACAAGAATATCTTGTGGTAAACTCATTGCATGCATTGGATCTAAGAATGAAATTTTAGGAAATAGATTATCATTTGCAATTCCTTTTTTCGTTCCTAAGCTGTGCACTGTTAGTATTGAAAATGGTGTAACTTCACTACCTGTTCCCACAGTTGTATTAACTGCTACAATCGGAAGTGGACGATTTGCATATGTAGCATTAAAAATATCATCAATTGGTAACACTGGATTTGCAGCATAGATAGCAATTGCTTTTGCTGCATCTATAGGAGATCCTCCACCAATACCCATAATAAAGCTTGCATTAAATTCATGAGCTAAATTTCCCGCTTTTTTGCATGTTTCTGTAGATGGATTGTTTTCAACTTCATCAAAAATCATGTAAGACACTCCTGAATTATTAAGTGCCTGAATAGCATCATCTAAAGCTCCACTTTTTTTCCCTGAATTTTTACCTGTTACAATAAAACAGCGTTTGCCTATATCTGAAAAAGTATTATAATTTCTAAGGCAACCCGTTCCACTTATTATCCGAGTTGGATTAAAGTAATTTAAATTCATATCTTTCATTGTTCTATTTCCCCTTTTTCTTGTGTGACATTTATTTGTAAATTGAAAGTATTAGCATACATAAGTATTGACATCGCAGTAACCGATGTTAAACGAATTATTGAGATTGCATTCACATCAATAAATGTAAATGTAGGCGAAAGTGCAGCATATAATATAGTTATAAGAGCTATTGATGAAAATAATACAGATAATAAGCTTGTGAAAACAAATTTTTGCATATCATATTTGCCAAAATAAAATCCAACAAAGCAATATAGTGCACACATAGTTGCAATATATGCAAAAATGTCAAATGCAAATTCAGAAACAATTGGATTTGCTCCATTTTCGTTATACGTTAAAACTAGCCCAAAACACGCCCAAAACATTGGCATTGTGCTTAAAAAGGCTACACTATCCGATGGTTTATATTGAAGTTGGACTAATAAGATTATTATTATTGCTCCACCTGATAAAATTGATAATAATGATAAAATCAGTTTTGGTAACATCGGCAACACTCTAAGTAATGTGCTTTGACCCATGATAACAGGCATACTTGTACTTTGAATTAAGCTCATTACAAGCTCAAAAAAGCCAACACCAATCATAACAAATGCAACTGTTACACTTAACATTTTATAAGCATCGCTTTTTGTTTTAAAGGCTCCTCTAAAATGAATTTCTTCATATGCAGGAAATTTTGATGCACAAAAAACAGCATATGCTACGCCAAGCACACAAATCACAATTAGAATATACCAAAACATATTGTGTTCAGCAGGCAGCCCTGTTATATAATTATATCCATCTGATAAGTGGAAAATCCTTGCCAATATAGCTGTAATTATAAAAATCGGAAAAAGCAATAAAGGGTTTATTTTATTCATAATTCATCTCCAAAATTTTTGATTATTTACTATTGTATCATATTTTTTTAAAAATAAAAACACACTATTCAAAAAAAAGTTAAATAGTGTGTAAATTATTTTATTTTTGTATTAAATTCATAACATCAATATACTGTCCATTTTGAATTGCTTCTATATGAATATGACTTTTTTGCAAAGCTTCACTTACAGTTGGCTGACCTTTCGCACCAATCACTTCTCCAGATTTTATATTTTCACCTTTTGATACAGTAACATTTTCAGCCAACCCTGTATAAACTGTAAATAGTTCTTCTCCATGATCAATAACTACACATTGTCCCCATAGTTCAGATAAATAAACATCATCAATTATGCCGTCAGCAATTGCATAAACCCTGTCACCTTCACTGGCTTCAAAATCTGTGCCCACATGAACTCTCCAATCATCCATAGTTTCATTAAACACAAGTTCTGTTCCTGAAAAAACTTTAATAACTTCACCAGGAACAGGTGAAACAAATAGAGTTTCTTCTTTTTGTGGCTCTGGTGGATTTTCTGGCTTTGCTGTCACAGCTGGCACTTTCCCCTGCGAAACTTCTGACACATCTTCCACTTCAAGCGGTTTTGGAACTACAACCTCAGCAGTATCTTCAGATTTTGCATCTATTAAATCCGTTTCTTCTTCATGCACATCTGAAATAATTTTGCTAAAATCATCTGTTGTAGTTTCTGTATCGTCTTGGCTTTCTAGATTAGGTGTATAAATTGGTGGAATTTGCGTATCATTTGTTGGCACTTCTGTGAAGAATAATACATAACCTGAAACTCCAATAGCCACAAGGCAAAGGAATAGGATTATGTAAAATCCTTTGTCATCTAAAAAAAATGACTTGTCGTTTGAATTAGAATTTTTCATGTATCATACCTCCGTTGTCATTATTATTGACAGGAAAATTTCGGTTAATACATCTAATTCAAGAAAATTTTAGTTAAATTTCTGACTAGTTGTCTGAAATATTTTGTAGCTGAGTATTTACATAATACCATGATAGAATTTCGGTGTAATCATTGCCTTCTTTCGCTAAATAATTTGCACCATATTGACTCATTCCAACGCCATGACCATAACCTAATGTTGTAATTGTTATAGAATTTTCTGTTGTACTAATTGTAAAATTCGTTGAATTTAAATCTAATACACTGCGTACTTCATCACCTGAAATTCGAATGCCCCCTAACATAACATCAATTATTCCACCAGCTTCACTACGGTTTGATGCTTTAAACCAATTTGCTGGCTTATCATTCAAATTCATATTTTCATACTTTTCCTCAAATTTTTGGCGAAATTCATCTGCTGTAAAAGTAGTTGCTTTTGAATAGTTTGGTGATTGTTCTCCACCAGGACTTACAACACTTGTTAGATATGGTGTTGTGCTTCCCCAAACATCAGAGGCATTTTCTGTTTTTTCTGCCGATACAGAATGAAAAACAGCTGCTATTGGAATATTTGAATATGTAATAATTTGTCCAGCCGTACTATCAACAGCTAGTTTAATTTTATTTAAATATTCTTCTGAGTTATCTTTCCATAAATTTTCTGCCTCTACTTCAATGTCTATATGAGCTTTGCAATGTGTAGAATCATCGCAAATTATTGCACCCTTATGACCATCATCAGAGATTTTTCCACTTTCTACCCCATATTTTTTATACATAATATATGTACGTGCAGCAACAGCCTGAGCTTTTAATGCTTCAAGTTCAAATGTTGGGGGCATTTCAGCTGCCACTACACCATATAAATATTCTTCAAGCTCAACTTCAATAACTTCATCTGTTTCATGCTTATATACTGTTATTATATTTTTTTCTTTCAAAATTTCCTCAGACATATCAGTATTTGAAACATTTGTTTTGTCTTGTGAATTATTTTGTATTAAATCCGATGTAAATGGAATATGGATAGCTGTATCCCCTTTTATACTATTGTTTAAAGCATATCCATAACCTGTATAAATAAACGGAATAACATAAATAATTGTTAATAATAATATTGTTGTTGTAAATATTTTCTTCATTTTTTGCATTTCCTTTCTTTTTGCAATAATTCATATTTGACATTTTCCTGACTATAATATAGAATGAATGTGTATAAGTAATTTTATGTAAGGAGGAATATAATTATGACAGATATTAATTGTCCACAGCAAGAAATTGCTAATATAGATAGTTTATGTAAGAAATTTGCTGAAAACAACCCTGTTGATAAAACAGTGTACGCAAATCCTTCAGTGAAACAAGGCTTAAGAAATGCTGATGGCTCTGGAGTAGTCGCTGGTGTATCTCGCATTTGTAATGTACATGGGTATGTTATTTCCGAAGGTGAAAGAGAACCTATTGATGGAAAACTCGTTTATCGTGGAATAGATCTTTATAATCTTATTGGTGGAATTGAGCGTGAAAAGCGTTTTGGCTTTGATGAAATCAGTTATCTTTTACTTATAGGTAATTTGCCTACTAGGCTTGAACTTGATGAATATATGTCGCTTATTAGTAAATGCAGAAATTTACCTCGCAACTTTACAGAAGATGTCATCATGCGTGCACCTAGTAATGATATTATGAATAAACTAGCAAGTGCTACGTTATCACTATATTCATTTGATGAAAATCCTGATGATATTAGTGTTGAAAATGTGCTTCGTCAAGGGATTGATTTAATTGCAAAATTCCCTCTTATTGTATCTCATGCATATCAAGCACGTCGCCGTTATTTCCAAAATAAAAGTATGTATCTACATGTCCCAGATCCAACTAAATCTACAGCAGAAAACATATTAGGATTAATTAGACATGATGGCGTATATACTAATGATGAAGCAAGATTATTAGATATTGCTCTTTGTTTACATGCAGAACATGGTGGAGGTAATAACTCTACTTTTGCAAATCGTGTTGTATCATCATCTGATACAGATACTTATGCTGCTATTTCTGCAGCTGTAGGTTCGCTTAAAGGACCTAAACATGGTGGTGCTAACCTTAAAGTTCGTGAAATGTTTGAACAAATGTTATTAGATTTAGAAAATCCACAAGATGAAGATGAAGTTTTAGAATACTTGTGCAAAATTCTTCGCAAAGAAGTTGGAGACAAAAAAGGACTTATCTATGGAATGGGTCATGCAATTTATATGTTATCAGATCCTCGTGCTGTAATTTTAAAAGAACATGCAAGAAAATTATCTGTTGATACAGGTTTTGATTCTCAATTTAAATTATTAGATGCTATTGAACGTTTAACACCAATTGCATTTAAAAAAGTTCGTAATGTTGACAAAGTTATGTGTGCAAATGTTGATTTATATTCAGGGCTGGTTTATAAAATGCTTAAAATCCCTCGTGAAATGTATACTCCTCTATTCGCTAGTGCTCGTATTGCTGGCTGGATGGCACATAGACTTGAAGAAATTACTATTTCTGGCAAAATTATACGTCCTGCGTTTAAAGCTATGCTGAAATCTGCTAATTACGTACCTATTAGCAAAAGATAAACTTAGTATTTTTATGCTTTTTAACTTTGGGGAGTGATGCATTTTTTCGCTCCTCAAATATTTTTTAAAAAAACTTTTCAAAAAGTGTTGACAACTGCTAATGACTATGATATAGTAGATTATGCTGATGTTACGGAGAGATGGTCGAGTTGGTTTAAGGCACCGGTCTTGAAAACCGGCGACGTGTCAAAGCGTCCGTGGGTTCGAATCCCACTCTCTCCGCCAATCAGTTTTTCAACTTTTTGGAGAACTACCCAAGTGGTGAAGGGGCTCCCCTGCTAAGGGAGTAGGTCGGGGAACCGGCGCGAGGGTTCAAATCCCTCGTTCTCCGCCAAAAAAGCAATCGATTTATCGATTGCTTTTTTTATTTTTGTAAATTTATCTTTGTGTAGATTATTTATTTTAACGACTTATGTATATCGATTTTTCTACAAAGCTATTCACATTATTATATTAACTCCTAATTTCTGATGTTGACTGTGCTTAAAAAGAGGAGTATAATTATAAAGAAGCTTGCTTAAATATATTAATAATTAAATATATGTAGGAGATATAAAATGAAATTTTTAAAAACATTACTTATTACACTATTAATTATTAACGTATGTATATCTTTTTATTTTGCGAGATTAAATTTTTTCGATATAGAAGATAAAGAACAAAATATAATTGAGACATACGCAGTTAGAATTCAATCAGCAGTGCAGTCGCAAATACAGGTTAACCAAATTTTAGGTGAAATACTAATTATACAAAACGGTCAAATTAGTGATGAAGATTTTAATAGAATTTCAGCGGCACTCTACAATAATGCCATTAATCCCTCAATTGCTTATCTTCCTAATGGTATTTTCACACAAGTATATCCTTATGAAGAAAATGCTTTTTTATTAGGACATAACGTGTTTGAAGATGAATCAGCAAGGGATGATGCAATCAAATCAAGAGATAGTGGCGAAGTGTTTGTTTTAGGTCCTTATGAGCTTATTGATGGTAAGGTAGGTATTGTTATTCATACACCTTTGTATATAGATGATGAATTTATTGGATTTTCAACCGTATCAGTTCACACTGATACGCTTTTAGCATCAATCGCTGCAACAAATCTTCCCACACTTGGATATGAACTTAAGATTACTTCGACATATCAAGATGAAAAAATAGACCTTTATACTTCTGAAGATTTTAACATTATCTATTCAAGCAGTTCGAATTTTAAAGTTGCAGATGCAGATTTTGAAATGGATTTACATATGAAAGATAAGATTAAGATTGTTGTGACTAGCTTTATTTCATCTTTTTTTATCTTACTTCTAATTATCCTTATTATTTATAAATACGTAAAAAAAGCTTTAAAAATCAGAGAAGACTTAACTAAAAAACTTGAAACTGACGCTTTAACAGGTGCTGCTAACAGGGTAAAACTGGAAAAATATTTTAAAAAAGCTAAGGGCTCTGAATTTGCGATATTCTATCTTGACCTTAACAAGTTTAAGCCCGTTAATGATAACTATGGTCATGAAATGGGAGATAAAGTTTTGATTTCTTTTGCACAAAGGCTGAAAACTGTATTAAAAAATGATTCTATTATTGCAAGAGTTGGCGGCGATGAATTTGTGGTTATTGTCCCTAGCGTTACAAATGATGCAGATGCTTTAGCAATAAGTCGCCGTATAAAAGAAAGTTCGGAAGATGTGTTTGCTTTTGATGGTATTAAAATAAATATTTCTTCTAGCATCGGATATGTATTTTCAAGAGAAGCAGAAAATTTAGCTGATTTATTGGCTCTTGCTGATAAAAAGATGTATGCCGAAAAACAAAACAATAGCGTTAGATAATAAATATAACTCATTATATAATGCTTAGCAAATAAATTTACCATAACATACAACAAAACCCCTCCCCAAATATTATTAAGATACAATGATATTAGGATTACAGGTTGAGAGACCTAACAAAAAAGCAATCGATAAAT
>CAYJKB010000032.1:0-25151 GCA_964370625.1 uncultured Oscillospiraceae bacterium | reverse complement strand
TATCCTTCAGTTTTATATTTTACGTTCTTTATTTCGGCTTTTTTTGAATTTATACATTTCATTATCTGCAATTTCGATTAATTGTTCAGGAGTCAAAGTATTAGTTTCATCGACTTCAATAAACCCATAGCTTATAGAAGTTTCATATGTAGAATCAATATTTTTTATTTTATCTGCACATAGCTCAAGTTTATTTTTAATAGTGACAGTTTTTGAATTACCTACTATTAAAAATTCATCTCCACCAATTCTAGAAATTGTATCATTAACAAAAATTTCACCAATAAGTTCTGATACAGATTTAATGTAAAAATCACCTTCTTCATGGCCTATGTTATCATTTACGGTTTTAAGACCATCAATATCTATGAATAAGACATAACAAGGTTCTTGCAATGAAATTAATTCAGTTAATTTTTGAATAGCAATACTTCTGATGGAAAAACCTGTGAAAAAATCTGTGTTAACTTCTTTTTCTAATTTATGCAAAGTTAAGTTAGTCTCTTGAATTTTATCAGATCTATCTTTGTAAGTTATCGCAGCTTCTTTAAGCTTAGAATAAATATATACAACTATCATAATAATTACAAATGCAATAAGTGATACAAGACCAGTTCTAATTTGATAAATGCTATTATAAACAGAATTTATATTGTTATCAAAAACTGTAAAAGTTGAAAAAAATTGATTAATACAAACTGCTGATAACAAAAATACAGATAATTTAAGACTCGCTAAATCAGCAAATAAAAATCTAACTACTTTATGTATTAATATTTTACTGCTAAAAATTATATAAGGAGTTAAAAAAGCAAAAGAAGCGATTAAAAGTACTAATCTATTTTCAGGAGATATTAAAAATTCAGAAATAGTAATATCTGAATAATAAGTATAAATACCTAAAAAAAGAGTTTTAGTGCCAAAGAAGTTAATAGTAAAACAAACTGTGGAAGCAGCTGTAGAAATAAATGATTGTTTACAAACAAAATGAATTTCCAAAGCAAAAATTAAGTAATACAATATCATAAATAACCATTCAAAATTCATATGTGAGAAAAAATATGTATAGAATAATAAAAATGTATTAACAAAGCTTATTATAACAATTTGTTTTACAGTTGGAAGTGGTGTTCCAAAAATCTTAGTAACATAGTAAAACACAAAATAAATATATAATAGATATATTGGTATAGTTGCAATATATATCATTTTCGCATTCCACCCTTTTTATAAAATAATGATTTATCTAAATTCATAAGGTCATCAACTTTATTCATAAGCTCGGCACGTGTTTGATTTTTGTTAGTAGTATCAAAGGTTAAATAGCCAATGTTGGCATGAAAAATGTGAGATTTTTCTTTGCTTTTAATCAGAATTAAATCTTTAATACGACGAACAATATGTTCTAAATTAATGCCATTTGCATCAAATAAAAGGACTAAAAATTCATCTCCACCAATTCTAGCTGATAAATCTTCTTCTCTTAAAGCTTGTCTTAAAATATTTGATATATCAATTATATATTGGTCACCAGTCTTATGACCATAGTTATCATTAACATACTTAAGGCTAGCTAAATCTAAAAACATAATACTAAATTCAACATCAGATGAAGCACATAATTCATCTAATTTAGCAAAAATAAATCTACGATTATATAATTTTGTTAAGTCATCGGTATATAATTTAAATTCTGTTTCTATCTTTTTAGAAATGACTTTCTCATGCAATTTTCTAACTTCATCAGCTTTTCTTTTAAATGGGTGTAGCTGAGTTAATGAGATATTGAAATAAAATAAGCAATAGTACATTATTAAAATAAAACATAATGTTGATATTGAAGAGACAAAAAGAGCAGGTGTGAAAATAATATCCATTATAATATATGAATCAATTGCTAAAAATAAAAATAAAGCTATACTTACAAAAGACATTATAGTCGCATAAACATTTGAATTTGCAACTTGGCTAAACTTCTGTGAAGAAGAAACAGCACTATTTTTATACTGCATAACAAGAAGTATAAAGCTAGATATTAAAAGTGATTGATAAAGAAATGTATCATCTGCATAAACTTGATTTAAAGTCAAGTTTTGAGTAGTTGCAGCGATTACTAAAACAAATAGATTAATAGTAAATAGGTTTAAAATTATTGCTGTAGACGTGAAAATTGATTTGCGAAATCTTAATTTTGATATGAATAAGAATTCTAATGTATAAACAAAAAACAGAGGAATTAATAAAGAATAATAATGTAAGCCTAAAAAATGTGCTATAAAAATAGTAAATGTATTTACTATAGAGAAGATAACGATGATAGGTTTTTTGATATTATCAAAAGATAATGAATCTGAAACGAACAAAATAGTATAAAAATTATGAGTAAAATATACAATAAATGTAATTAAAGACCAAAAAAATGTCACAAAAACCCCTCGCTCCTTATTAAATAATTATCGTAATTATATCATGGTTTAGATAAAAAAGCAAATAATATCAGCAATGAAAAGGCTTGAAATAGAAAAGTGAATTCAATTATACAAAAAATAACATATATTCACAAAAAATACAATAGTTTAGTATTTATGGCTCAAACGATTGACAATAAGTACTTAACAGTATATAATGTACGGATGTTTGTTGATTTAAACTATAAAGTAGAAGGGAATCAGAAGTATGGAAGCAATTAGTTTAAAATACGGTCAAAAAAGTGTTGAACTTTACGCAGAAAATGCAAAAAGTGTGACATATTTGCGTGAAAACAAAATGCCGGCAATAGCTGATGTTAAAGCAGATTTTATTAATTCACTTACGAGTGACACGATTAATTCAAAACCTTTAAATGAGCTTATTGAAAATGGTGATAAGATTACGATTGTAGTATCAGATATCACAAGGCTGTGGATGCGTCAAGATATATTATGCTCATATCTTACAGAGTTTTTACATGAAGAATTAGGCATCAAATTTGATGATATTACAGTTGTTGTGGCACTTGGAACACACAGGAAAAATTCAGCAGAGGAGCTTAAAAAAATTGCAGGTGAATATGCATATAATAATGTGTCGGTTGTAGACCATGATTGCGATGCACCTGATTTAGTTACAGTTGGCACAACTTCATTTGGCACAAAAGTAGTTGTAAATCCACTTATTGTTGGACGCAAGGTAATTGTAATAGGTGGAACAGTACATCATCTTATGGCAGGTTATGGCGGAGGCAGAAAAAGCATCTTACCAGGTCTTGCATCAAGAGAGACAATAGGCATGAATCATATTATGGCACTAGACCCTGATAAAGCTATGAGCAGTGTAAAGGTTGGCAGTGGTAAAATGCTTGAAAATCCTATTAACCTTGATATGAGAGAAGCAGCAGATATGATTGATGTTACTTTTGGCATTAGTGTTGTTATGGATACTCATGCTAAACATAGTGGTTTTTTCTGTGGAGACTTTGTTAAAGCTTGGGAGCAAAGCTGTAGATATGTTCAGCAAAGCTATGCTGTGCCTATTGAACAAGAAGCAGATATTGTAATTGCAAGTTGTGGTGGATTTCCTAAAGATATTAATTTATATCAATCAACTAAAACTTTATTTAATGCTGTGCGTGCTGTTAAAAAAGAAGGAATATTAATTTTAATTGCAGAGTGTACAGAAGGTGGGGGAGCACCAGACTTTTTTGCTTGGCAAAAACCACTAGCAAATGGTACATTAGATAAAGATTTACGAGAAAATTTCACGATTGGTGGATATATATTCTATGCAGCTTGTGAAAATGCACGAAAGGCAAAATCATATCTTTTAAGTGAAATCGATCCTGCTCTTGTTACAGATATGGGCATTGAAGCTCATAATTCTATTGAAGATATTATGAATAAAGTTGATTTTAAAGATAAAACAGTTTATGTAATGGAATACGGTGGAAGTTTAGTTCCACAGATTTCACAGGACTTTGACAATTTAAATAAGGAAATTTAGGGGAAGAGAAAATGAATATACCTTTAATTATAGTAGTTTTATATGTAGTGTTGCTTTTTGCAATAAGTTTTACGGTATCAAGAAAACAAAAAAAAGATGGCGAAGCCTTTCTTTTATACAAAGGTAAGAATGGGACATTTGTAGTTGCAGCTAGTATAGCAGGTCTTGCAATTGGTGGTGCTTCGACAATTGGTATTGCAGAAAATGCTTTTAATGTAGGTCTTGCAGCTGGTTGGTATGATGCAGCATGGGCAATAGGTGCAGTTGCATCTTCAATGATAGGTGTAAAGTATCTTAGAAAAAGTGGATACAGCACAATTTCAGGACTTGTAAATGACCTATATGGTTCAGCAACTTCTTATATGATGGTTATTGCTATGTGTGTAATTCAATCAGGGATTATCGCACTGCAATATAAAGCAGGGGGATCTATATTAGCGTCATTATTACCAAATGTTTTTACAGTTGAATCTGGTACATTTTTCTCATTTATAATTTTTATGTTGATAGCAATGATAGGTGGTATGGGAAGTGTATCACTTACAAATGTTTTAAACCTTGTGCTAATTTATGTTGGTGTAATTGTTGCAGCAGTAATTGTTCTTACACAAGGTGGCTGGGAAGCTATTGGACAACTTACGGTAGCAGAACCAGATGTACCTTATATGAGCCTTGTAGAAGGTATGGGATGGGTTGGTATTATCGGATGGATTATTGTAATGATGGGTAATACAAACTCAATTCAAGGCGTTGTGCAAATTGGTCTTACAGGTAAAGATGATAAAAGTGCAAGAAATGGATATATACTGGGTGCAGCTTTAATGGTTCCAATTGGTTTTATATGTGCATTATTAGGGGTTGCAAGCAAAGCACTTTTACCAGATGCAGAAGCTTCGGTTGCACTTCCAATGATTCTTATGAGCATTCCTCCTGTTTTAGGTGGTATTACACTTTCAGGGCTTTGGGCAGCAGACATGGGAACAGCGTGCTCAATGATTATAGGACTTACAACTACGGTTAGTAAAGACATTGTATTTAAAGCAAAGCCAGATATTTCAAATGATAAAAAAGCTATGATAAACAAAGTTATAGTTGTTGTTGCAAGTGGGATAACATATTTGATTGCTACACAAATGGGTGCAATTCTAGGTGCTATGCAGCAGGCATTATCAATTGCAATCGGAACTTCTTTTGTAGTAGTTGGAGCATTATTATTTCCGAAATTTGCAAGTAAAAAAGCGGGAGTTGCAACTATAGCAGCTGCATTATTAACTGTTATTGCTTGGAATATTGTTCCAGCGCTTGCTCCAATGTTTAAAAGTGTCGGAATATTTATGTTTTTAGTTTGTGCAGTGGTATTTATTGGTGTTTCAGCACTAGATAAGGATAAAGTTGGAAAAGTTTAGAATAAAATTCCATGCAATATGTTTAAAACATAGAAAAATTTACAACAAAAAAGCAAAAAATTCACAAATATTTCATAAAATTTAATAAATAGATTGAAATTTGTGTAAAGTTGTTGTAAAATAATAAAACATGTAATAAAAGGATTGAAATTATCACCTTTTACGTTTTGTATTATTTAGGAGGAAAAAAATGAAAAAATTTTTAAGTGCAATTCTTGCGACAACTATGTCTCTAACATTGCTTGCAGCATGTGGAGGAACAGACACTTCATCACCAGCAGATGATGCTGCAGATGCAGGGGACACATCTACTCCAGCTGCATCAACAGGTGTTATGCCAGCTATTGCAAAAGAAGATATTAAAGTTGGTGTAATCCATATTACTGACCCTGCTGAAGGTTCAGGTTATACTTACACTCATGATGTTGGTATCGTTGAAATGCAAAATGCTGTAGGTCTTGAAGATAGCCAAATTATCAGAAAAAATGAAATTGCTGATAATGATCCAACAGCAGTTGAAACAGCTATTCTAGAATGTATCGAAGAAGGCGCTAACGTAATATTTGCTACAAGCTGGGGATACATGGATACTGTAGAACAACTTGCAGCTGAATATCCAGAAGTTTATTTCTCACACGGAACAGGCTATAAATCAAATGGTGTTAACTTTAACAACTATTTCGGTAGAATTTACCAATCACGTTACTTAACAGGTATTGCAGCAGGTCTTAAAACAGAAACTGACAAAATCGGTTATGTAGCAGCTTGGGGTAAAGATAATTCAGAGGTAACTGGTGGTGCTAACGCATTTGCAATGGGTGTATACTCAGTAAATCCAGAAGCTAAAGTTTATATCAAAACTACTAACAGCTGGTTTGACCCAGAAGGTGAAAAACAAGCAGCTGATGCACTTATCGCTTTAGGCGCTGACGTAATCGGACAACACTGTGACACACCAAACCCACAAATCGCTGCGGAAGCTGCAGGTGTTTATGGTGTAGGTTATAACTCAGATATGTCTAAAGATGCTCCAGGAGCAGTTCTAACTTCAACAGTTTGGAACTGGGGCGCATACTACACATTTGCTATTGAATCAATTATTGATGGAACTTGGACAGGTGAAAACTACTTCGGTGGTATAGCTGATGGATTAGTTGATATGGCTCCTCTATCAGATTTAAATAACCCAGAAGCTCAGGGCAAAATTGATGAAGCTCAAGCTAAAATCGTGTCAGGCGAATGGGACGTATTTATGGGAGAAATCGAAACTAACACAGGTGAAATTATCGGTGAAGAAGGCGTTAACCTTGATGACGCTACTATCACTGGTGGAATCAACTGGTACTTCAAAAACATTGTAGACGAAGAATAATAGAATATATTAGGGGGAGGGTGAAGCCCTCCCCTCAGCGTTTAGAAGCCATGAAAACACAAAATTTGAACTTAATTGTTAAAATTTTGATTAAACAGTTGTTGAAATATTGAATTTGCTCACATATATAACATATGATTGTTTGTTTAAAAGTTTCCACATCTTGTTTTTCAGTGCTTTTGAACAGCCACCTGTAATGATTATTTATGGCGAAAGCTATGGGGAGAAATTTATGGAAGATATGCAAAATGTGCAGTATGCTATTGAATGTAAAAATATTAGAAAAGTATTTGGTAGTGTAATTGCAAATGATAATATTGATTTAAATGTTAAATTCGGAGAAATTATTGCACTTTTAGGTGAAAATGGTGCAGGAAAAACAACTCTTATGAATATGTTATCAGGGATTTATCATCCTGATGGTGGAACAATTAGCATTTGTGGAGAACAAGTTAATATTACATCACCTACTTATTCGCAAGAGCTTGGAATAGGTATGATTCACCAGCATTTCAAACTTGTTGATGTATTTACGGCAAGTGAAAATATTGTACTTGGTACAAAAGAAAAACATCTTAAGCCAAAAGAACTAAGAGAAAAAATCCTTGAAATTAGCCAAAAATTAGGGCTGGAAATAGACCCAGACAAGAAAATCTATGATATGTCTGTAAGTGAAAAGCAAAGGGTAGAAATTTTAAAAGTTATATATCGTGGTGCAAATATATTAATTCTTGACGAACCTACAGCAGTTTTAACACCACAAGAGACATCAAAACTTTTTGATATATTACGTAAAATGAAAGCTGATGGATGTGCAATAATAATTATTACACATAAATTAAATGAAGTTTTAGAAATTTCAGATAGAGTAACGATTTTGCGTAAAGGAAGCAGTATTGAAACTGTAAACACAAAAGAAAGTTCTGAAAAACATTTGACAGAGCTGATGGTAGGTCGTCCTGTCAGTCTTGAAATTACAAGAACACCTGTTAAAAATAAGCAAAATATTTTAAAAGTAGTTGACCTGACTGTGCGTTCTAGTGATGGCTCTATAGCACTTGATGACATTTCATTTGATATTAATTCCGGTGAGATTTTAGGTGTCGCTGGTGTCGCTGGAAGTGGACAAAAAGAGCTATGTGAAGCTATTGCAGGTCTTTTGCCAGCTGAAACAGGTGCAATACTATACAACAAAGAAAATGTTGTTGGAAAAACTCCACAAGAAATTATAAAGCTTGGAATTAGCATGAGCTTTGTTCCAGAAGATAGACTTGGCATGGGACTTGTAGCATCTATGGGCATGACAGAGAATGTCCTTTTGAAATCATATAACAGTGAAAAAGGATTTTTTGTAAACAGAAAACCTGCTAGAGAACTGGCAACACGCCTTAAAGAAAAACTAAAAATTGTTACACCAAATATTGACACACCAGTAAGACTTATGTCTGGTGGTAATGTTCAAAAAGTGTTACTTGGTCGTGAAATTGAATCTAATCCACATTTGCTTATCACAGCTTATCCAGTTCGAGGACTTGACATAAATTCTTCACATACAGTTTATGACTTATTAAATGAACAAAAAGAAAAAAATGTAGCCGTTATTTTCATTGGTGAAGATTTAGATGTATTACTTAGTCTATGTGATAAAGTACTTGTACTATGTCATGGACAAATTACAGGCATTGTTAATGCAGCAGAAGTTACAAAAGAACAAATCGGTATTCTTATGACCGGTGGACAAATATAAAGGAGGTAATGCTGTAAAATGGAACCATTATTTAGAATTGTAAAAAAAGCAGAATTACCGAATAATAAAGTAATAATGCTAAGACTTATAGCTTTCTTCCTTGCACTTGTTGCAGGTGGATTGTTTATTTTAATAATTGGATATAATCCACTAGAAATTTATGCAACGATATTGGAAGGTGCATTTAGAAGTCAACTTGCTATTCAAGGGACTATTAAAATTATGATACCACTTCTTATTACTTCTTTAGGTGTAACACTTGCATTTAAAATGAAGTTCTGGAATATCGGTGCTGAAGGTCAACTTATTGTTGGTGCAATTTTTGCATCATATTTTGCACTGTTTTTCACGGATTTACCTCATGTTGCACTGCTGATAATTATGTTTGTTGCAGGTGCAATTGGTGGAGGTCTATGGGGACTTGTACCGGCGATTTTCAAATCAAAATTTGGCACAAATGAAACACTGTTTACTTTGATGCTAAACTATATAGCTTTGCATATTGTATCTTATCTACGTGACGGCCCATGGCTTGACCCAACAGCACAAGGTTATGCTAAAATTGCAACGTTTGACCCGAATGCTGTGCTTGATAAAGTTTTAGGTGTACATATTGGTTGGATTGTAGCATTAATTCTAGTAGTTATTGTTTATATCTATAACAAATATACGAAACAAGGATATGAAATTTCTGTTGTAGGGGAAAGTGCAGAAACTGCTCGTTATGCGGGAATGAATGTAAAACTAATCACGTTAAGAACAATGTTTATAAGTGGTGCAATCTGTGGTATCGCTGGTATGCTTCAAGCAACAGGGTCTGACAGAACACTTACAACAGCTGTTGCTGGTGGCGTAGGATTTACTGCGATTATTATTGCTTGGCTTGCAAACTTAAATCCAATTGGGATTTTACTTGTTTCTTTCCTTTTTAGTGTACTTGAAAAAGGCAGTAGTGTTGTTCAGTCCACATATGGATTATCAACTGACTCTGCAGCTGTTCTACAAGGGATAATCTTATTCTTCGTACTTGGATGTCAGCTTTTTGTACGCTATAAATTTGTTAGAAATAAAAAAGGAGGAGAGTAGTTCATGGATTTATTTATTAATATCTTTTTCGCAGCTGTACTCGCTGGAACTCCACTTCTTTTTGGTACAGTAGGCGAAATTATAAATGAAAAAGTAGGGCACTTAAATCTTGGTGTTGAAGGTATGATGTCTATAGGTGCTTGTGCTGGGTTTATGTTCGGATACTTTACTGATAGCTTTGTTATTGCAATAATTGCTGCCTTTGTTTTCGGTGCATTATCTTCGCTTATCTATGCAGTTTTAACTGTAACATTCATGGCAAACCAAAACGTTACAGGTCTTACACTTACAATATTTGGCGTAGGTTTATCTAACTTTGTCGGCGTATTTATGTTAGAACGTTCAGAACATGGCACACTAAAACTGCCAGAAACCATAACAGAACAAATGCGTGATATTTATATCGCTGGGCTGTCTGATATCCCTGTGATTGGTAAAATGTTCTTTTCATACAACCCATTTGTATATATCGGTATAGTTGTTGCGATTATATGTAGTTTTTACCTATTTAAAACAAAAACAGGGCTTCATGTAAGGGCAATTGGTGAAAATCCTGCTGCTGCAGATGCTGCTGGGATTAATGTTACAAAACTTAAATACTTAAACCTGTTACTAGGTGGTGGTATTTGTGGTATTGGTGGAGCATACTGTTCGCTAATTATCAATGGTGGTGTTTGGATTAATAATAACGTTGGCGGTTTAGGTTGGATTGCTGTTGCACTAGTTATTTTTGCAAGATGGAAACCAACTCATGCTATATGGGGCTCATTTATCTTTGGTGCACTAAGGATATTAAAATATTATATTCCGAAAAGTGTTTTCCCATTCCCTAATGCGTTTTATGATATGTTACCATTTTTAATAACAGCGATTGTACTTGTTGTAACATCTATCAAAGAATCTCGTGAAAATTCTATACCTGAAAGTTGTGGAGTTAACTACTTTAGGGAAGAAAGATAACTTAGATTGCTTAAAAATTTCAGGCAAGATATAATTTAAAAATTAAAACTGCACTTTTTTTGTTCCTTCAGGCGTGAAAACCATGAAAACAAAAAAATGCAGTTTTTTTTGTGCAATATGACGATTTCATAGAATATAATAGTAAAATAAAGGTATAACTTGTAAGAAATTAGAAAAAAGCATAAAAAAAGACTATTTATCAACAAAATGGGTTGACAAACAGCCGTATCTACTGTATAATTGTATACTGATTAGATATGTGTGCAGAAAATACTATTACAAGTACATGATAACATTAAAATCCATTTATTTCAATAGTATTTCGTATAAAAATAACAACGCTGCCGTGCGTATCAACTTTTAAGAACGGAGTGAGAAAGTACATGACAAAAGACGTATACTTTGGAAAGACACTGAGAAAGAGCTATGCGAAAATTGATGAAATTTTACGTATGCCTAATCTTATCGAAGTTCAAAAGAAATCTTATAGATGGTTTCTTGAACAAGGGCTTCGAGAGGTGTTTGACGATGTAGATGCAATTTCTGATTACACAGGAAGTTTAGAACTTGCGTTTATAGACTATTCTCTTGAAGAAATCCCAAAATACAGTGTCGAAGAATGTAAAGCACGAGATGCAACTTATGCTGCACCTTTAAAGGTTCGTGTTCGCCTTCGCAACAAAGAAACAGAGGAAATTAAAGAACAAGAAATCTTCATGGGTGATTTCCCGCTTATGACAGAAAGCGGAACATTTATCATCAATGGTGCTGAACGTGTTGTAGTATCACAAATCGTGCGTTCGCCTGGCGTATACTATGGAATGGAATTTGACAAAACTGATAAAGCATTAATCACAGCTACAGTTATTCCTTATCGTGGTGCTTGGCTTGAATATGAAACTGATGCTAATGACGTTTTCTATGTTCGTATTGACAAAAACCGTAAAATCCCTATCACGTCTTTTATTCGTGCAATTGGTCTTAAAATCGGCATAACTACAGATGCTGATATTAAAGAACTTTTCGGGGAAGATGATAGAATACTCGCAACGCTAGATAAAGACAGCTCTAAAACTGTTGAAGAAGCGTTAATCGAAATTTATAAAAAACTTCGCCCAGGCGAGCCACCTTCAGTTGAAAGCGCAAAATCATTAATTGATAGCTTATTCTTCGATGTACACAGATATGATATTTCTGCTGTTGGTCGTTACAAATACAACAAAAAACTTGCTATTGCTCGTCGTATTACTGATAAAAAATCAGCTGAAATGATTATTGACCCAATGTCTGGGGAAATTCTTTGTGATGCTGGCGAAGTTATTAGTCGTGAAAAAGCAGTTGAAATTCAAGATAAAGGTGTTCACAATGTTGTTCTTGAAACTGCTGATGGAAGACTTCATAAAGTATTCTCTAACGGCATGGTTGATTTAGCAAACTTTGTTGATTTCGATCCAGCTGAAGTTAAAGTTCAAGAAAAAGTACGTTTTTCAGTTCTAAAGGATTTACTTGAAAATTATCAAGGTGAAGAGCTAAAAGCTAAAATTATTGAAAATATTGATAACCTAATTCCAAAACACATTATTGAAGATGATATTTTGGCTTCAATTTGTTATCTATTAAATATTGCAAACAACATTGGTACTATAGATGATATTGACCATCTGGGTAACCGTCGTCTGCGTGCTGTAGGTGAACTATTACAAAACCAATTTAGAATCGGTTTTACAAGAATGGAACGTGTTATTCGTGAAAGAATGACAATCCAAGATTTAGATGTAGTTACACCTCAATCACTAATCAATATCCGTCCTGTAACTTCTGCGATTAAAGAATTCTTTGGTTCATCTCCTTTATCACAATTCATGGATCAAACAAACCCACTTGCAGAACTTACACATAAACGTCGTATGTCAGCATTAGGTCCTGGTGGTCTATCTCGTGACCGTGCTTCTTTCGAAGTGCGTGACGTTCACTATTCTCACTATGGCAGAATGTGTCCTATCGAAACACCAGAGGGTCCTAACATCGGTCTTATTTCATACCTTGCGACTTTTGCTAGAATTAATCCATTTGGATTTATCGAAGCACCTTATCGTAAACTTGATAAAGAAACAGGTAAAGTTACAGATGAAATCGTTTATATGACAGCAGATGTAGAAGATGAATTTTATGTTTGTCAAGCAAACGAGCCACTTACAGAAGATGGTTGTCTTGCAAATGAACGTATTACTTGTCGTCATCGTGATGAAATCATGGAAGTTGACAGAAATATGCTTGATTTAATCGATGTATCTCCTCGTATGATGGTATCTGTTGCAACTGCAATGATTCCGTTCCTTGAAAACGATGACGCCAACCGTGCACTGATGGGATCTAACATGCAACGTCAAGCCGTTCCACTTCTTCGTACTGAAGCACCTGTTGTAGGTACTGGTATGGAACATAAAGCAGCTGTTGACTCTGGTACTGTACCTCTTGCTGAAGGCGACGGTGTAGTTAGTCGTGTTACAGCTCGTGATGTAACTATTAAATACGATGGTTTAGGCGAAAAAACTTATAAACTTACAAAGTTCCTTCGTTCTAACCAAAGTACTTGTATAAACCAACGTCCAATTGTAAATATTGGTGAACGTGTAAAAGCTGGTGATGTAATCGCTGATGGTCCTTCAACAGATCAAGGTGAAATCGCACTTGGTAAAAACGTTCTTATCGGATTTATGACTTGGGAAGGTTATAACTATGAAGATGCGATTTTATTAAATGAGCGTCTTGTACGTGATGATGTTTATACTTCAATCCATATTGAAGAATATGAACTTGAGTCTCGTGATACAAAACTTGGACCTGAAGAAATTACACGTGATATTCCAAACGTTGGTGAAGATGCACTGCGTGACCTTGACGAAAGAGGTATCATCAGAATTGGTGCTGAAGTTCGTTCTGGCGATATTCTAGTTGGTAAAGTAACACCTAAAGGTGAAACTGAACTTACAGCTGAAGAACGTCTGCTTCGTGCAATTTTTGGTGAAAAAGCTCGTGAAGTTCGTGATACATCTCTTCGTGTACCACATGGTGAGAGCGGTATCATTGTTGACGTTAAAATCTTTACACGTGAAAATGGTGATGAATTATCACCTGGCGTAAATATGATTGTTCGTTGTTATATTGCACAAAAACGTAAAATCTCAGTTGGGGATAAAATGGCTGGTCGACATGGTAACAAGGGTGTAATCTCTCGTATCCTACCTCAAGAAGATATGCCATTCCTTGAAGATGGAACTCCACTTGACATCGTGCTAAACCCACTGGGCGTACCTTCTCGTATGAACATCGGTCAGGTACTTGAAGTGCATCTAGGCTTTGCAGCTCGTGCACTTGGCTGGAAAATTGCAACACCTGTATTTAATGGAGCGGATGAAGATGATATTGAAGCTACATTAAAACAAGCTGGTTATAACGGCAATGGTAAATCTACTCTTTATGATGGACGTACGGGTGAAAAATTTGATAACCCTGTAACTGTAGGCTTTATGTATTACCTAAAACTTGCCCATCTAGTTGATGATAAAATCCATGCACGTTCAACAGGTCCTTACTCACTTGTAACTCAGCAGCCACTTGGTGGTAAAGCTCAGTTCGGTGGACAACGTTTCGGAGAAATGGAAGTTTGGGCACTTGAAGCATATGGAGCAGCTTATACTCTACAAGAAATCCTTACTGTAAAATCCGATGATATTACAGGACGTGTTAAAACATATGAAGCGATTGTTAAAGGGCATAACGTACCAAAACCAGGTGTTCCTGAGTCATTTAAGGTACTTGTTAAAGAACTTCAATCACTTTGTCTTGATATTACTGTGCTTGACGAAGACATGAACATTATCGAACTTGTTGAAGAAGATGAAGACGATACAGTTTATGATCGTAGCATGACTGGTAACGATACAGCTAGCGAACGTGAATTTGAAAGTGCTGGATTTGTTATTGGAAACACTGATGGTGAAGAGGAAGATAGCCTGTTTGGTGGAGACACTGATAGCGAAAATGGAACTGACGAATTGCTTGATGATGAATTAGTTGATGATGAAGAATTATTAGAAGATGAAGAAGAATTTAACATCGATGACATTTTATCCGAAGAGCTTAATTAGGAAAGGAGCTAAATGTAGTGGCATATCAAACATTTAATGCAATAAAAATTGGTTTAGCGTCACCTGAAATGATTAAAGACTGGTCATGCGGGGAAGTTCGTAAACCTGAAACAATAAACTACAGAACATTAAAACCTGAACGTGATGGACTTTTCTGTGAGCGTATTTTTGGACCACAAAAAGACTGGGAGTGTCATTGTGGTAAATACAAAAAAGTACGCTATAAAGGCAAAGTTTGTGATCGTTGTGGAGTTGAAGTTACAAAAGCTAAAGTACGTCGTGAACGTATGGGGCATATTGAACTTGCAGCACCTGTATCACATATTTGGTACTTTAAAGGTATTCCTTCAAGAATGGGACTTTTGCTGGAAATTTCGCCAAGAATTCTTGAAAAAGTTTTATACTTCGCATCATATATTGTAACAGACCCAGGCGATACACCGCTTATTAAAAAACAAATTCTAAGCGAAAAAGAATATCGTGATATGGTTGAAAAATACGATAACGATTTTAAAGCTGGAATGGGCGCTGAAGCTATCAAAGAGCTTTTGGAAGATATGGATCTTGAAAAACTTGCAGAAGAACTTAAAGCTGAACTTTCAGAATCTCAAGGGCAAAAGCGTCTTAGAATTATTAAGCGTCTTGAAGTTGTAGAAGCATTTAGAACTTCAGGCAATAAACCTTCTTGGATGATTATGGATGTAGTTCCTGTAATTCCTCCAGAAATTCGTCCTATGGTTCAACTTGATGGTGGACGTTTTGCAACGTCTGACCTAAATGACCTTTATAGACGTGTTATTAACAGAAATAACCGTCTAAAACGCCTTTTAGAATTAGGTGCTCCTGATATTATCATCAGAAATGAAAAACGTATGTTACAAGAAGCGGTAGATGCTCTTATTGACAACGGTAGACGTGGTCGTCCTGTAACAGGACCTAACAACCGTGCTCTTAAATCTTTATCTGACATGCTTAAAGGTAAACAAGGTCGTTTTAGACAAAACTTACTTGGTAAACGTGTTGACTACTCTGGACGTTCTGTTATCGTAGTAGGACCTGACCTTAAAATTTACCAATGTGGTCTACCAAAAGAAATGGCACTAGAGCTATTTAAACCTTTTGTAATGAAAAAACTTGTTGAAGATGGTTTAGCATCTAACATAAAAAGTGCTAAAAAAATGGTAGAACGTGCAAAAACAGAAGTTTGGGAAGCGCTTGAAATTATCATCAAAGGTCACCCGGTTCTTTTAAACCGTGCTCCTACACTTCATAGACTAGGTATCCAAGCATTCGAACCAGTTTTAGTAGAAGGTCGTGCACTTAAGCTTCACCCTCTTGTGTGTTCTGCGTACAACGCCGACTTTGACGGTGACCAAATGGCGGTTCACGTACCACTATCTGCTGAAGCGCAAGCAGAAGCAAGAATACTAATGCTTTCTGCAAACAACTTATTAAAACCTCAAGATGGACGTCCTGTAACAGTTCCTTCTCAAGATATGGTACTAGGTGCTTATTACCTAACTATTGACAGAGAAACTGAAGATGGTGCTGGCAAAATCTTTGCTAATGTTGATGAAGCACTTCTAGCATACAATGAAGGTGTTGTTGGAATTCATGCACCAATTAAAGTGCGTATATATAAAGAAATTAATGGAGTTATGCAGCATAAAATTGTTGATGCTACACCAGGTAGACTTATATTCAATGCGCCACTTCCACAAGATTTAGGTTTTGTTGATAGAAGTAACCCAGATAACCTATTTGACCTTGAAGTAATGTTTACTTGCGGCAAAAAAGAACTTGAAAAAATCATTGATAGATGTATTAGAGTTCATGGTTTTGGGAAAACTGCTGAAGTACTTGATGCTATTAAAGCTTTAGGGTATAAATTCTCAACTAAAGGTTCGCTTACAGTTGCGATCGCTGACATGTCTGTACCAGAAGAGAAAAAACCTCTTATTACTGAAACAGAAAAACGTGTTGCAGCGATTGATAAAAAATTCAAACGTGGTTTCATTACAAATGACGAACGTTATAGACTTGTTGTTGCTGAATGGGATAAAACTACTAAAGAAGTAACTAAAGCACTTCAAGCTAACATGGATAAATTTAATCCTATTAACATGATGGCACAATCAGGTGCGAGGGGTTCTATTAACCAAATTCGTCAGCTTGCTGGTATGCGTGGTCTTATGGCTTCAACATCTGGTAAAACTATCGAAATTCCGATTAAAGCGAACTTTAGGGAAGGCTTATCTGTACTTGAATACTTTATTTCTGCTCGTGGTGCACGTAAAGGTCTTGCTGATACAGCACTTCGTACAGCCGATTCAGGTTATCTAACTCGTCGTCTTGTTGACGTATCTCAAGATGTTATCATTCGTGAAACAGATTGTGGAGCTACAAAAGGTATTTGGGTATCTCAAATCATGGAAGGTAACCAAGTTATCGAGCCACTAGCTGACCGTCTTTTAGGTCGTTACCCTGTTGAAGATATCGTATCTCCGCTTACTGGTAACGTTATTGTATCAAATGAAAAAATGATTGATGAACAAGATATTAAAGCTATTTTAGATGCTGGAATCACTGATGTACATCTTCGTTCTGTGCTTGAGTGTCGTTGTCGCCAAGGTGTTTGTTCTAAATGTTATGGTGCAAACCTTGCATCTGGTGATACTTGTAACATGGGTGAAGCAGTTGGTATTATCGCAGCTCAATCTATCGGTGAGCCGGGTACACAGCTTACAATGCGTACTTTCCATACAGGAGGTATCGCAGGTAGCGATATTACACAAGGTCTTCCAAGGGTTGAAGAGCTATTTGAAGCTCGTAAACCAAAACGTGCTGCAACGCTTGCTGAAATTTCAGGGGTTGTATCTATCGAAGAATCTCGCCGTACTACAGTTAAAACTGTTAATATTACAAACAATGCTAATGGAGATATGAGAAGTTATCAACTTGCTGCAAGTTCTGGTATTAAAGTATCTCATGGTGATTTTGTAAACCAAGGTGATGAACTTTGTGAAGGTGCACTTAACCCTCATGATATTCTAAGCGTTAAAGACCCAAGATCAGTTCATGATTATCTAATTAAAGAAGTTCAAAAAGTTTATCGTCAACAAGGGGTTGATATTAATGATAAACATATTGAAGTTATCGTGCGTCAAATGATGCGTAAAATTAGAATTGAGGACGAGGGAGATACTAAACTTCTTCCTGGTGCATTAATCAGCATGATTGAACTTGATGATATGAACAGTGAAGTTGAAAAAAGAATTGCGGCAGGGGAAACTCATCTTCGTATTGCAACTTATTCACCAACACTTATGGGTATCACAAAATCATCTCTTGCAACTGAAAGCTTCTTATCAGCGGCATCATTCCAAGAGACAACAAGAGTGCTTACAGAAGCTGCAATTAAAGGTAAAATTGACCCACTATTAGGACTTAAAGAAAATGTTCTTATTGGTAAACTTATTCCTGCAGGTTCTGGTATGGCTGAGTATATTAAGCCTTCATATCAGGAAAATGTACAGCTTGATTAAGCGTTTAGTATAATTAAACAATAAAATAAATAGTCAATCAAAAAAATTCTGCATTATTTGCAAAAAAATAATGCAGAATAGATTGACTTATTAGAAATTACAGTATATAATATATCAGTATGCAATATAGGGAGGATATACTAATGTCTGCTTCGCTGCATACAACAGCAAAAGTTATTGGGATTAAGCAATCTCAACGAGCTATTTTAGATGGACAAACAAGCCACGTATACATCGCTAAAGATGCAGAAAGACGTGTGATTGATCCGATTGTTGCTATGTGTCTTGATAGAAAAATTAAAATAACTTGGATTGAAACCAAAGAAATTTTAGGGAAATCTTGTGACATAGACGTCGGTGCTACCATTGTAGCAATTTTAAATGCTATTTAACCTTTAAGGTTGAATATATATTATTTTTTGTGCAAGGAGGTGCAATATGCCAACATTTAACCAGTTAGTAAGAAAGGGTAGAGAAGTTTCTATCCAAAAATCAACTGCTCCAGCTCTTCAAAAGGGTTTAAACTCTTTAAGAAAGAAAGTGACAGACCAAAGCGCTCCTCAAAAGAGAGGTGTGTGTACAACTGTTAAAACAATGACACCTAAAAAGCCGAACTCAGCGCTTCGTAAGATCGCCCGTGTACGTTTAACAAACGGAATGGAAGTTTCAGCTTATATCCCAGGTATCGGACACAACCTACAAGAACATAGCGTTGTTATGATTCGTGGTGGTCGTGTAAAAGACTTACCGGGGGTTCGTTACCACATCATCCGTGGTACGCTAGATACACAAGGTGTTGCAAACCGTAAGCAGTCTCGTTCTAAGTATGGAGCTAAGAGACCAAAACCAGGCGCTGCAAAGTAGTCCTAGTTTAGGCAAAATTTAAAATTGAGATTTTTTAATACTCGTTTTAGCAAAGCTTTAGATGCTTTGTTTGGGTGTTTTATATATATAAAACCTTAAACAGGCACCATACGAGAGCGGGCGTGCTTTCGAGTACCAATGAAATCATTTATTATGAAGGAGGGAAGAAAAGTGCCCAGAAGAGGAAATGTACCAAAGAGAGATGTCCTAATGGACCCACTCTATAATTCAAAGCTTGTAACAAAGCTTATCAATAGTATCATGTATGATGGTAAAAAGGGTGTTGCCCAAAAAGTTGTATACGGCGCTTTTGATATTGTTCGTGAAAAAACTGACAGAGAACCACTAGAGGTGTTTACAGAGGCATTAGAAAACATTATGCCAGCCCTAGAGGTTAAAGCTCGCCGTGTAGGTGGTGCGACATACCAAGTACCAATGGAAGTTCGTCCTGAAAGACGTCAAACATTAGGTTTACGTTGGATTACAAAATATTCACGTGCTCGTAGCGAAAAAACTATGAGAGAACGTCTAGCTAACGAAATCATCGATGCTATAAACAACGTTGGTGGCTCCGTTAAAAAGCGTGAAGATACACATAAAATGGCTGAAGCTAACAAAGCTTTCGCACATTACAGATTCTAATTTTAGAAAAAATCGTGTATTTACAATTGCTTTAGTGAAAGGAGAAATATTATGCCAAGGCAGTATTCGCTGCAAAAAACAAGAAATATCGGTATCATGGCTCACATAGATGCTGGTAAAACAACTACTACTGAGCGTATTCTTTTCTACTCAGGACGTAGCCATAAAATAGGCGAAGTGCATGACGGTGCAGCTACAATGGACTGGATGGCACAAGAGCAAGAACGTGGTATCACTATCACGTCAGCCGCTACAACTTGTGCATGGAACGACCACAGAATCAATATCATTGATACACCAGGACACGTTGACTTCACAGTTGAAGTTGAGCGTTCACTACGTGTACTTGACGGATCTGTAACAGTTTTCTGTGCAAAAGGTGGGGTTGAACCTCAATCTGAAACAGTTTGGCGTCAAGCAGATAAATATAAAGTTCCACGTATGGCATATGTAAACAAAATGGACATCATGGGTGCGGATTTCTATAACGTACTTGAAATGATGAAAGATCGTCTAAAATGTAATGCTGTTCCAATTCAATTACCAATTGGTGCTGAAGATACATTTAAAGGTATGATCGACCTTGTTGAAATGTGTGCATTCGTATATTATGATGACAAAGGTCAAGACATTCGTCGTGAAGACATTCCTGCTGATTTAGCTGATAGAGCTGAAGAATTCAGAATGGCTCTTATCGAATCACTTTCAGAAGTGGACGATGAATTAATGATGAAATACCTTGAAGGTGAAGAAATCACTACAAAAGAAATTAAAGATGCTATTCGTGTAGCTACTACACAAGTTAAAATCATCCCAGTTCTTTGTGGTACTTCATACCGTAACAAAGGTGTTCAAAAACTTCTTGATGCAGTTGTAGATTACATGCCTGCTCCAACAGATATCGACGATATCGCAGGTATTAACCCAGATACAGGTGAAGCAGATAGCCGTCCATCTTCTGATGACGCTCCTTTCTCAGCTTTAGCGTTTAAAATCATGACAGACCCATATGTAGGAAAACTTTGTTTCTTCCGTGTGTACTCAGGTACAATCACAGCTGGTTCTTCAGTTTTAAACTCAACTAAAGACAACCGTGAACGTATCGGACGTATTCTTCAAATGCATGCGAACTCTCGTGAAGATATCGAAATGGTATACTCAGGGGATATCGCAGCTGCTGTAGGTCTTAAAAACACAACTACTGGTGACACTCTTTGTGATGAAAAACATGCTATTATCTTAGAGTCAATGGAATTCCCTGAACCAGTTATTCGTGTTGCTATCGAACCTAAAACTAAAGCAGGACAAGAAAAAATGGGTATTGCTCTGTCAAAACTTGCAGAGGAAGATCCAACTTTCAAAACTTATACAGATGAAGAAACAGGCCAAACAATCATCGCAGGTATGGGTGAGCTTCACCTTGAGATCATTGTTGACCGTATGCTTCGTGAATTTAAAGTTGAAGCTGATGTGGGTGAACCACAAGTTTCTTACAAAGAAACAATCAGAAAAAGTGCTGATATTGATCAAAAATACGCTCGTCAATCAGGTGGTAAAGGTCAATACGGACACTGTAAAATTATTGTTGAACCAAATGAATCTGGTAAAGGTTATGAATTCATCAATAAAATTGTAGGTGGTGCTATTCCTAAAGAATACATCGAGCCTATCAACCAAGGTATCCAAGGTGCTATGCAAGCTGGTGTTGTAGCTGGCTATCAAGTAGTTGACGTTAAAGTTACTCTTTATGATGGATCATACCATGAGGTTGACTCATCTGAGATGGCATTTAAAATTGCAGGCTCTATGGCTTTCAAAGAAGCTATGAGAAAAGCAGATCCTGTAATTATGGAACCTATCATGCAAGTTGACGTTATCGTTCCTGAAGATTACATGGGCGACGTTATCGGTGACTTAAACTCTCGTCGTGGTCAAATTCAAGGTATGGAAGCTCGTAACGGTGCTCAACAAATCGGCGCTGGCGTTCCACTTTCAGAAATGTTCGGTTATGCAACTGATTTACGTTCTCGTACTCAAGGTCGTGGACAATACTCAATGCAACCTTCACATTATACTGAAGTGCCTAAGAGCATTCAAGAAAAAATCATCGACAAGAAAGCTAAATCTAATTAGTTTAGAAATTTTAATAAATATCAAATATTTGAGGAGGATTTAAAAAATGGCAAAGGCAAAATTTGAAAGAAATAAGCCCCACGTAAACATTGGTACAATCGGACACGTTGACCATGGTAAAACATCTCTAACAGCTGCAATTACTAAAGTACTTGCATTCCAAGGTAAAGCTAAATTCTCAGCTTACGACCAAATCGACAAAGCTCCTGAAGAAAAAGAAAGAGGTATTACAATCAATACTTCTCACGTTGAGTACGAAACTGACAACCGTCACTACGCTCACGTTGACTGCCCAGGACATGCTGACTACGTTAAAAACATGATCACTGGTGCTGCACAAATGGACGGCGGTATCCTAGTTGTATCTTCAGCTGACGGCCCTATGCCACAAACTCGTGAGCATATCCTTCTAGCTCGTCAAGTAGGCGTTCCTTACATCGTTGTATTCATGAACAAAGTTGACCAAGTTGATGATGAAGAACTACTAGACCTAGTAGAAATGGAAATCCGTGATCTTCTATCTTCATACGAATTCCCTGGCGATGATATCCCAGTAATTCGTGGTTCAGCTCTTCAAGCTCTTGAGTGTACTTCAGAAGACGGTTCAGACCCAGCTTATGCTGCTGTAACTGAACTTATGGCTGCAGTTGATGAATATATCCCAACTCCAGAACGTAAAGCTGATTTACCATTCATCATGCCTGTAGAGGATGTATTCTCTATCACAGGTCGTGGTACTGTTGCTACAGGTCGTGTAGAACGTGGACAAATCAAACTTTCAGAAGAAGTTGAAATCGTAGGTTTAATGGAAGCTCCAAGAAAAACTGTTATCACAGGTATCGAGATGTTCAGAAAACTTCTTGATTACGCTGAAGCTGGTGACAACATCGGTGCTCTTCTACGTGGTATCAACAAAACTGACATCGAAAGAGGTCAAGTTATTGCGAAACCAGGTTCAATCAAACCTCATACAAAATTCCGTGGACAAGTTTACATTCTTAAAAAAGAAGAAGGCGGACGTCATACTCCATTCTTCAACAACTACCGTCCACAATTCTACTTCCGTACAACTGACGTTACTGGTGTTGTTTCTCTACCAGAAGGTATTGAAATGTGTATGCCTGGCGACAACGTTGAAATGGACGTTGAGCTAATCACAAACATCGCTATCGAAGAAGGTCTACGTTTTGCTATCCGTGAAGGCGGAAGAACTGTAGGTTCAGGCGTTGTTATCGCTGTAAACGAATAATTTTAAATTATTTATTATAGTTATATATTTAAAACCTCTTAAACTTAGTTTAAGAGGTTTTTTATGTTGATATTTGATATATATATGCCTCATAATTAAGTAGCTTATAAAGAGCAGTAATCAAATTAAGGTTAATAGAAAAGCGTCAATGACCTTGATATAGATTAGTAGCATCAATGAAGTCATACAATCTAAAGTAATCCAATGATTTGTGACTTAGTTTAACTTCTGTTTTATTATGTTCAAGAAACTTAATAATTTCATAAATATCTACTGGGATAAATTCATTCTCTATTTTAATATCAACTTGAATATTTGTAAAAAAGTTATGACCATTAATATTAGAATAATAAGAACTTGCTTCAATAGCTCCAGAATAACCTAAAATATCTCCAGCTGAAACTAATTTACCAATATATAGTGATTTATCATACGGATTGTTTGAATTAAGATATGAATATCTATAACGGCGAGTAGAATCTATACTTTCTATAATAATGAGCCAACCATCAATGCTACTATACTCCATTGATTTAATTATACCTGTCTCTATATTTATAATTGGTGTAAGAACTGGAAAATATACAAAATGACCTGTATTTTTAGCATTAGAAAGTTCATTATAACCAAAATCATCATAATGAAAATATGAAAAGCTTTTTGCAATTGGTGAAAATACTTTTAAACCGAATGATTTTTCCCAAATATAAGTACCATTTTCTTGTGGTAAAGTAATAAAATATTCTCCGATGAACTCTCCAAAAATCTTTAAATAATAATTTTTATAATATGTATATAAATTTATATTTGAGGACAAATACTTTAAATTGTTATTATTTAATGGTTGATTATGCAAATTTCCTAAATCATGGTTGTTATATAATGTAAAATCTCCATTATATTTCACAGATAAATATGCTAATATTTCACAAAATAATTCTACAGAATTACTTTTAATTAATTCTCTTGAAGTAACAAAATTTAGTGTATCAAACATTGCAAGATGAGATACATTTAATTCTGTTAAAGATACATTAGTTGAATTTAATACAGATTTTTCAATTTTATTATCAATAAAAGAGGGGATTATTAAAATCATAATAATGAAAGATAAAATAAAAATGCAAAATAAAAGATATTTTTTTATTCTAATTATTTCAAACATAAATCACCAATCCTAAATTTTATATATTAATAAATATGCGTTCATAAAAAATATATAACAAAAACGAGCATGATTATCTAAAAAGAAAAATCAAGCTCGTATATTGCACTAAATAATAGTATATTTTATAAAAAATTAATTATCAGAAGAACTCATATTTTGCTCAACAGATTCTATCATTTTTTTAACCATTTGACCACCAATTGAACCAGCTTGCTTTGAAGTTAAATTACCATTATAGCCTTGATTTAGGCTTACACCAACTTCATTTGCAGCTTCCATTTTAAATTTATTGAGTGCCTCTTTAGCTTCAGGTACTACAGATTTTGACATAATTAATATCTCCTTTAAAAAAAGTTTAAATATATTTGTTAAAATAATACTGTCTGATATTATTCTATGCAGATTAAACAATGTTATTAGTGTAAAATATGGATTATTAACTATAAAAAGTCTATTTAAAATTAAAAAAATATTTTTCGAAAAAATTATAAAAAAATATCAAAAAAAGTATTGACATTTAGCAGAAGATGTTATATACTAATTAAGTCGCAAGCGATGGGAGCATAGCTCAGCTGGGAGAGCACCTGCCTTACAAGCAGGGGGTCACAGGTTCGAGCCCTGTTGTTCCCACCATTAATGTGGCCCAGTAGTTCAGTTGGTTAGAACGCTAGCCTGTCACGCTAGAGGTCGTGGGTTCGAGTCCCATCTGGGTCGCCATTTAATTTTGGTGAAGCTAAGTAGTGCTAACTTCTATTTCTTGTGTAATAGGCTTTGTTGTACTGAGTTGGTATTATATGCCTCTGTAGCTCAGTCGGTAGAGCAGGGGATTGAAAATCCCCGTGTCGGCGGT
>CAYJKB010000031.1:0-25896 GCA_964370625.1 uncultured Oscillospiraceae bacterium | reverse complement strand
TAAGTGTTGAAAAACATTTTATCGATAATCTTTCTGGCTCTGTTAAGGAGTAAATAATTAAACAGGCTACTATTTTCTGATTGACAATGAAAGTAGTAGCCTTTATTATTAGTTTATAATAATTTATAGGAGAAAATTTAAATGGCACATATTAAAATGCATTCTTTTTCGAATATTTTACACATGGATATGGATATCGAAGTAATTTTACCCGAGGTTCATGATACTGCAAAAATGCAAGATTTGCCTGTTATGTATTTGCTTCATGGCGCACACGGAAATCAAACTGCATGGCAAAGACGAAGCCGAATTGAAACTTATGCCTTAGAAAAAGGTATAGCAGTTGTAATGCCTGCAACTCATTATGGTTTTTATTCTAATCAAGCTCGAGGTGGATTTAGATATTTCGATTATATAACTGAGGAGTTGCCTAAAATATGTCAATCTTACTTCCCTATTAGTTCAAAGCGAGAAAAAAATATTATTGCTGGACTTTCTATGGGTGGCTATGGTGCTTTAAAAATCGGGTTAAGGTGTTCATCAAATTATGCTTATGTCATCGCTTTGTCGGCTGGTTGTAATAGATATAGCTTACTTTCAAAGAATGCTCAAACTATTAAAACTGTAGATGAGCTTCTATTAAGGCGTGATGAGCTCACACCTGAGCAGTTTGATAAAACAATGCAATTTTTTGTGAATTTTGGTTCGCTTGATGAGTATAACACATCAGAAACAGATAATTTACATGTAATTTCTCAAAACATTGCAAACAACATTGATATTTTGCCGAAAATTTTCATGAGTTGTGGTACTGATGATGAGCTTGCAACTGAAGTTAATCGTGACCTTCATAAACATTTTACAAAGCTAAATATCCCTCACTTTTATGATGAACCACAGGGTGGAAAACATGATTGGGATTTTTGGGATACTCACATTAAGCGTGGACTTGATTGGTTGCCAGATTTTAAATAATAGAAAAGGTGGTGTGTCACATTACGACATACCACCTGACTTTTTTGCAATTTTATTTTTTAATATAAGTTATCACTGTTTCAAAGATATTATATATCGTAAAAAGTTCAGCACACTCAATCTGAATACTATTTTATATAAAAAAATCAGATTGCAAAACAATCTGATAGTTTATTGAATTTATCCAATAGCATGTAATGCAATAACTACAATACCAAAAAGAATTGCTGCAACGCCTGTAGCTTTAGATAGTACACCTTGGATACCAGTAGCTCCACTTTTTCCGAAATGTGTTTCAGAATCACCAGAGATAGCTCCCATACCTTGACTTGCACCTTGTTGCATTAAAACTACTGCAATAATAAAGATACAAAGAATAACTTGTACAATTGATAATGCTAATTCCATACTTAAACCTCCATATTTTTTATATCGTGTAAATTAAATTTATATAGTTACGTACAATATATAATATCACATCTGACGCAAAATATCAACAAAAATTTATATCTTTATTTTAAAATTTCTAAATTTTTATTTATTATACAAATTTTGGATTACATAAAATATTACTATCTACAAACAATACTAATACAAACTTAAAAAGGAGGTGAAACACATGCCAGTAGTACCAAGTGCAAAAGATGCTTTAAACAAATATAAAATGGAAGCTGCTAATGAAGTAGGAGTGACATTAAAACAAGGTTATAATGGTGATCTTACAGCTAAACAAGCAGGTTCTATCGGTGGTCAAATGGTTAAAAAGATGATTATGGAATATGAAAAGAATATGAAATAGTAAAACTTATGTATTACTAACATTTTCGTAAGTATTCAGGCAATAAAATACAATTTGGAGTGTGACAATAGTCACGCTCCTTTTAACAATCTGCAAACTGTGCTTTAATTTTAATGTAAAATTGGCTATTTATATAAACACAGTTATGTATTATTATTATAGAGGATTTATATTTTCCATAACTAAGAAGGGATTTATTAATGAAACATATTGCTTGCATAAATGATTTATCAGGGCGTGGCAGAGGTTCTCTTAAAGCAAATATGGCTTTAATGACAGCACTAGGTCATGAACCTTGTCCAATACCTACTGCTCTTCTTTCTGCGCACACTGGTTATTCTCATTTTACTTTTCTTGATTTCACATCTGAATGGGATGAATATTTTGATACGCTTTATAAATTAGATACTAAATTTGATTGCATATATTCAGGGTTTTTAAGTTCTGAAAAACAAATAGATGGAATTTTGAATTTTATAGATAAATTCAATGCTCCACTCACAGTGATTGACCCTGTTATGGGTGATAATTTTGCAATTTACAAGAGTTATACTCCTGACCTTTGTGAAAAAATGAAAAAACTTGTGACAAAGGCTGATATTATAACGCCGAATATTACAGAAGCTTGTATTTTAACGGATAGTGAATTTGTTACTGATGGTGACTTCGATAAGATTTTGAATATTGCTGAAAAGCTCTGTTTTATGGGTGCTAAAACTGTTATTATTACAGGAATAGTTTGCATTAACAGTATATATAATTTAGTATTTACTAGAGATAATCATGAATTTATTAGAGCAGATTTCACCGATACTTCATATGGGGGCACTGGTGATATTTTTGCTAGCATTGTAATTTCTCTGTACTTATCTGATTTTTCTATTAATAAAGCTGTTAAAATCGCTGGCGACTTTATAGCAGATAGCATTAAATTTTCTATAATTAATAATATAAATAAAAATGATGGTATTATACTTCACAAATATTTACCTAAACTTTTAAAGGAGGCTCATAATGATAACTAATTCTAAAACAAGATTACTTTCAACTTCCTCTTTGTTTGCATCTTTAATTTTTCTTGCAACAGCGTATTTACTACATATTCCAACTGGAAATGGATATATTCACTTAGGTGATACTTTTATTTATCTTGCTGCATGTATTTTGCCAACTCCATATGCAATAGCTGCCGCTGCTATTGGTGCAGGACTTGCAGATATTGCAACTGGGGCTGCTATTTGGTTTATTCCAACTATAATTATTAAATCTTTAATGGCTTTAGTGTTCTTTAAAAAATCTGACACACTTGTAAATCCTCGTAATATTACTTTTGCAATAATCGCATCTATTATAGGTTTAATAGGTTATGTTATTGCTGAAATTATAATTTTCGGCAACCCTATGGCTGTTATTCTTCGTATCCCTGTTGGAATTATGCAGCCTTTAGGAAGTTTTGTGTGCTATTTAGCTATTGGGACAACAATGGATAAACTTCGTATTTTAGAAAGGATTAAAAGTAATTAATATGAATAATATTTTATACAAATCTGGTAACGGATTATATGTTAATATGACAAATAAATGTCCATGTGCATGTACATTTTGTATTCGTAATACTAGTGATTTTGTTGGAGAAATTGATTCTCTTTGGCTTGAACGTGAGCCTACTGTTTCAGAAATTATTGCTCAGTTTGATAATTTCAACCTTGCTGACTTTGATGAAATCGTTTTTTGCGGATTCGGCGAACCTTCAGAACGTTTAAAAGAAGCTGGCGAAGTATGTAAGTATATTAGAACTATTAGCAATATTCCAATTAGAATTAATACAAATGGGCTTTCAAATTTAATTCATGGTCAATCCACAGAAGAACTGTTTAATGTATTTGATACTGTTTCTATCAGCTTAAATTCGCCTGATAAAGAAAAGTATTTAGCAGTTACTCAGCCTTGTTTCGGAGAGCATTCTTTTGAAGAAATGCTGAAATTTGCTAAAAACGTAAGCAATTATGTCGAAAATGTTGCTTTTACTGTTGTAGATGTAATTGGTGACGACGATATTGAATTAAGTCGTGCTTTAGCTGAAAAAATTGGTATTCCTTTAAGAGTTAGAACATATTCTGCATAATTTCAATCACAAAACCCCTTCTTATACTGGCTTCTGCCTTGTTATAAGAAGGGGTTTTTAATTATTTCTCGCTATAAATTCATTTTTTATGCAGTGATATTAATTGAATAAACTTTATTTGATTCTAGCAACTCTTCAAAAGCTTCTGGTTTCATAGGTTTTTCAAAGTAATATCCTTGTGCATAATCACATTCAATTTCTCTAAGCCATAGTGCTTGTGCAAAAGTTTCAACTCCCTCTGCAACAACTTTCATATCCATTTCTTTCGCCATATTAATAACATTAGCTACTACAATTGCACTTTTCCCACCTTGACCTTTTAAGTCGAAAAATGCTTTGTCTAGTTTTAAAACATCAGCTTCAATTGCAGATAATCTATTTAGCGAAGATACACCAGCTCCAAAGTCATCAATTGAAATTGCAAAACCTAACTTTTTAAATTGTTTTACTCTTAGCAAGAATTTTTCTGCATCTGTTTCAATTGCACTTTCAGTGAGTTCAAGTTCAAGTTCATTTGATGAAACTTTATAGATTTCCAAAACATCTGAAACTCTATTTAATATATTATCACTTAGCACTGTATGTGCTGATAGGTTGACAGAAATTCTAGGCAATTTGATTTTTCTATTATTTTTTTTAATAAATTTACAAACTTCATCAAGAACATATAAATCTAATGATGCGATAAATCCATTTTGTTCAAATACTGGAATAAATTGATCTGGATATATTGTATCACCGAATTTTGGATTCCAACGCACTAATGCCTCTGCTCCACTTACTTTTAATGTTTTAAAATCTACTTTAGGCTGAAAAACTATAGAAAATTCTTTATCTTTTACTGCTTGTTCCATTCGGAATGTAATATTAATCTTGTCTTCATATGTTTTACGCATTTTCGTGTCAAAAGTGATAAATGTTGTGCTATGTATATTTTTCCCTGAAACTCTTGCATTATCTGCTTGTCCAATAATTGCTGATGCCACTTCTTTAACATCATCTATAATCACATTACCAAATGACATAGATACTTTATATTTTTCACCCAAAACTTCTTTTATAGCTGGCAAAATTTCAGTATCATATAATTGTTTCATTGTTCCACCTTGATTAATTTTTCTAAAAATCAAAAATTGGTCTCCAGTTTTGCGACATAATATCGCTGAAGTATTTTCAAATGCATTTTTAAGCGCAACTCCGATTGCTACAATAACACTTGTTCCTCTTTCTGTGCTAAAATGAGTGTTAATTGTTTTAAACATGTCAATATCAAATGAAATAACTTCATATTCGTTTGCATCAATTTTTTCAGTTAGTTTGCTAATTGTTTCTCTAAATTTATGAAATGCCATAAATCCTGTAAGAGAATCTGTGTTATATGCATGCAATATTTCTAATTGTTTTTTCTTCTGATTTCTAAGGTGAATTGAAACAACGACACATCCTATAGCAAGCGCAGCTAAAGCAAAATAATACCAGTTATCTGTTATAAATTCAATAGGATCTACTGTAGGCTTTGGATAGAATGCATTTGAATGAGTTTTTAATATTTCTTCATACTCGCTTAATGATTTTCTATCAATCATTATATTAAAAACAGGTATGTATTCTTTTGAAATATCTTTATTTACAAAAAATTTCATCAATATATTTTCGTTCGCATTAATTGTCTCACGTGCTTCATCTTCTAAATATAATTCTGCATAAGTTGCTGCACTTTCTGTTGCGATAAGCATGTCAATTTCGTTTGCCGCAAATGCATCTAGTAATTCATGCCATTCAGAATATATCAATATTTCATTATTTGGATACTCTTTTTCAAAAGAATAATAATCAAACGTTAAATAATTCAACATACCAACTTTATGTGATTTTTCAATCATTTGCTCAGTTGTTGTTGATGAATCATGCACATCTTTCCTTATTTGTGCATATAAATCTATTTGATAATAAGTTTCCGTTGACTCAAAATATTGCGCTACATCCTCTTCCTCTCCATACATAGTTAGTAGCATGTCATAGTTTTCATATACTGATGGGTCATCATCTGTACTATATGGATGATAATTAACTTCAAATCCATAAATATCTGCAAAACTATTCAAAGTTTCAACCATAGCACCATCTGGTAATCCTTGCTCGTTTGTGTAAGAAATTGGTCTATAATCCGCAACATAACCCACTTCTAACGGTTTACTTCTTAAAATATTAATTTCTCTTTCTGTAATCCCCCTATGATTTAACTCAATATTATTTGCTAGATATTTTTCTTCTAATTCTAGAAAATAGTTTCCTTCTGTGGTAACAAGTTGTAAAAATACATCATCAATTTTTTCAAGCATATCCTGGTTGTCAAACCCTGCCATTAGATACATATTAAATATACCTAAATTTAGCACATTGTTTTGAAATTCTTTTTCTTTATCTTCAGAGTATTTTATAATAAAATGTGTTTCAAGGTTCATATAATTATCTATATCACCATAAACATATTCCACTGAAATTCCTGTTCTTTCACAATAGATATCTAAATATTTCTGCGCATAGTTTCCTTCATATGTTGCAACTGTTTTTCCATCAATCAATTCTGGCGTATTATATCTCATATCCATATCTCTACTCATCAGAGCAACATAGGTTTTGCTAAATGGATATTCCGAAAACAAAACTTCGCTTCGTCTATCATCATTTCTGATTGCAAATCCACCCACATCAATATATCCGCTATTAATAGCATCGATTAAATCACCCTGTATTGGTATATACTCAAATTTCAAATCGCTAATTTCTTCTAGCTTTTCAAAAACTTCATAACCATAACCTTTTTCATCAAGGCTATCCAAATCATAAACAAAATCTGTGAAATTTGCGTAATAACCAACTCTTATTACTTCATCATTTTCTTGTGCATTTACCTGTGTAATTGATAGGCTTATTATTGCCATAATTATAAACATAGACATGCTAATTATTTTATTTCTCTTCATAATAAAGACCTCCTGTAAAAATAAAAACGGATAATTCGGTGTGAACTTCTCCACTAATCACAATTTCATTCTAACAAACTTTGTTGAATAAATCAATATATTGTATACGTATATTTATTCAAAAATACAACAAATATTATTTGTATTTTTAGGTATTTTTTACACAAAGGCTCAATTATTACCTTAAAATTCCATTTTAACTGTCTTTTTTAATGTGAAAAATGGAATTTTTTCCATATTTTTGCTTGATTTTATATACTGCATTTTCCAAATTTTCTATTTTTTCATTATTTAATTCACTCTGCTCTTCAGCAAAAAGAGTGATTTGTTTGCTTGATAATGTAACATCAACAAGTCCTAAAGCAGTAATTGTTATCATTCTAATAGCTGTTCCACTAGGCACCGCTTTTTCGATAAGTTCCATAGCTTTTGACGAAATATCACGTGATAATAATGTAGGTTCTGCTAACGGTATCTGTCTTGTAATAGACTTAAAATTAGGATATTTGACTACTATTTGCACTGTGGAGCACTTTAAGTTATATTTTCTTAATCTCATCGCCACTGTATCTGATAGCGTAATCACAGCTGATTTAATACTTTCCCTTGACACCAAATCATTCTTAAACGTTGTCCCATTACCTACTGATTTTACATCTCTTTTTTCACTGTAGCTTCTGACAGGATACATGTCATTACAATGTAACGTATCATAAAGTGTTTTCCCCGTTTTGCCCAACAAGTCTTCCAAAAACTTACTGGAACATTTATAAAATTCACCTATTGTATAAATTCCATGCATATTTAATACATTCACTGTATATTTACCCACATGTAAAAAATCTGATACTGGCAGGGGAAAAGCTATCTTTTCCAACATATCGTGTGATATGTGTGTGATTGCATCAGGTTTTTTATAATCACTCCCAAGCTTTGCAAATGCTTTATTAAAAGAAACACCAATAGAAATTGTTATGCCTGTTTCATGTTTGACTGTTCTTCTAATTTCATCTGCTAAAGCTAATACATCACCCCCAAAAAGATGTAGGCTACCTGTTACATCAAGCCATGATTCATCAATTCCAAATGGCTCTACTAAATCTGTGTACCTATAATAAATTTCATTTATAATGGAGGAATATTTTGCATATTCCTCATGATGAGAAGGCAGTAAAATAAGCTCTGGGCATTTGCGTTTTGCACTCCAAACCGTCTCAGCTGTTTGAATTCTATAGCTTTTTGCTATTTCATTTTTTGCTAAAATAATCCCTTTTCTGCTTTTTGGGTCTCCACAAACTGCTACTGGCTTGTCTGTCAGATGTGGATATTTTAGCAATTCTACTGACGCAAAAAAAGAGTTGCAATCACAATGTAGTATATTTCTTTCCAATTTTTTCACCTCTTTTTTTATTGTTAAATAGCCTTTTTTTGTTCATCTTATCAATATAACATTTTATTATTGTGCAATAATTATATGTTATGTAAACTTTCTACATTTTTCGATATCTCTAATAAGTCATTATGTATAAAAATACTAAAAACTCTTTATTTTTTTGTGTGTAGCTGTGTGATTTCATTCGACAAAATTCGACATTATTTTGTATGCAAAAAGAGTATTATTATACAAAATAGCATCGGGGGATATCATCATGACTTATCAAATTTATAGCGAAACATATTTCAGCGAAGAACATGGAAACTATAAATCTTATGGAATTCGACTGATAAAAGACGGTCAAGAAATTAAGCGAATCAAAGATATTTCTATTGATGTGGCATATGTCGTTCACATCGAAAACCTCCTTAATACAAATGATGTCTCTGAATTTCATTTTGATGAAGTTATCGAAGATCTTCTTAGCTAAACTGTAATTTTACTCTAATGATTAATCCTAAACTTGTCAACACTTTTAGCCAATATCTATCTTTATATATTTCGAATATCTTTTAGAAAGTATAAAACAAGATATAATATGCCCTATTTTGATTGATTTGCTACTTATTATAATATGTGTTATATTAGGCTACTTTTTGGCTTGAAAAATAATTTCAAAAAAAATAAAACTTTTTTTCTAAAAAGTGTTGACAAATCCAAATATCTGTAATATACTATAAAAGCTGCATCACTTGTGGCCCAGTAGTTCAGTTGGTTAGAACGCTAGCCTGTCACGCTAGAGGTCGTGGGTTCGAGTCCCATCTGGGTCGCCATTAAACAATTATGTAGCACTTGCCTCTGTAGCTCAGTCGGTAGAGCAGGGGATTGAAAATCCCCGTGTCGGCGGTTCGATTCCGTCCGGAGGCACCAATGCGGATGTAGCTCATCTGGTAGAGCGCCACCTTGCCAAGGTGGAGGTAGCGAGTTCGAGCCTCGTCATCCGCTCCAAAAAACCTTGTAGTTAATTCTACAAGGTTTTTTCTTATTTATTACCAAATTTGTGTCCCTGTTGGATCATGTATATCGTCTATCATCTCTTCATAAACCTCATTATCATAGTTTGTTTGTCTTGGTTTATTGAAATAATGGCTCAAACTTTCATAATCCTGTGGTATTTGTTGCTTTCTATCATCTTTCATAAAAATCACCTCGTTTTTTAATATATCCTTTTATAAAAAATATATTCACTAAAAAATTTTAGAATTTAATAAATATTTTCTTCAAAATGCTCCATAATAATAATGACGCTTATGTCGAAAGGAGATTTTTTTATGAATAAACCAAATAAAAGTATCGAATGTACGGTAGATCAATGTAAGCATCATTGTGGTTCTGCTTCAAATTATTGTTCACTTAATGCAATAAAAATTGGTACGCATGAGATGAATCCAACTGAATGCAAATGTACTGACTGTCAAAGTTTTTCATGCAAGTAAGCTTTTAGCTGTTTTGTGCGATTAATGCAAACTTCTTTTTAATTTTATTTTCAAAACTTTTTTACCATTTAAGGTGTGACCAATCAGTCACACCTTTTCTATTTTGTTTGTTTTTTCTCTTTTAATCCTATTTTTATTTAATTTATGTCTATTTTTAATATTGTATCAATTTTTATTATGTGTTAAAATTAGTTGCAATTATTTTTACTTTGGAGATTTTATTATAATGAATATTGATATACTTTTTTCTTTGATTGAATTTTTCGGGATAATCTCTTTTTCAATTTCAGGTGCACTTACAGGGATTAGACGGAATATTGATTTTTTAGGTGTAATCATTTGCTCTATAACTACCGTTATCGGCGGAGGCATGATACGTGATTTGCTATTAGGTCGTACACCTCCTGTAGCACTTGTAGACCCTTACATGGTTACTTTAGCTATCGTTGTTGGATTTTTTACTTTCAGCTATTCTAAACACGTTTTAAACATAGATAAAAATGCTCACCTTTATAAAGTTTATGAATGGGCTGACACACTTGGTGTTGGAACTTTTATAGTTGGAGGTGTTAATGCTGCTGTTTCTGCTGGATATATTGATAATATCTTTCTAATGACTTTTTCAGGCATTTTAACCGCTGTAGGTGGTGGCTTACTTCGTGATACCATGTTATCTAAGATTCCTGCTGTATTACGCAGCAAAGACCTCGTTGCTACTACAGCCATAATTTGTTCAATCCACTATTCTATACTTGTTAAGGCTGAAACTTATGCTCCTATGTCTATCATTTTAACAGTTGCATTATCTGCCCTTCTTCGTGTTGCATCTATAAACTTTAATTTACATATGCCACAAGCTGAAATTGCACCTAAAGCATCAGATGACAATACTCGTGATGATTAAATTTTAAAAAAGTAAGCTGTGATGAAAACTCATCACAGCTTACTTTTATTTTTTGGATACATCTACACGGTTTTCAATATCTTTAAGTCTTTGAATAATCGGAAGATGTTGTGTACATAGATCTTCACATTTTCCACATGCAACACATTTTGCAGCATCTTCATAAGTAAGTTTGCCCCAGTGATTAAGAAGGCGTTCTTCAATATCTCCACCTAAGATACCAACATTATATGAATCCATAAATTTCGGTATCGGAATACCTACCGGACATTCATCACAATATCCACATCCAGTACACAAATCATTAATCGAAACTTCATCGCTTGAATATTTTTTAATAATCTCAGCAGCTGACATTTGTTCATTTTCAATGCCTTGCACTGCAACTATTGCATCATCTACGTGTTCTTTAGTTGTAAATCCACATAGTGCTACTGATACCTCTTTATGCGATGCTACAAAGCGTAGAGATGCTTGTGGCACAGTTAAATTTGTTCCTTTAGCTAAATAACTGAAATGTTCAGGATTTTGAGGAATTAAACCACCACCTAATGGATTCATTACAACAATACCTAAACCTTTATTATAAGCTTCTGCTATCCCCTCTTGTCTAAAGCGATAATTGATAGGATTATATCCAATTAGCATACCACGATATTTATCAGTATTAATAACATGATTAATTCCGTCACCATCCATATGAGATGAAAAAACGATATTTTTTATCATACCTTGTGAACGTGCTTCTTCAAAAAAGCCATATAACTTTTCTTCTAGCTGTTGATATTTTTCTTCTGATAATATGCACCACAAATGATAAAAGTCAATATAATCTACTTTCAAACGTTCTAAACTTGTTTCTAAACGTTTAAAGAAAGTATCACGACATGGGTTTTCATAAAGTGTACCAAAGTTAGTTTTTGATGTTACATAAAAACTGTCTCTCTTAAATCCTGACAAAGCAAGGCCTGTAATTTCTTCACTTTTATCATCACAATAATATGGTGCTGTGTCAAAATAGTTAATACCTTTGCTATGTGCATAGCGTACAACCTCTGCACATTTTTCAAAATCTCCTTTTCTGACATCTTTCATATCGTATCGCATACAACCAAATCCAATTGAAGAAACTTCAATTCCTGTATTTCCATATTGCTTATAAAACATATTAGACTACCTCCATTTTATTCTCTTTCTTAATTATAACTAATTTTCTTTGAAATTAAAAGATATTTTTTAATTTTTTCTTTATCCACTACTTCACCAATTAATACTTTTCCATTTTCCTTGCTTAAACATTTTAATTGCTATATAATAATGCTGAAGATTATTTGCAATTTGCTTAGAAAGCACTTGACTATTACCTTCGGTACTGGTTTATGATTATATTGAGGTGATAAATATGTTGATAAATGAAGTGAGTAAATTCACAAAATTAACTAAAAAAGCTATTGAGTATTATACTTTACAAGGTTTGATTTTTCCATCTATTTTAGAAAATGGGTATAGAAACTATAATGCTCAAGATATTGAAAGGCTAAATAAAATTAGTATTTTGAGAAAATTAGATATTTCTACCCAAGAAATCAAGTGTATATTAAGTGATACAACAAATTCGGCATTACACGCAGTATCTGTGAAAAAAGAATTAGATTTCAGCCGTGATATGGTTAAAAAATCTATTCTTCAAAAACTTAGTCATGGCATATCCTATGATAAAGTAGCTATAGAGTTACAATCATTAGAGCAGAGCAAAACTATTACTGATAAGCTATTAGATGCCTTTCCTGGGTATTATGGCAGATTTATTTGTATGCATTTCGTGCAGTTTCTGAATGAACCAATTCAAACCGAACTCCAACAAACTGCTTACGAAACGATTTTATCATTTTTAGACAATCTCCCTGATTTGGATATATCAAAAGATTTAGAAGATTATTTAACCCAATATACAACTCATATGGGAACAGAGCAGATTTCAAATCTACTTAAATCCACTAGAAATTCAATACAAAACCCAGATGAGTTTTTATCCAATAACAAGGAAGTATTGGATAAATATTTAGAATATAAAAAATCTGATGAATATAAAAATTCACCAGCCTTTAAATTTATGGAATTGATGAAAGTATTCAATGCTTCAAGTGGATATAACGAAGTATTTATTCCTGCTATGAAGCAGTTGAGTCCCTCCTATACAGAATATTACAAACAATTGGAAGTTGCCAATAAAAAACTTTTAGAACAATACCCTGAAATTGAAAAGCTTTATAACATCGACAAATAATAAACAACCTGACATTTCATTAAAAACGAAGTGTCAGGTTGTTTGCTTATGAACAGCTCATTTATGGCTGTTTTTTCGCAATTGCAGTTTAATGCAATTAAATATATTAACTAATCTTTTTTATCTTTTCGCTTTTTGTTTCCAAACGATTTTTTAAACCCGTCTTTGTTTCTATCCCTGTCTCTGTCCCTGTCCCTGTCTCTATCACGACCATGTCCCCCAAAGCGTTTACCGCCTTTATCATGGAAGTTGTTTTTATCACGAAAACGTGGTTTACCACCTCTGTCTTGTGGTTTACTATCCGACGGAGAATGTGAGAAAGCAACAGCTTGATTTTTAATCTTTGTCTTTTTCATAACATTAACAACAATCGCTGCATGTTCTTTAGACATTTCAATTTCGCTATAATCAGCATAGATATTGATTTTACCAATGTCAGCAGATTTAAGCCCTGTTTCTTCTGTAATTGCGCCTACAATAAAGTTTGGAGCAATTTTAGCATCACTACCAATATCCACACGCACCCATTTGCCTTTGCCACTACGTTGAGGTTTGCTTTTTACAATGGCGTTTACATTGCGAACATTTGCAAGACGTTTATTTTTTCCTAACATCTTAGCACAAAGTACAGCAGATAAACTTCTAAGGTCTACACCTTTTTCTATCATACCATCAACAAATGAAAGCCAATCTTCACCTTCATTATTTTCGATTTTTTCAAGTAATTCAGTTGCAATTTGATCTTTTGAATGAGTTTTGATATCTTCAAGTGTTGGAACTGGATGAGATGAAATTTCACTTTTCATAAAACGTTCAATATCTTTAAGACGCATAAGTTGAGAACGGTTAGCAACAAGTGTATAACTTGCACCAGCACGACCAGCACGACCTGTTCTGCCAATTCTATGAACATAATATTCAATTTCTTGCGGAATATCATAGTTGAATACAGCTTCTACATCATCAACGTCAATACCACGTGCAGCAACATCGGTTGCAATTAATATGTTAGCTCTGCCATTTTTAAATTCACGCATAACATGGCTACGTTGATTTTGTTTTAAATCTCCATGCAGTGCACATGCTTTAAAGCCTGCATTTACAAGTTCATCATATAGCTCATCAACCATTTTCTTAGTATTACAGAAAATCAGTGAACGCTTTGGATTATGATATTCAATAAGTAGTTTAATTGTATCGTTTTTAGTGCCACTAGGGATATTATAAAAACGTTGATCAATATGGTCTACTGTTTTTTTGCCACCGTCAACTGCAACAAGCACAGGATCATTTTGGAAATCTTGTGTAAGTTTCATAATAGCATCAGATATTGTTGCACTGAATAAAATCATTTGTCTATCATCTGGAGTGCTTTCTAAAATCGTGCGAATATCATCAATAAAGCCCATGTTAAGCATTTCATCTGCTTCATCTAAGATAATCATTTTAAGATTATCAAGACGTAATGTTTTTCTTCTTAAATGGTCCATAACACGACCAGGTGTACCTACAACTATTTTACTTTTTTTAAGTTGGTCAAATTGTTTAAACATTTCTTGACCACCGTAAATTGTTGCAATCGGAACACTAGGCAATTTTTTGCAAATTTTTCTAATTTCGTCTGCAATTTGCATTGATAATTCCCTTGTTGGGGATAATATTAATATTGTGTTTTTATCATCATTTTCAGATGCGACTTGAACAGACGGTATACCGAATGCCGCTGTTTTCCCTGTTCCTGTTGAAGAACGCCCAATTACATCACGACCTGATAAAATTGGTTCTATTGCTTCGCTTTGGATTTTTGTAGGTGCTTCAAATCCCATCTCGTGAAGTGCATCTACTATTTCTTGTCTTAGTCCTAAATCGTTAAAATTCATTTAATCCTTACTTTCTTTTAGTTGTGACATTAATTATATTGTATTAATGCCCATGTTTATTTAATAAAAAAACGAGATTTAACTTGTTGTTTAAATCTCGTACTATCCAAATTTTTAGACGAAATTTTATGTATCAAAAAGGGTGTATTGTCTTACTATCGTCTAACATATAATTTTTATTCGATATATTTTCATTGTAGCATAAATATTTTGAAATCACTAACAAATTTGAAAATATTAATAAATTGTTAATAAGTTTTACAAAATAAGTATAATAACAAAAATAACAGATACATAAAGTATCTGTTACTTTTATGGTCGAGGCGACAGGACTTGAACCTGCGGCATCCTGCTCCCAAAGCAGGCACTCTACCAAACTGAGCTACGCCTCGAAATAGATTTTGTGAAGAGGGAATTTTGTTAATTCTTTTAACTGTTTTGCTATAACCCCTTGACAAGTATTTATTATATACTATAATGATACTATATGTCAATACTTTTTTTAAGTATTTTCAAAAAAAATTTGTACGTATACGCCATATACGTCAGAAAGAGAGTGTTATTATGCAAAATTCACAAAAAACAATGGAGAAAATCGTTGCCCTTTGTAAAGGTCGTGGATTCATCTACAGTGGTAGTGAAATTTACGGAGGTCTAGCTAACACTTGGGACTATGGTCCACTTGGTGTTGAATTCAAAAATAATGTAAAAAAAGCTTGGTGGAAAAAATTTGTTCAGCAATCCCCTCTTAATGTTGGGCTTGATAGTGCAATTTTAATGAATCCTAAAGCTTGGGTTGCATCTGGGCATGTTGGAGGTTTTTCTGATCCTCTTATGGATTGTAAAGACTGTAAAACTCGCCACAGAGCAGACCAACTAATCGAAGCTACTGGAGTTATGCCCGCTGGTTGGACCAACGATGAAATGCTTGCACATATTAAAGAAAATAATATCGTGTGCCCAAATTGTGAAAGCACAAATTTTACAGACATTCGTAAGTTCAATCTAATGTTTAAAACTTTCCAAGGTGTAACAGAAGATTCTAAGGCTGAGATTTATCTTCGTCCAGAAACTGCACAAGGGATTTTTGTAAACTTTAAAAATGTACAACGTACAACTCGTAAAAAAGTTCCTTTTGGAGTTGCTCAAGTTGGTAAATCCTTTAGAAATGAAATCACACCTGGTAACTTCACTTTTAGAACTCGTGAATTCGAACAAATGGAGCTTGAATTTTTCTGTAAACCCGGCACTGATTTAGAGTGGTTTGCATATTGGAAAGATTATTGCTTTAACTTCCTTAAAAATTTAGGCTTAAGAGAAGAAAATCTAAAACTTCGTGATCACGAAGACAAGGAACTTTCTCATTATTCAAATGCAACTACTGATATAGAGTTTTTATTCCCATTTGGTTGGGGTGAACTTTGGGGCATTGCAGATCGTACAGATTTTGACCTTAAACAACATGAAGAACATTCTGGTGAAAGCATGGAATATTTTGACCAAGAGGCAAATGAAAAATATGTACCTTATTGTATCGAGCCTTCTTTAGGTGCTGACCGTGTTGCTTTAGCATTCCTCGTAGATGCTTATGATGAAGAAAATGTTGGCACTGATGAAAAAGCTGATATCCGCACCATACTTCGCCTACATCCAGCCTTAGCACCTTATAAATGTGCTATCCTACCTCTATCTAAAAAGCTATCTGACAAAGCTATGGACGTTTATAATATGCTAGCTTGCGATTTCAGCGTTGACTTTGACGAAGCTGGTTCTATTGGTAAACGTTATCGCCGTCAAGATGAAGTTGGTACACCACTTTGTGTGACTGTTGACTTTGAAACCGAAACTGATGGAATGGTTACAGTTCGTGATAGAGATACAATGGAGCAAGTTCGCATTAAGATAGATGAACTTAATGCTTATGTAGCTGAAAAAATCAAATTCTAAATTAATATTCATAACAAATAATTTACAAATATATAACCTATGAGGAATGGCAAAATCAGCCAAGCTTCATAGGTTATTTAACTTTTTATCTATTTATAATTTTCCTTAACATCAAAAATAACTTCGAAAGCAAAGCTATCAAAGTTATTTCTGATGTTTTTGTCAAGCATATAGGTAGGTTTTTGATAAAAGCTATTTATTAAATGTCTCACTATATTAATGAGTGCTTAAATCGCTAACAATAAGTAGATGCTTAGATACTAATAAAATCTAATACAATGTCTTGAGTGTGAATTGGGAATGCATGGTGTGTAACCATGTTGTCAAAAATCGTCTTACAAGTATCAAGCGAACAGGATACATCCGGAAGTTCAGCCGTTTCATGCTCTGCTTGAGACTGCTGATGTCGCACACGAAGTCCATAGACGCAAGTTTCGTCATGATCTTCAAAAAATTTCATAGTAGAAAACATCGTATATTCCGTGTCTTCCACCATAGCTCGTTCTAAAATACTAAGCATGATAAAGCACCTCCAATAAGTATTTGCGATTATGCGAAAATCTTAAATCAGATTTTCCTTACATCTATAATATAGTATAAATACAGGTGTAAGTAAATACACAATTGGTTGAAAAAATACAATTTTAGCTATTATACATGTGGTTTATCAGCTCTACACGGGAAGAAATGCCCAATTTTTGGTATATATTGTGAATTGTACGTTTAATTGTTCCTTCTGTCACATTAAGTTCAAAGGCTATATATCTGTTCGTTCTTCCTAGTGCTATATAGTTAGCTATTTGAAGTTCTCTTTTTGTAAGAAGCTTAGATAATGTTGGCGCTGTGTCTTCAGCTGTTATTATTATCATCATTTTAATACATTTTTTTTCATTGAACTGTGGAATAAAGTTTAAGTTTAGGATATTTTTATCCCCTTCACGACCTTTACAATTTTTGAAAATATGTGTACTTGTAATAGGTGTAGCTTTTTCAATTGCATTAGTATAATCAGATAATTTCATTATGTCTTCGACGGTTAATCCACAGTCAGTTAAAAACGTATAAAATTGTCTGTTAGCTATTTCTACAAAGAGGTAATCTTCCATGTTTATAAGGCAGCTGCCATAAGTAAAGTTTGCTGGGTAATTAGTATCAATATACCCTTTTTTCAATTGTACTTCATCATAATCTTCTTTGGATAATAATTTCGCCAAAATCAAAACTTCATCTTTTACAAAATTTGATGGAATTAATTGAACATCTAAATATTCAATTTCCTCACGAAATCTTACAGCATCTTGAAATGCAATTATTTTATGAGAACACAAACAGCTATTTAATATAGATGTTAGCAATGTTGCTGTTGCAAGTCCGAATGCTGGATTTAATTTTTCGTTAATTAATGTTTTTTTGCCTAGCCTTTGTAGCAACAATGGGTCATCTGTTATGAAAACATAATCCTCATCTTTTTTTAATAATTTAAACATGAAAAAATTTGTTGGTGTAACATCATAGTATCTATAAATGTTATTTTCCACACGTGATATTCCAGTTTTCTTTTGTACTTCTTTTTGTCCTACACAAGTTAGAATATTGTCCTCAAGGGTTACTGTATAGCTCCATATACCAATCCCAATTTTTCCTTTAGGGAAAGTTAACGAATTTATAAATTGTAAATGTGTAGGATGATGTCTTAAAAATTGGCAACGTTCTGAAAACGCATAGGCAATTTCAAATTCAAAAAGCTCCCAAATATTATTGCCAAAGTCAGTTTCTAACAATTTAAATTCTTTTAAAAACGTAGTATTTCCATAAAGAAAAATAATATCACCATGTATAAACTGAAATTTTACAATTTTATATTCTGAGTTATCATGAAATATGCATGTTCCGTCTTCTTTAAAATATCTTGATAAGCTCATAGAAATTGTCCTTTCATTAAGATGTGCAATAGGTGAATTTACAATAATTGGTATACACAAGTAAGTGCATGTATACGTAATACTATTATAAAATATTTATGTCTATATTTCAATAGAAAAAATAAAAAACTCTCAAAAAACGCAAAATTTTTCAAGAGTTTTTTATGAAAATGTCACAAATTCCAATATAAGTAAATATTAGCCTGTAACATTATGATTAATCTACATAAATTGGATTTGTAAAAGCTAGAATTGTTTCTGATGTTTGTAAATATGTGCCAACAAGCTCTGCACGAATCCACCCTTTATAAAGATGTGTTTTAAATTCATATTTTTCATTTTCTTTATATTGCATCTGACAAATAACTTGCCCATTTGCAACAATTCTTAAATACATAGGTTTTGTTGGTGTAATTAGTTTTGCACCAACATCTATAAATGATAATTTAAGTACATAGTCTCCTTCCGGAGTTTCATCACCTATATTCACAACTTTTTCGTTTTTACTCGCTGTCATTGTAAGTATATTTCCTGTAGATATGCACATTCTACCATTTAAAATCGCATCATAGGCTGATTTTTCATCAATCTTATCTTTAAATCCTAAAAATGTGTTTGAATAATACATGCCCTCATCAAGAGGTCTATGATAATCACGCCCAGAAGTTGCAGAAACTCTATATCCTAAATTCAAAAGATGTGTCCAAAATGTCATAGCGAATTTGCTTCTCTGTTCTATAGGTGCAAGATGACGTGACCAAACTTCAAGGAAATTTAAATTTTCCCATTTAGTAATTTCGAATGACCAACGATAACCTGTTTTTATGGGATTTGATATTGCATATGGATGTGCTATTCCAACAATACCTCCATTGCTACGAATTTTAGCAAGTGAAGTGTCAATCTCATCAGGTTTCACACCCCGCCAATCTGTATATCCATTTTCACCGATAACAAGCATATGCCCATAATATGTTGTCCATTCTAGCCCACAAATTCCAATCATATGAGGATAATCTGATTTTATTGCATCTATAAATTCCTGATGCCCTGAATTTGTGTTATGATCTGTAAGCACAGTTCCACACATACCCATATTTTGCATATGTTCAAGCAATTCTTGTGGTGAATAATCTCCATCGCTATGATGTGAATGTGAATGTAATTCAAAGGGCAACCATTTCATCATACATTTACCTCCACTTTGAAATCTATCGTACAATCGACTGACATAATTTCATGCACATGAATTACAGCTGTCCAATTGCCTGATATTGATAACGGTGCATTAAAACCTTTTGGTTTTTCTTCTTTTGAAAATTTATAATATTGATTTGGATTAAATCTATGTGCACACCCTAAATAGCTTCTCTCATGGTCTAGCGACAAGGTGATATAATTTCTAATCGGAACAAATTTTCTCCATTCATCTGGTTCAGCTGGTGTGCCAGCACGATATTTAAATAAAGCATGTTCGATTTCTTTTCTGCACAAGTTCTCATCATCTTCCATTTCAGGTGTATAACTCATTGTGATAACTATTTCATACGCATCCGAAGGAGCAGTGATGTTGACATAAATATCTTTTGGACTATCTTCTTTTGTAAGCACAAATGTTTCTTTTTTGATAATCATTTCCAAACACTCCTCATAGATATAAAATAGGGTTAATCAATGCAACCTACACAGTCATAAACAGGTTTTTTTGTAATTTCATCAAGTTTTTCACGAAATACAGTGTGTGCAAGAGTAATCACAGAAACAGCACATTCATTAAGTGCAGTTTCTAATGAAACATTTTGAATTCCGTCTACAATCCCTTCTTGTGCAAAAGGTTCAACAGCTAATACTGTATATCCTTTATCCATTAAAATATTACAAAGTTCGATAGATGGGCTTTCACGCAAATCATCAACATCAGGTTTATAAGAAAGACCTAACACAGCAATTTTAGCATTTTTATCGCCTTTAATCATTTCAATTACACGCTCTGCTACAAAACGAGGCTTTTGTTCATTTCTTTTTCTTGAAGCCAAGATAACTTGAGCTTCTTCAGGAAATTGCTCATAAATAAACCATGGGTCCACAGCTATGCAGTGCCCACCAACTCCAACACCTGGAGTTAAAATATTTACACGAGGGTGACAGTTTGCAAGAGAAATCAGCTCAAATACATCAATCCCCATTTTATCACAAATTACAGAAAGTTCATTTGCATAAGCAATATTTACATCACGAAATGTGTTTTCTGTAAGTTTACACATTTCAGCTGTTATATCATCTGTAACTCTGCAAATACCAGTTTCAAGTACAGTTTCATATATTTCTTTTGCCATTTGACACGCTTTTTCATCACGACCGCCTATAATACGATCATTATTGCGTAGCTCATAAAGCATTTTCCCCGGTATCACACGCTCTGGGCAATGTGCAACGTGGAATTTATCAGCTGTAAGTTTACTTTCTTCACAAAGCACTCTTTCAAGCATTTCAGAAGTGCGTGGTGGCACAGTTGATTCTAAAATCACAAGGTTTCCTTGCTCTAAAATTTTACCAGCCATACGCCCAGCACTTTCAACGTATGATAAGTCAGCATGTTTTGCGCCGTTTTCATCAGTATAAAAAGGTGTTGGAACAGCGATATAATAAACATCAGCTTTTTCAAGTTGCGAGCTAAAATTAAGATTTCCACTTTGCATAGCAGTATCTAATGCTTCTTGTAAATCAGGCTCTACAATGTGTAACTTGCCACCCTTTAATGTATTTACAACGTTTTCAGATACATCAAAACCACAAACATTAAACCCTGCACAAGAAAGTGTTATTGCTGTAGGAAGTCCTATATACCCCAATCCCATTACTGTAATTTTTTTCATATTCATAATTCCTTATATATTAAAATTTATTTTCACATACAATTCTATTATATCAAAAAATAAAATTTTGTAAACCTTTATAATAGTGAAATGATTGCAATTTATACCATTTCGCTATATAATGTATTAAGTAACAAATTTAAATAGAGGTGTTAGTATGTTTAAAGGCTTATTATACGATGCTAGAGAGATAAAAAAACGTGACCCCGCAGCACGCACAATTTTAGAAGTTGTTTTACTATATCCAGGATTTCACGCTATTTTTTGGCATAGAATAGCACATTTTTTCTACGCTCACAAAATATTATTTATCGCAAGGTTAATTTCCCAATTTTCCAGGTTTATGACTGGTACCGAAATTCATCCAGGTGCTAAAATCGGAAAAGGACTTTTTCTTGACCATGGCATGGGAATTGTAATCGGTGAAACTGCTGAAATCGGTGATAACTGCACTATTTATCATAATGTAACATTAGGTGGCACCGGCAAAGACACTGGTAAACGTCATCCTACGATTGGAAATAATGTACTTATCTCCACAGGCGCTAAGGTTTTAGGTCCTTTTAAAGTTGGAGATAATGTAAACATTGGTGCAAACTCTGTAGTGCTTCAAGAAGTTCTTCCAAACTGTACTGTTATTGGCGTTCCTGGTAGAGTTGTTAAACGTGATGGAGAGCGTGTCGCTTCTCGTGATCTTGACCATATCAACGTACCCGACCCAGTTGCTTATGAGCTTTGTCAAATGCTACATAGGATTTACAATCTTGAAGAAAATGTCAAAGCATGTCAGCATGTGCATGAAGTCGAAGATGATCTTGAAATCGGCGATATAGATAAATAAAATTTTAATTTATCTCAGTTTCATAGATATTATATATATCCAAATAAGGCTGTGGCGAAAATTTTTATTTCGTCACAGCCTTATTATTTATTTTAAGGAATTAAAAATGGTATTAAATATTCTGGGATTTGATTTTGAGGTATTTGCTGTTCTTCCACTTCTGGTTGTGCATTCATCACTTCTTGATCCATAAGTTCAATTGTGATATCAAGTTCCTGCCCGTTACGAATTATATTCAATGTAATTTCATCACCAGCACGAAACTCTTCTTTTATTTTATTAACTTCAGCCATAGTAGGTGTTTCAGTTCCATTTACACCGACAACAACGTCACCTTCTTTAAGTCCTTTTTCATATGCATCACTTCGTGAATCTACTTCGCTTACATAAAGTCCCATAGGCATATCTGTTTGAGCTGACATACTTTGTGTGATTTCATATCCACTTATTCCAATGGCTGGTCTACCTGTAATTTCGCCATTTTCAATAAGTTCATCAATTATTTCTTTTGCATCATCGATTGGAATAGCAAATCCTAAACCTTCATAATATGTTGCAGAAAGTTTAACAGTATTTACACCAATAACTTGACCATATTCATTAATCAATGGACCACCAGAGTTACCAGGATTTATAGCAACATCTGTTTGAATAAGTGTCATAATTTGATCATCAATTAAAACATCACGACTAATAGCTGAAATATATCCACCTGTGAATGTATTTTGAAGTTCTAATCCCGCTGGGCTACCTATAGCATAAGCATGGTCGCCAACGTTTGCACTATCTGGATTTCCAAATTCAGCTGGAACAAGAGGTTGTTCTGGCTGTATTTTAAGCACAGCAAGGTCAGATTGTGCATCAAGTCCAATTACTTCAGCTTTATAACTTGTATCATCATGTAGGTAAACTGTTATTACATCGCCACCTTCAACAACATGATTATTAGTAATTATATATCCATCAGCAGATAAAATTATACCTGAGCCAGTTCCACTTTCAGCCGAAAATGATTGAGAGCTAATACCTACAACAGATGGTGAAACTTTTTCATAAATTTGAGAGCCTGATAAAGGTACACCTGAGCTAGTTGTATATGTTGTAGTTGGTGTTTCACTTAAATCTAATGTTGTAGTTGAGCTATTTGGTGTATTTGTAATTTCATCACTCGCCATATGTTCTGAATCATTTCCATTTATATATGAAGAAGTAAATACACCTGCTCCAAAAAGAATACTTGCAGCTAACACACCTGCTAATATAGCTTTGGCTGGATTTTTCTTTTTAGCGTATTGCTCTTTATCATCTTGAGCAGATTTTTTCCATTCTTCATAACTTTTTACAGAAGCAATAGTTCTCATTTCTTCTTCTGACAATTCAATAATATCTTTGTTATCATTAATCTTTTCAGTTGTTTCGCTTTGTGAATAATCAGCAAATACAGAAGTTTTTTGCACTTCGTTTTGTGGTTTTTCTTCTTCTCTTGATTGCATCCAGTTACGATATTTTTCCATTGGGTCATAGTTGTTATTTTGATTATTGTTTAAGTCCATATTAGACATCCCTTTCTGGTTTTTGTTGTTTTTTTGTTATGCTCTAATCTTAAACCACATTTATGCACTGAATATTTCGATGTTGTAACAAAAATGTAAATGAGTATAGTAAGTTATAAATAAATCATAAACAATCTTAATACTCACTAAATTTCTAAACAAAAAACCTAGATTTCTTTATGTTTTTATAGCTTAAAAGGTTATTTGCTGCAAATTATAGAATTAATTTTTAATTGGTAATTCAAAGGAGAATGTTGTTCTTTCATCATCACTTGAAACAGATATATCTCCACCATGTAAATTAATTATATTTTTCACTAGATAAAGTCCAAGTCCAACACCTGTTTTATCTTTAGAACGAGAACGATCTGTTTTATAAAATCTATCAAATAGATGTGGTAAATCATTTTCAGATATTTTAGCACCACTATTAGAAATGCTTACACATGCATAATTTCCTTCTTTATATATTTTCATTCCAAGCAATCCACCATCATCAACAAATTTCACAGCATTATCTACTAAATTATAAATTGCTCTAAACAAATGTTCTTCATCACCTGTAATAACTAATCTATCACATAAATCAACTTCAACTTCAACACCTTTATTATTAATTTGTGTTTCAAAGCTAAGTGCAATTCGCATAGCTACTTCACATAAATCAAAAGATACAGGTCTTAATGTAAGTTCTCCTGATTGAAGTTTTGCAGCATCAAGCATACGAATTACAAGTCTTGATAATCTTCTTACTTCTTCAGAAATTATTAATAAATATTTATTATGTTTTTCTGTAGGAATAGTTCCATCAATCATTCCATCTACAAATCCACCTATACTTGTCATCGGTGTTTTAAGTTCATGTGACACATTAGCTACAAAACTTCGGCTAAGTTCTTCAAGTTGTTCTAATGAAGTTGCCATATTATTAAAACTTATTGCAAGCTCATCAATTTCAGTACAGTTATTATTCTCTGCTACTCTCACATTAAAATCACCATGTGCGAAACGTTTTGATGCATTTGCCATAATTTTAAGTGGTCTTGTAATTCTACTTGCTATAAAATATGACATAATAAGAACTGTTACAAGTGCAAAGAATATAATGATAAAAAAGCTATTCATAACATCACGAAGTAATCCCACTGCATCTTCTGCTGATGTTGCAACAAATATATATGCAGATGTTTTTTCTGTAATAGAAGATGTTACTGGTATTCCTAAAACATGATTTTGATCAGAAAATAAACTGTTAAAAGTCCCCACTTCATGATATGAGCCATCTCTATTAATTGTATTTATTATATCAGAATCAACTTTTGAAATATTTGGATTTCGTGTATATTCTGTGTTTGATAAGATAATTACATCACCATTTAAATCAGTAACAATTATAGTAACATTGCTATCTGTTGATATTTGTTTAATACTCATTTGATATAATCTATCTAAAGTATACGAATAGTAATCAATTAAATACTGAGTTTGTTCACTTACAAGAGCTGCACTCGTTCTAAGTTCATCTTGCTTTTCTTCAGTTTCGAATTGATTAATTTGGAATGTGAACACAATTCCTGTTATGCAAAAAATTGCAAGAATTAATGCTGAATAGCCAAAGTAATTTTTTGCAAAAAAGCTTTTCATAATATTATCCACCTTAAGTTTATTTTTATTCATTATTGATTCTTAGTATATCATTTTATCACTTGCCACTTCAAGCAAATACATTAAATTTAATTGAAAATTAAAAATTGCCACAAAACACATCTTGTCTTGTAGCAATTATATTATTTATTATGCAAATATTTTTCTCGTGTTGCCTCTCCTCCTCTGATGTGTCTTTCACATTTATTTTTCTGTAACACAGCATTTACATCATCACAAAGTATGCGGTCTATTTCATGCAAACGCTCTGTAATATCTTTATGT
>CAYJKB010000030.1:0-26684 GCA_964370625.1 uncultured Oscillospiraceae bacterium | reverse complement strand
TTCTAATTTTGGGTATAAAAAAGCCCCTGTAGTATACACTACAGGGGTTCGTGGTACGGGTGAAAGGACTTGAACCTTCACGGTCTCCCACTGGAACCTAAATCCAGCGCGTCTGCCAATTCCGCCACACCCGCATTCGACTTATATAGAATATCATAGATAATATATATTGTCAATAGTTTTTTAAAAATATTTTATTATTTAATTCGATTTACAGCATCCACCATATTTTTTGCATATTCATAAACATGACTTGCAGAATTTTCGCCATGTTCTGCGATGATATTAACTATTGCAGAGCCAACTATTGCTCCATCTGCTTTGCCTGCCATATCATATGCTTGCTCTGGTGTGGAAATACCAAATCCAATTGCAATAGGCACATCAGTCACTTTTCGTACAACTTGCACCATTTCATTTATATTTGTGCTTATAGTTTGTCTCATTCCTGTAACACCTAATGATGAAACACAATAAACGAAACCTTTTGCTTCCTTTGCAATCATTTCAATTCTATCATTCGAAGTCGGTGCGATAAGAGAAATAAACTCTATACCATATTTTTCAAAAATTGTGCTAAATTCCTTTTTTTCTTCAAAAGGTATATCAGGTAAAATTATTCCACTAATATTGATTTCTTTACATTTTTGGGCAAATTTTTCAATTCCATATGAAAAAACAATATTTGCATAAGTCATAAAAACTAACGGAATTGAAACTTTAATATTTTTTACCATATTAAAAATATCATCAGTAGTGATGTTATTTGATAACGCCCTCATGTTGGCTGATTGAATTACAGGACCTTCAGCTGTAGGATCTGAAAACGGAATACCTAGTTCTATTAAACTTGCACCAGCTCGCTCTAATTCATAAATTAATTTTTCTGTAGTTTCTAAATTGGGGTCGCCACAGGTTATAAAAGGTATGAACGCTTTTTTGTTTTTAAATGCATTTGCAATTTTTATACTCATTCTGAAATTTCCTCTCCTCTATATTTCGCTACTGAAACACAATCTTTATCGCCTCTACCTGATAATGTCACTACAATTATTTTATCTTTATCCATTTTAGGTGCAATCTCCATAGCATAAGCTAAAGCGTGTGAACTTTCAATAGCTGGAATAATCCCCTCTATACGTGATAAATATTCAAATGCATTTATCGCTTGCTCATCTGTAATTGGAATATATTTTGCACGTCCTATATCATATAAATTTGCGTGTTCTGGTCCTATTCCTGGATAATCTAATCCTGCTGAAATTGAATAAACTGGTGCTATTTGTCCGTATTCATCTTGGCAAAAATAACTTTTCATACCATGAAATACCCCAAGTTTACCTACAGCTATAGTTGCTGCCGTATCAGCAGTATCAACACCTTTTCCGGCAGCTTCTAGACCTATAAGTTCTACTTCTGCGTCCTCAATGAAATTATAAAAAGTGCCAATTGCATTTGATCCACCACCAACACAAGCAAGAACAGCATCAGGTAATCTGCCTTCTTTTTTTATGCATTGCTCTTTAATTTCTGCCGAAATCACTGCTTGAAAATCACGAACTATAGTTGGAAATGGATGTGGCCCCATAACTGAGCCTAATACATAATGTGTATCATGTATTCGTTTAGTCCATTCTCTCATAGTTTCGGAAACTGCATCTTTAAGCGTTGCTGTTCCAGCTGTTACACTGTGTACAGTTGCTCCTAACAATTTCATTTTATATACATTAAGTGCTTGACGTTCAATATCTTCTGCACCCATAAAAATTTCACATTCCATGCCGAAAAGTGCTGCTGCTGTCGCTGTTGCAACTCCATGTTGGCCTGCTCCAGTTTCTGCGATTATGCGAGTTTTACCCATTTTATATGCAAGCAAAACTTGACCTAATACATTATTTATTTTGTGTGAACCAGTATGGTTTAAATCTTCACGCTTTAGATATATTTTTGCTCCACCTAAATCAGCTGTCATTTTACTAGCAAAGTATAAATTAGATGGACGACCTGCATACTCATTTAACAATTCACTGAGCTCATTTTTAAATTCTTCATCCTTTTTATAAAAATTATATGCTTTTTCAAGCTCTATTACTGCATTCATCAGTGTTTCAGGTATATATTGACCACCATGAGCACCAAATTTACTGTTATTCATTAGTAATTCCCCTTTATTTAAAATTTCTTACTGATGTGACTAATTCTTTTATTTTATTTTCATCTTTTAATTTATTTGTTTCAGCACCACTGCTTAAATCCACAGCAAAAGGTTTATATTTTTGGATTGCATCACATATATTCTGTTCGTTTATTCCACCTGCAAGTATAAAATCCTTTTCAAAACCTTCAGCCAGTGACCAATTAAATTGCTTGCCTGTTCCATATCCATTATCAAGCAAAATTTTATCTGCCACACTCTGATTTGCTTTTTCAACATCTTCTTTGCATGCAATTTTAAAGGCTTGCCAAATTTGTGTATTAGGTGCAATTTTTCTAAGTTTTTCTACATATTCATTGTTTTCTTGACCATGCAATTGAATAATATCAGCAAATTCAACATAACGTTCAACAGTTTCCACAGGATTATCCACAAACACACAAACGGATTTTATTTTTTTATCAAGTTTTAAAATTAATTTTTTTGCAGTTTCCAGTTTTATACTCCGGTGACTTTTCGGGAAATCAATTATAAATCCTGCAAAATCTGGTTGATATTTATTTACAAAATCAATATCACATTCACGAAAAAGTCCACAAATTTTTATTTTACTCATATTTATAACCTTGAATTTCATTGATAAATTGTGCTTTATCAGTTGTTTTCATAAGTGCTTCGCCAATCAATAATGCATTTGCACCGTTTTTAATAAGTTCAATCCCATCAGAAGTAGTTAAAATACCACTTTCAGCAACATAAATGACATCTTGAGGTATAAATTTCTTTAAATTCGATGCATTATTTAGGTTGACAGTGAAATTTTTAAGATTTCTATTATTTACTCCAATAATTCTAGCACCAGCACTGATTGCACTGCTTATTTCTTCCTCGTTATGTGCTTCAACTAATGCTGACATACCTAATTTTTCACATATGTCAAGATATTCTTTAAGTGTATCAGTATTCAGTAGGGCACAAATTAATAAAACTGCATCAGCACCCATAACTTTTGCTTGATATATTTGATATTTATCAATTGTAAAATCTTTTCTAATCATTGGTATCTTAATTTCTCTGCGAATTTGAATGAAAATATCATCTGAGCCTAAAAACCATTTTGGTTCTGTAAGTACAGATATGCATGTCGCTCCATATTTTTCATATTCTTTTGCTGTATCTATATATGGAAAATCATGGCATATTATCCCCTTTGATGGTGACGCTTTTTTAACTTCACAAATCAATGATGGAAATTTATTTTTAAGTGCTTTCTCAAATACAAAATTCCCTTTTGGCAATTTCTCTGCTTTAAGTTTCATTTGCTCGTAACTGATTTTCTGCTTATCTTGCTCTACTCTAATTTTAGCAAAGCTAGCAATTTCATCTAATATCATGATTCTCACCTTTTTCAAGAGTTTGAAAGCTCTATAAATTGATTTAGTTTTTCTAAACATTTGCCTGTATCAAGCAAGTGTTCAATGCGTTTTATTGCACTTTCCAGTGTAATTCCATCTCGTGTGATATAATAAGCTGCCGCTGAGTTTAACACCACAGCATCACGGCAAGCATTGCGTTCACCACTTAAAATATCCATAGTTATTTTTGCATTATGGGCAGGGTCGCCACCTACAAGTTCTGATTTATTGCGAAGGTCAAATCCATAATCTTTAGGGTTTAATGTATAACTTTTAACCCAGCCATTGCGAATTTCACAAACTTTAGTTGGTGCTGAAATCGAAATTTCATCAAGTCCATCAGTGCCATAAACCACCATTCCTCGTTTTACACCTAAATTCATTAATACTTCTGCAAGCGGTTCTACTAAGCTTTCATCATATACACCCATAAGTTGCATACTTGCACCTAAAGGATTTGAAAGTGGGCCTAAAATATTAAAAATTGTTCTAATCCCAAGTTCACTTCTAACTGGTGCTACATGCTTCATTGCGCTGTGATAAAGTGGAGCATAAAGAAAACAAATTCCAATTTTATTTAATATTTCCATGCTTTTTTCAGGTGTACAATCTATTTTTACGCCTAAAGCTTCAAGCACATCAGCTGCGCCACATTTGCTTGTAGCAGCACGATTTCCATGTTTTGCAACAGCCACTCCAGAACTTGCAAGCACTATAGCAGATGTAGTAGAAATATTAAAAGAGTTAGACCTATCTCCACCAGTGCCGACAATTTCAAGTACATTTCTATCATTCAATAACTTTGTTGCATGTTTTCGCATACTGCGTGCAGAGCTTGTAATTTCTGGGATTGTTTCTCCTTTTACAGATAGAGCTGTTAGATATGCGCCAATTTGGATAGGGCTTGCATTCCCACTCATTATTTCGTCCATAACACCTTCTGCAAGTTTTTCTGTTAAATCTAGTTTATTTGTCAGTCTTATAATCGCATCTTTAATTAACATGATTTAGTTACTCCTTTTACAAAATTTTCTATCATTTGTTTGCCATATGGTGTAAGTATTGATTCTGGGTGAAATTGAAGTCCAAACACAGGATATTCACTATGTTCTACACTCATAATTTCATTATTTTCAGATATGCCTGTTATTTTTAAACTTTGTGGAATTGTATCTTTTAAGGCAGCTAACGAATGATATCTTGCTACACTTATTTCTCTGCTTAGTCCCTTAAACATTATGCTGTCGGTTACTGTTATTTTCGAAGATTTTCCATGCATTAACTCTTTTGCATAAGTAACTGTTGCTCCAAAAGCTTCACATATCGCTTGATGACCTAAACACACACCTAAAATCGGAAATTTAGTATAAAGTTTTTGCACAACTTCAATACAAACCCCTGCATCAATAGGCTTTCCTGGGCCTGGTGATAAAACTATGTGTGATGGATTTAATTTTTCGATTTGTTCTATTGTCAATTCATCGTTTTTAATCACTTTTATATCTGTGTCAAATTCTCCTATTGCCTGATATAAATTATATGAAAAACTATCATAATTATCTATTATTAATATCATTTTTTAACCCTCCAACACACTTACTACTGATTTTGCTTTATTAATACATTCCATATATTCGTTTTCAGCAATAGAATCTGCAACAATTCCAGCACCTGAACGCACAAAAATCTTATTATTCTTTTTAAATGCCAAACGAATTGCAATACAAGTATCAATATTTCCATTAAAATCGATATATCCTATAGCCCCACCATAAACACCACGTTTTGTGTTTTCAAGTTCATTTATAATTTGACAAGCACGAATTTTTGGTGCACCTGACAATGTGCCAGCTGGTAAAATTGCATCTATTGCATCAAGTGCATCTTTATCATCTCGAGCTTTACCTGTTACTGTAGAGCCTATATGCATCACTGTTGAAAATCTTAAAATCTTCATATATTCTTCAACTTTAACAGAGCCAAACTCACTGATTTTCCCTATATCATTTCGCCCTAAATCAACTAACATATTGTGTTCTGCACATTCTTTTTCATCAGCAAGCAATGCTTTTTCAAGCTCTTGATCTTCTTCATATGTTTTGCCACGAGGTTTTGTGCCTGCTAATGGATATGTCATAACTTTTTTATCAACCATCTTAACTAGTGTTTCGGGTGATGCACCGGCAAGCTCTATTTCGTTACTGGCAAAATAGAACATATATGGCGATGAATTTTTAATTCTTAATTTTTCATATACCCCCATCAGTGATCCTTCATAATCTGCTGATAATCTATTAGATAGTACCACTTGGAAAATATCACCTTCTGTAATGTATTTCTTTGCTTTTTGCACCATTTCGCAAAATTCTTCTTTATTAAAAGATGCTTTTAGTGGCGATAATAATTTCCCTATTTTATCTTCAGCTTTTTTCCCATTTGCAATTAAAGTTTTAATTGTTTCAAGTTCCATAATTGCTTTATTGTAATTTTCTGTAAGATTTTCTGTTTTAATATTTACAATCAAGATTAATTTTTTAGTATAATTATCAACTGCAATCACTTTGTTAAAAAGCATCAAATCTACATCATTAAAATTTTCTTCATCATCAGCATCTAAATTAAGCTTACTTACACTATATTTGATAAAATCATATGAAAAATATCCAACAAGTCCACCTGCAAATGGTGGCATATTTTTTAATTTCGGACTTTTGTTTTGCTCTATTATCTGACGAATAAATTTATGCGGGCTTTCATTTTCAAATGTATTACTCATTACAGATTTAATATTAACAACTGAATTTTTTGCGCTTATTTCAAGCGATGGGTCAAAACCTAAAAAACTATATCTACCTGAATTTTGTTCATCTTCACAAGATTCTAATATAAATACATTTTGACTTATATTTTTTAAAATCTTGCAAATTTCAAGACTTTCTATAAAGAAATCTAATGTTAATGAAATTGGTATTGTTTTAAAATCACCTGTTTTTAATATTTCTTTTGCCTCATCTATACTAGGATAAAAGTTCATTTTCTTGCCCTCCATAATTTTTGAAAATAAAAAAAGTCCTTGACAGAAAAATTTCTGTCAAGGACGAGAATATAAAATACCCGTGGTACCACCTTGATTTATAGGGATTTCCCCCTATACACTTTGACGAAATACTAACATATTTCTGGCTACTGACGTAAGCCTTCACGTTGCAGAATACTCAGAATTAACTTCCTTTGACTGCACCCTCAGTGGTCCATTTAATAAGCAGTTACTATCGGGCTTTCACCTACCCCGACTCTCTGTGAGTTCTTTTCTTATTTTTATCTCCACCTCAACGGTTTGAATATTAAGTTGTTTACACTTTATCATGAATTACTTTTTTTGTCAAGTGGCTTTTTATTAATATTTATCTTCGATTTGAATATGATTAGATTTTGGTAATGAAGCTTGTGTATTTAACAATTCATCATAACCTACATAATTTTCATCAAAATTAAATTGTTCCACAAATTGTGACAGCATTTGTGATTGTGCTGATAATTCTTCGCTAGAAGCCGCTGAAGATTGTGCCATTTGTGAGTTTGTATCCATTACAGATGAAATTTGTGCTACATTTTTCTCCATATCTACAATAGATTGTTTTTGCTCTGACATGTTTGAAACAATTTTATTTACAGCATATTCAGTATCTGTTGCTTTTTCTCGAACCTTTGAAAGTGATGAAGATGTAAGTTTTGTTGCGTCTAAACCACCACTTACAGTGTTAATAGTTGATGCAATAAGTTCTGAAATTGCTATAGATGCATCAGATGATTTTGATGCAAGATTTCGAACTTCATCAGCTACAACAGCAAATCCTTTTCCTGCTGAGCCTGCTCTTGCTGCTTCTACAGCTGCGTTTAATGCAAGGATATTTGTTTGAAAAGCAATATCTTCGATAGTCTTTATTATTCCACTTATTTGATTTGATTTTTCATTAATATTTTCCATTGCCACTTCAAGTTCATTCATTTGAGCGTTGCAAGTTTGAAGTGCATCAACAGATTCTTTAACGTGATTAAATGCAAGGTTTGCATTATCTGTTGAAGTTTTGATACGATTTGAAACTTCATAAACATTATCAACAAGTTTATTTACAGCTTCACCTTGCTCTGCTGCACCATATGATAAGCTTTGAGCTGTATCGGCAATTTGTGTTGCTCCTTGAAGCACGTTTGTTGAAGTGCTTGCAATATTTGTTACAAGAACTGTCATTTTTTGCGAGAAAGTATCAATTGAATCTTTAATTGATGCAAAATCTCCAACAAAATCAATATCAATTTTTGTTGTTAAATCTCCATCTGCTAGATTTTTCATTGTTTCATCAATTTTGTTAATATACATTGACATATTAGCAAAGCTATCTTTCATTGCGTAAATCATTTCAGATACTTCATCATTGCCTGAATGTTCTAAATCCATTGATAAATCTCCACGACTCATACGTGATAAACCTTCTGAAACTTTTGTAATAGGTGATAATTTGCGTCTAATGTATACAGCAAAGAATATCGCTACAACAACTACATTAATAGTAAGAGAAATAATAAGTGTAACTAATGCTGATATTGTATCTCTATCATATTCTTCTTTTGTCATTCCTGTAAGTATTTTCCACCCAAAATCCGTAGTAGCTATGCTTCCAACACGTGCTTCACCATTAAATTCATAATCTACAATTTCGTTAGTCGGGTTTTCAAGTTCTGATGTAAAATCTTCACCAGAAAGTCCTATTTCTGAATAGTTTTTGCCTATCAATTCAGATGTTTGAGCAGATAAAATGGTTCCATCTTCAGCCAATATCATGCTTTTTCCTGTTTCTAGGAAATTGTGTTCTTCAAGAAGTGGCGCAAGGTCTGCCATGCTTAAATCAATAACCACAAGACCCACTGTGCGATTTGATGCATCATTAATTGGTGCAGAAATAGATATGCACATTGCTCCTGTGTAAGAATCATAATATGGTGCTGATGTTACTAGTTTATTTTGGTTTACAGCTTCAAAAATTACACTTTCTTTAAGTGAATATCCGTCAGCAACACGAGTTCCACCTTGGATATATACCACATCTTCATTAACTGAGCCGATACCAATATTTAAAATTTCCGAATTTTTTGCTGCTGTTTGAGTAATAATTTCATTTATTCTAGAATAACTCGGCATTGTTGAATAATAAGCTTCATTTGATGAAACAGCTAAATCTCGTGCTATTTCGTCATCATATGTTATCACTTCAGCAATAACCGTAAAATTACTCACATAGTTTTCAACTTCTGCTACAATTTCTTTTTGAATTTCCAAAAAGTAATCATTTTGTTTTTTATTAAGTGTATTACCTACCAGAACCCCTTGGATAAGTGCCGTAATTACGCTAAGTGCAACAAGTATTGCCACAGCATAGACCGTAAGCATGAATGATAATTTTTTGCTCTTTTTCATAAAAAACTCCTTATATTTTTGATAACAATTCATTATATACCATTTTTTTCATTTTGTCTTGTTTTTTTTAAATTTTCTATGTTAAATTTATCATATTATCTGTAATTTACATTTATTTGGATTGCCAAATAGACTTATACAGTATATAATAGATATCTAGACTTTATGTAGGAGATTAATTAAAATGAATGATGCAAATCATGTTCTTGGTGAACTTTCAATACCAAAGGCTATAGCTAAAATTGGTATACCCGCTATGGCATCTATGCTTATTATGGCAATTTACAACTTAGTCGATACTTTTTTTATAGGTATGCTAAACGATGACAGAGCACTTACAGCTGTAGCTGTTGCCTTTCCAATCATGGGACTCATCGGTGCTATTGGTCAAGTTTTTGGTGCTGGTGCAGCTGCAACTGTCACACGTGCATTTGGCTCTTCTAATGAAGATTATGCAAATCAAGTTGGTACAACGATAATTTTTACTTCATTTATCGCTGGTGTTGTGTTTATGTTAATAGGTATTATATTTATTGAACCAATTTTCAGACTATTTGGTACAACTGATTCTGTAATGGCTTCTGCAAAGGAGTATGGCGTTTGGATGTATATTGGCTCTATTTTCTCTATTCCAAACCAAACATTTAATAACTTAGCACGTGCTGAAACCAAAGCTATATTATCGCTTCAAGCTTTGTCAATCGGCGCAATTTCAAACATCATTTTAGACCCAATTTTTATGTTCGAAATGAATGGTTTTGGTTTAAACATGGGTATTGAGGGTGCTTCAATCGCAACTACGCTTGCACAAGGTATTGCTTTTGCCTATATCGCTTTTCACTTTTTCACAGGCAAAACTCGTATCACTCCAAAACTTAAATACATTTCATTTAATAAAACTATTTATAAAGAGGTATTTAAAACTGGTGCACCAATCGGTGTAACACAAGCACTTACAACTCTTGCAGTTTCCTTTACTAATATTGCCGCTATTTCTTATGCACCTGAAATTGTATATGGTGAGAATATTCAATCTGCGTATGGGGTTGTGCTTAAAGTAAACTCTGTGCTTCAAATGATAATAATGGGTTATCTTATGGGTTATCAACCACTTGTATCTTTTGCTTATGGAGCAAAAAACAAAAAAAGATTTTACGAAGCGTTTAGATTTGTTAGAAAAATCTTATTTATATTCACAATCCCGCTTACTATAATCGGACAAATTGCAGCACCTTATATCATGATGGGCTTTTCTAAAAATCCTCAAATCATTGAAATGGGTACAATTTTTATTCGTATGAATTTAATATTCTTTGTGTTAGTAGCTTTATCATATTTCTGGATGATTACTTTCCAAGCGACAGGAAACGGACTTTTCGGTTCAATAATCGCTTTATCACGACAAGGCATATTATATATCCCTACGCTATTTTTAGCTTGTCATTTTATTGGAATTGATACTATTTATTATGTTCAACCAATCGCAGACTTTTTAACTGCATTGATAGGTTTTATCCTATTCACACGCTATAAACGACAACTCGAAGTATATTTCGACTCAAAATAACATTTTGTATTCTTTTTATTGCTAAAAGGGCTATTCAGCAGAAATTATTTTGGCGTGTTTGCCATCTGCAAGTAATTTTTTCATAAGCTCTCTATCATCATTTTTAAGTGCATCACGATATTCACTTATTCTATCAATCAGCCCATCTACTTCATTTAGTAGGTGGGTTTTATTTTCGAAAAATAATTCTGTCCACATATTTTCATTAAGGTAAGCTACACGAGTAAGGTCTCTAAAGCTCCCTGCTGAAAATCCACGATGCTCTAATGCTGATGGACTTTTGATATATGCACTTGAAATCACATGTGCTAATTGTGATGTAAGTGCAATCATTTTATCATGCTTTTCAGCTGTAGTTACTAAAATTTTTCTAAAGCCTATTTGTGAAAAAAGGTATTCAGTGCCTTTAAGTCTCATAAAATCTGCTTGCTCATCAGGGCATAAAATCATAGATGCACCTATAAACAAATCAGCAAACGAAAATTCGAATCCACTTTTTTCAATCCCAGCCATAGGATGTCCCCCTATGAAATGCACATCATGCTCACGACATAAAGGCACAAGCTTATTGCATAAATTTTCTTTAACACCTACACAATCTGTAACAACTGAACCTTTTTTAAAATTTGTAACATTGTTTACTACAAAATCCATGCTAGCTTGTGGGAAAACAGCAAGAATTACATAATCACATTTTGCTAAATTTTCAGCATTAGCAATTCCATCAATTTCTCCTAATTCTAATGCACTTTGCATACTATCATTATTTACATCGAAAGCAAAAATTGTATGTTTTGTGAATTTTCTAAAAGCTTTGCAAAGAGATCCTCCGATAAGCCCTAATCCGATTACTGCAATATTTTCTGACATTTTATTTTCCTCCTAAATATAAAAAAATCCTGTGGTATTTTACCACAGGATATAAAAAGCTATAGTTTAAAACATACTTTTACACATCTCTTTTGGTAAAACACAAATAAGCCTTGCCATAATAATAAGCAACGCTATAAGTATATCCATAATAAGTTGTGTTAGTAAAAGTTTGCATAAAATTTCTCCTAAGTTATTTCAAAACTTAGCGTTATCATACCATTGTATTTGAGTTTTGTCAATGCATTTTTCATTTTCATTTAATTAAATAACAACTTTCTTTAAAAAAAGAAAAAATAATTATTTATTTAAAAGCATATTTCCTTTTGAAATACTATTAATTTTATGCTAGAATAGAAACAATGGTATTTTTTTATTAAGGAGCAAATTTAATGAGTTTACTTACGGTAACAAATGTTTCCCATGATTTTGGAGGCAGAACAATTCTAGACAATGCATCTTTCAGATTGCTTAAAGGCGAGCATATCGGTTTAGTTGGTGCAAATGGTGAAGGCAAATCAACATTTTTAAACATTATCACAGGGAAAATTGAACCTGACGAGGGTACTGTTGAATGGTCACGAAATGTAACAGTCGGATATATGGATCAACATGTGGCACTTCAGAAAGGTATGACAATTAATGATGTGCTTAAAGATGCATTTTCCCATGCATTTGAACTTGAGCAAAAAATGCTTGGTTTGTATGAAAAAACAGCTGAAGATGGTGCAGATATTGATGATTTAATGGAAGAAGCTGGAGAAATCGGTCAAATCCTTGAGCATAGTGGATTTTATGATATTGATACAAAAATAGCTGAAGTTGCCTCTGGTTTAGGTTTGATGGATATAGGACTTTCTCGTGATGTTTCTGAACTTTCAGGTGGTCAACGTACTAAAGTTTTATTAACTAAATTATTACTTGAAAACCCATCTACCTTACTTTTAGATGAACCTACGAACTATTTAGATGCAGAACACATCGAATGGCTAAAACGTTATTTACAAGAATATGAAAATGCATTTATATTAATTTCTCATGATGTAGAATTTATGAATGATGTTGTAAATGTAATTTATCATGTAAACGAAGGTGAATTATCTCGTTATACAGGCGATTATAACAACTTTTTACGTATGAATGAAATCAAGCTTGCTCAACAACAAAAAGCCTATGAACGTCAACAAGCTGAAATTGAAAAAATGGAAGATTTTATTGCACGTAATAAAGCCAGAGTTGCTACACGTGGCATGGCAAGTTCAAGACAAAAGATGCTTGATAAAATGGATGTGCTTGAAAAAGTTCGTGAAAAACCAAAACCTTCTTTTACATTTAAAGAAGCTAGAACTCCATCAAAATTTTTAGTTGAAGCTCAAGATTTGGTTATTGGATATGGTGAAGCTCTTACAAAACCATTAAATTTCAACATTGAACGTGGAACAAAACTTGCAATCACTGGTACAAATGGATTAGGTAAAACTACATTGCTTAAAACGATATTAGGCAAAATCCCAGCAATTTCAGGCAAAAGCATTTTGGGTGATTATCTTCAAGCAGGATATTTTGAGCAAGAAGCAGGTCGTGATAGTGATATTACAGCTCTGCAATATATTAACGATAAATTCCCATCATATACAAATGCAGAAGTGCGTGGTGCGCTTGCAAAATGTGGACTAACCACAGAGCATATTACAAGTCAAATGCGTGTGCTTAGTGGTGGTGAAAATGCTAAAGTTCGTATTTGTGAACTTATGCAAAAAGAAGCAAATTGGTTAATCCTTGATGAGCCTACAAACCATTTAGATACCGATGCTAAGGAAGAACTTAAAAGAGCTTTGACAGCCTATAAAGGTTCAATTTTAATCGTTTGTCATGAGCCGACTTTCTATCAAGATTTTGTTACAGATATTTGGAATGTAGAAGATTGGACGCTAAAAATCATATAATTTATTTGGGGTGTGTCATAATGTGACACACCTCTGACTTTTTTGTGATTTAAATAATTTTTTAGTATCTGAAGGTTATCATAAAAATAATCTATAACTACTACTTGAAAAATCATAAAATCTTATGATAAACTGTAATTAAATTATTTTAGGTGGTGAGATTATCGACCGTAAAACTTTAGCAAAACTTGCAGGTGTCAGCTATTCTACTGTTACACGTGCATTAAATGACAGCAGGGAAATATCTGAATTTACAAAAGATAAAATTCGTAAACTTGCTGCTGAACATGGATATATTCATAATGCAAGAATTAGACGTCCTAAAGTTGAACGAACTAAATGTATAGCTATCATTTTTTCAAGAGATATGCTATTTAATTCGCATTGCATAGTTGGTTGTATGAATTTTCAGCATAGTTTAATGATACAAATGGACAAATTCTCATATAATTACATAGTAAATGTATCTTATGATATAAATGGCAATAGTATGATACGTCGTATTTGGGAGCAAAAAATTGCTGATGGTTTTTTATTTGTTGCTGATGATTTAACGTCAAATGATATGGAATTTTTGTCTAAAAATAAAATCCCATATGTATTCACAGGGATAGAACCCCCTAGTTGTTTCAAGAATTCGCCATATGTTCTTTTTGATGAAATTGCTAATGGCGCATTAGTTACACAATACTTATTAAATCTTGGTTTTAAAAACATCTATACGATTACAAATAAACTAGACAGAACAAGTTATTTTTTACGCACACAAGGATATATTGAAACAATGTGTAAAGCAGGGAAAGAACCTAAAGTATTACATCATTCTATGGAAACGGATAGAACTTCTGAAATACTTGATTTGTATATGGATGAAATATTAAAAGCAGATGTGCTTTATGTTCAATGGGATGGCATTGCCGGTGTTTTAATGCAAATGCTTGAAAAACGTAGAATTAGCATTCCAAACAATTTATCTATAATTGGTCACAATGATTACAACATAGGTTGGTATTTTTATCCGAAACTTACAACTCTTCGTGACCCTATAACACAGTGCAGTCATGATGCAATTTCTTATTTAATTGGCAAGATAAACAATCCATCACATCCAATAATACAAAAGCGAATTGAAGGAATAATCATAGAGCGAGAAAGTGTGTTATATAAAAGAAAAAACAAATTCGGTTAAATTACTTTAATCGTTAAAATAAACAAATGAAATCCCTTAAAATCATCATTTTATCTAAATAAACCGATGTTTTAATAATCGACATATCAAATTAATGACAAAATCAATAAATATTCACATTTAATTTGTTAGTTTTTCCCAAATATTTGATTGTCTTATTTTTATTTGTGCGAAGGCACTTCATGAAACACAATTGACATCGTTATCATTTGATTGTATACTTATGCCTATAGATACCAATTCTAGACAAGGTATAAAAGACGCTCAAAGCGAAAGGGGTAAATTTATGTCAATGTTAGATATTAGTATTGTAGTGATATATATATTAGCACTACTTTTTATGGGGTTTATGCTCAGTCGCAGTAATGAAACTCAGGAAGATTATTTTGTTGGTGGACGCTCTATGCCGTGGCTTCCTGTTGCACTTTCAATTGCTGCTACAACAATAAGTGCAAATGGATTTATAGGTGGCCCTGGTTGGTCTTATTCATCTGGTATTTCAGCATTTATGTTACAATTCAGTATTCCACTTGTATTGCTTGTGGCCTCTGTTTACTTTATTCCATTTTTATATAATTTAAAGGTTACGTCTTGTTATCAATATGTTGATATGAGATTTGGCAAGAAAAGCGCAATGTTATCTTCTATTGGATTTTTGCTTATGGCAACATTTCAAATAAGTTCTATGGTTTACATACCTTCTCTGATAATTCAGCAACTTACAGGCTGGGAGCTTACTGTAATTGTGCCAATTATAGTAATTGTTGTAATATTGTATACTATAATCGGTGGTATTAAGGCTGTAATATGGACTGATGCAATTCAAATGGTTGTACTTTGGGTTGGATTAATTGCAACTATTGTAATCTCATTAAATAGCCTTGATATTGGATTTTTAGAAACTGTTGAAGTTGCCCGTGCAGCCGGAAAAATGAATGCACTTAATTTCTCTTTTGATATCACACTTGAAAATGGATTCTGGGTTGCATTAATTGGTGGTATGACTATGTGGGGGCAATATTATTTAGCAGACCAATCACAAGTTCAACGTATGATTTCAAGCAAAAGTATAAAAGCTGCGAAATCTTCTCTAGCAAGTAGCGGAATTATAATGAATACTATGTTTATGATTTTTATGTTCGTTGGTATTATTATGTATTCTTTCTACAACGGTGCACAATTTGAATCATCAAACCTTGTAATGATTGAGTTTATTTTAAATCATTTACCAACAGGTTTATTAGGTCTTATGATTTCTGCTGTTTTTGCTGCAGCAATGTCATCTATCGATTCATTATTAAACTCAATGACTACAGTTTTTGTTAAAAATATTTTCGAACCACATTTTGCTAAAAATGGTGAAGAAGCAACAATGAAGCATACTATTGCATTTACTGCAATATTTGGAGTTGTTATAATCGCATTTACAATTTTAGGTTTTGGCGGAACTACTGCATCAGTTCTTGCAACAGTTGGTGGATATATTTCATTCATAGGTGGTTCAATTTTTGCAGTATTCTTACTAGGCATGTTTACACATAAAGCAAATGATTTAGGTGTTTCAATAGGATTTGTTGCTGGTTGTATTGCAACATGGCTATTATCATTCACGCCGACAAACTGGTTATGGTATAGTGTTGTTGGAACAATTGTAGCAAGTTTAGTAGGTTACATTGCAAGCCTTATTATTGGTGGGAAAACTGATGTATCCCACATTGAGCAATACACTTTATTCGGTCAAAGACGAAAAATGATTGCTGATGGTAATGATAAAGTTGATATCCCAGGTACGTTTGATAAATATGCATATATCCAAATTGCATTTTTTATTATACAATTTATAGTGCTATTATGGCTAAGTTAAAAAAGATTTAGGAGAATTTGTTATGGGAAAATATTCTGCAGAAAAAAAGATTGCACTTCAATACATTAATGCTATTGAAGAATGTGAAATTTCAGATTTATCAAAAGTTTTATCTGAATATGTAAGTGATGATTATGAAATGCGAAGCGTTTATCCATTTCGTGAAATGAATGGCGCTGATGAAGCTGCAAAATCAGTTTGGGCACCTATGAGAACTGCGTTGAGTTCTATCAGTCGTCGTCAAGATATTTTTATCGCTGGTGATAATATGTATTCTGATGAAGTTTGGCTTATGAGTATGGGACATTTTGTAGGTTTATTCGATGAAGAATGGCTTGGAATTCGACCTACTGCAAAAATGGCAAGTCTTAGATATGTTGAATTTATTTGTGTAACTGATGGAAAAATCACAAAATCTTGTTTACACCTTGACCTTATCGGGCTTATGCAACAAGCTGGAATGTATCCATTACCTCCTTCAACAGCTGAATTTTTTGTATACCCTGGTCCACGTAGACACAATGGTTTACTTTTCGAAGATGCTGACCCTGCTAGCAGCGAAGCAAGCCTTGCTTTAGTTAGCCGTATGTGTGATGATTTGGTTGATGGTGGTTTGGTTAATGAGACTGAAGATCCTATTGATTTTGATTATTCAGTTGAAGTATATTCTCGTACATTCTCTAAGAAAATGACTTGGTATGGCCCTTGTGGTATCGGTGCTACTTATACAATTTCACGTTATATTCAACAACATCAAGGACCTTTCTCTGATGGTTTAGGCGATATGCGTTTTGTTGGTCATAAAGTTCGTTTCGCTGAAGGTGATTTTGCTGCTTGGTTTGGTTGGCCAAACTTAACTAACCGTAACAAAGGTGGTTACTTAGGTATGACAGAGGGCAAAGAAGCTGCTGGAATGTTTGTTGTTGATGTATATTCTTGTAATGATAATATGATTGATGAAAACTGGGTATTTATTGATTTACCATACTGGTTTAAACAACAAGGACTCGATGTTTTTGCACGTACTTCATCTATTTTAAATCCAAAGGCTGAAAACAAGAAATAAATTAAAACAAATCCTGATTTGTTTTAGGGGGTGTGTCGCATTGCGACACACCCCCTTATTTTTATTCTAAGAACTCAAGATAATATCCTGTATTTCTATCATTATGTAATATAATTTTTGCAGTTGCTTCTAATTTTTTACGAAGCCTTGAAAGCTGTGCCCATAATGCACGTCCATCGCTTGCCATAGGTACGTTCCATACTTTTTCATATAAAAATTCACCTGTCAGTGATTTTCCCATATTTTGAACTAATAAGGATAATAATGCAAATTCTTTTGGTGTTAAAAGTAAATCTTTACCTTCAACCATTGCACTGTTAGATACTGTATCAAGAACAAGCGAACCTTGTGAAATGCTTTCTGTAGCACCTGTTGGAGCTTGAGATGTTGAAGGACGTTCTGCTCTGCGAAGTAAACTTGCAACTACTGCTGTAAATTCATCAAAGTCATACGGCTTTGTCATATAGTAATCACCGCCACCGTTAAGCCCTTCAATTTTATCTGCTATTTGTGTTTTGCCTGTTAAGAAAAGTACAGGAACTGTCATTGTTTTTCTGATTTCTGTACATAAATCAAATCCACTTCCGTCAGGTAACATCACGTCTAATACTATTAAATCTGGTCGATTATCTTTTAAATGATGTCTAGCTTCTGCTAAAGTTTCAGCTGTTAAAACATCATATCCAGTTCTTCTAAGTTTTCTCTCATTAAAACCTGATACATTAATATCATCTTCTACAAGTAAAATCTGTATTTTATCACCCATAATTAATTACTCCTCATCTTCTTGCTGTGGAATTGAAAACGTAACCGACGTACCAATGCCCTCTTTACTTCCAATTGTAATATCTCCGCCATGTGCATACACTATTTGTTGGCAAACATACATACCAATACCACCACGAAAACCATGAGGTCCTCCATCGATATAACCCTTTGTAAGTTTACCTAACACATCAGTTGAAATACCTGTACCCGTATCTGATACCGATACATATTGTTTATTGTTTCTTTCCCATAATTTAATAGATACTTCCCCATTAAATGTATGTCTTGATGCATTTGATAAAAGATTTAATAATACTTGTCTTAATCTTTTTTCATCTGCATAGACAAGTGGCAAATCTTCTTCGACTTCCACTGTTAGCTTATTGCCTTTTCTTTCAATTTGCATATGATATTGTTTAGCAACTTTATGAAGAAAATCCCCTAAGTTTAAAGGTAAACGTTCAACAGATAATCTACCTGTCTCAAGTGCCGTTGTATCTAGCAAATCAAAAACTGTAGCATTAAGGTCTTTAACTGTGTTTATAATAATTTTTTGGTCGTTTTCTATTGTGTCAAAATCAATATCTTCCATGTTGATAAGTTCTAATGTTTCATCAGCACCACCCATAATTACAGCAAGTGGTGTTTTAATCTCATGCGCTATAATTGTCATAAAATGTGCTTTCATTTGCATAAAGCTTTCAAGCTGTTCAGCACGTATTCTGCTTTCCCGCTCGGCTTGCCTTGCAATTTCAACACGCCTTGTTGTTCCGAAGAACATAGATATCATTTCATATGATGCAAAAACAAGCATTGCTGTTTCCGATATTGTCATATTGTCAGGAAAATTATCCATATTTATATAATATATTCCATCAACTGTTGCTGCAACGAAAAATACTGCAAGTGATACAAATGCAACAAAATGCTCTGTGTATATGGTTTTTGTCCTTATATTTCTCGGCACCCATTTAATTAAATCTATTATAACAATAGTAATTGCGATAACATAAAAAGCGCTTAAAATAATTGCTAAGTATGAGATAATATATGTTGATAAAAATGCATACGAAATTGTAAATACTGAAAAAATTGTTACAAAAACAATAAATTTAATTCGACTGACACTTCCTGCAAATTGTCTTCTTATTAAGAATATTAATAAAATCGCAGTTAATGGAACTGTCATCCGTTCAATTCTATATGCTATATCCCAAATCATATCTGGAAAAATTTCATAAAAAACCTTTGTTCCTGTAAGCCCAAATCGAATACACCAAACTATACAAAGCAATGCAAAAGAAAGATTTATTGAATATTTGTGGAATACCGTAGACAAGCTAAAATGTGCAATAAATAATGCAAATAACAAACCTATTGTAAGTATTTCAACATAAATAGGAATTGAAATATATAATTCTACAATTTCTGGCTTTCCAATTAAAACTTCATCATATCCACTACTTGTTCTATGTACAAAGTTACCACCTGCTACAACCATTTCAATCTGTTGAGTTTGTGATGAAGCATGAAATGTCATAAGTTCGTGCCCTGCTTCAAAAGTTTCTGGTGTTGCCCCTGGATGCCCAGAAATTCCACGATGTTCTCCATTTATATATACACTTCTAGCATAGTCTCCAGTTAAATGTATAGCATATGTGTTATTTGTAGGCATTATGAAAATTAATTTCGCCGTTCTCGCTGAATTTACATCAATAGGAGATGAAACAACAGCTTCATCAATCCTTAAATCAAATTCAGTAGGTGATAAAATTTCATTTTCTATATTAGCAACATTTCCATATGCTTTAATTATAGTTTCATCAAAATCAATACCAGAAAGATCCCAAATCCCTGTCTGTGAATAAACCTCTGTCACTTCTATAATGTCATCACGATAAAAAGCTCTAAGATACCAAAGTAGCGAGCATAATATTAATATGATAATAAGTAGAGGAACTAAAAAAGTATGTTTGTATTTTAAATTCATTGTTCACAACTCCTTAACATTTCTATTATACTCTTTTTATAATAATTTTCAATATGTTTTTATAAAATACTAACACATAATAAATTCATCATATAATTATTCTTGCAAAAAGCTATGCTTTATAATATAATATAAGTAATATATTCCAACAAATGTTGAAAAAGGAGATTTTTATGTTAAAACCTATTTCCAAAATTGCTCAAGGTGTTACAGCATCAACAACTCTTGAAATTGATGCAATGTTTAAACAAATGTTAGCTGATGGTATTGATGTTGTTGGCTTTGGAGCTGGCGAGCCTGATTTTGGCACACCTGACAATATCAAAGCTGCTGGTATTTCTGCTATTCAAAACAATCTTACAAAATATACTCCGGCTGCTGGTATTATTCCACTTAAAAAAGCTATTTGTGAAAGAATTTATGCTGATATGGGAATTAAATATGAACCATCTCAAGTAGTTGTTGCTAGCGGTGCTAAACATAATGTTTTTATTGCTATTATGACATTAGTTGATCCTGGTGATGAAGTTATTGTTCCAGCGCCTTTCTGGGTAAGTTATTACGAAATGGTTAAACAAGCTGGTGGTGTACCTGTAATTGTTCAAGCTTTAGAAAGTGCTGATTTCAAAATCACAGCAGAACAACTTGAAGCGTCAATCACAGATAAAACAAAAGCTCTTTTCTTAAATAGCCCATCAAACCCAACTGGTATGATTTATACTAAAGAAGAACTTGAAGCTATTGCTGCAGTTTGTAATAAACACAATATTTATGTAATTGCTGATGAAATTTATTATAAACTTGTTTATGGTGATTCTAAATTTACTAGCATTGCATCATTAGGTGATGAAATTAAAGATAGAACTATTATGATTAATGGTGTATCAAAAAGTTATGCTATGACAGGTTGGAGAATTGGTTATGCTATAGCTAATCCTACAATTGCCAAAGCTATGACAAATTATTTAAGCCATTCAACTTCTGCTCCTTGTACTATTTCTCAACATGCTGCAATTGAAGCTTTATCTGCAAGTCAAGATGGTATTGAAGAAATGAGAAAAGAATTTGAAAAACGCCGTAATCATTTATGTGAACGCATGAACAAAGTTGATGGTGTTAGTTGTCTTGTTCCTGATGGAGCATTTTATGTTATGATGAACATGGAAAGCTTTATTGGTAAAACCATGTATGGAACAGTTATTAAAGATGGTGATGATTTTGCTAAATTATTCCTTCAAGAAGGTTTAGTTGCAACGGTACCTGGGGCAGGTTTTGGTGCTCCTAATTACCTTCGTTGGTCTTATGCTACATCAATTGCTAATATTGATAAAGGCATTGACAGATTAGAAGCATTTATTAAAAATGCATAAACATAAATAGATTAAAGGGTGTGGTACTAGCCGTACCACACTTTTTTAAGTTTTTTATTAAATTTTTTTATACTGAAAGGACGTTAAATTATGTCAAGAACTTATGAAAGTCCATTTTCTTCTCGTTATGCGAGTGAAGAAATGCTTTACAACTTTTCATCAGATATGAAATTCTCCACTTGGAGAAAACTTTGGATTTCTCTAGCAAAGGCTGAGAAAAAACAAGGTTTAAACATCACTGATGAGCAAATTGCTCAAATGGAAGCTAATATTTATAATATTGATTATGAAGTAGCTAGAAAACGTGAAAAAGAAGTGCGTCATGATGTTATGGCTCATGTTTATACTTTTTCACAAGTAGCACCACTTGCAGAACCTATTATTCACTTAGGTGCAACAAGTGCTTATGTAGGCGATAATACTGATATTATTCAAATCAATGAAGGTTTTAAAATTGTTCGTGATAAACTAGCACTTGCTATCTCAAAACTTTCAGCATTTGCTGAAGCATATAAATCAATGCCAACACTAGGTTTTACACATTTCCAATCAGCACAACTTACATCAGTTGGTAAACGTGCTACACTTTGGATTAATGAGTTTTTAATGGATTTACAAGAAGTTGAATATCGTCTTGATACACTTCAAATGCTTGGCTCTAAAGGTACTACAGGTACACAAGCGAGCTTTATTGAGCTTTTCGACGGTGACCACGCTAAAGTTAAAGCTGTTGAAGCTGATATTGCTGCTGATTTTGGATTTAGTGGTGTTGTACCTGTATCAGGTCAAACTTATTCAAGAAAAGTTGATGCTATGGCACTTGCTACTTTATCAGGAATTGCACAAAGTGCTGGTAAGTTTGCAACTGATATGAGATTACTTCAACATCTTCGTGAACTTGAAGAACCATTTGAAAAACATCAAATCGGCTCATCTGCTATGCCTTACAAACGTAACCCTATGCGTTCTGAGCGTATTTGTGCTCTTGCTCGTTATGTAATCGTTGATGCTCTAAACCCTGCTTTAACTGCTTATAACCAATGGTTTGAGCGTACACTTGATGATTCTGCAAACAAACGTGTTGCAATTCCAGAAGCATTTTTAGCAGTTGATGCAATTCTTAATATTGTTATCAATATCACAAGTGGTATTGTAGTTTACCCTAAAGTTATTGAAGCACGTGTTATGGGCGAGCTTCCATTTATGGCGACAGAAAATATTATGATGAGTGCTGTAAAACGTGGTGGTAACCGCCAAGAGCTTCATGAGCGTATTCGTATGCATTCAATCGAAGCTGGTAAAGTTATCAAAGAACAAGGTATGCCAAATGACATGATTGAGCGTATCGCAAATGACAGTGAATTTGGTTTAACTCGTGAAGAAATTGAAGCTGAGCTTAACCCTGCAAACTACATCGGCAGAAGTGCTGAACAAGTTACAGAATTTATCACAGAATGTGTAAAACCTGTACTTGCAAAATATGAGGGTAACGAAAATAAAGAGGTTGAAATTAACCTATAGTGCGTGACCGCACTAGACAATCGCCAAACAACCCCACAAGGGGGCGTGTTTGGGGTGGTTTGCTTGAAAATGGCAAGGCAGTTACGAACAACGTGGGGATTACTAGGTGATATATCTTTTGCAAGTCGGCTGATTTTTAGTGCAATATATGCTCCATTTTCTTTTTATTACATCTTGATTTATGCAAGACATCAATTAGCCTTTACAATAAATACTAACTTTTCTTTTCATTACTTGGATAACCCCAAGTAATCAAGCGTTTTTATTTTTTGGACTTGTCAAAAAATAAAGGTAAAATCGCTTTGATACGATTTATTGCAACACCTAGTCTTTCATGCTTTCGGTGGTGACAGTTTTGCTAATTTGCTTTACTATCACACTCTGTGTTGTATATAATATGACAATAAATGCACAGCATTAATTAAAAAGGGCTTGGCATAATCCTTTTTTCTGCACGAGGAAATTTAAAAACAAGTATGTTCCAGTACGGAGTACGGTAGTGACGTATCGCTCACAACTGGAGGAGCATGTTTTAGCTTAATTTTAATGATGTGATAGCACTGAGCAAAGCGATTTTTGTTTACTTTTTGACAAGTCCAAAAAGTGAAAGTGTTTGGTTACTTGGGGCTTACCAAGTAATAAAAAGAAACTTAAATTAAATTGATTAGGACAGCCAGCCATCTTGGCAGAGATATGGTATGAGAAAAAAGAAAAACAGCATATATTCTGATTAAAATCAGCCATCTTGGCAGAAATTCTATTGAAAATAAAAAAGATTATATTGTATTAGAAATCAGCCGTCGCATGACAATTTTAACAAAAGAAAAAACCATCAAAAATCGACCTTAGCATATAGGGTCGATTTTTTATAAGCTATAGGAGGTAAATTTTTACATGAAAAAACTGATTTTTGGAATATTATTAACAAGTTCCCTTATTACAACTTGCTTTGCTGAACAAGAAGTTCAAGTAAATAATATAGACATTAAAACTGAAACTTCGATGATTAATGGAATAACAAGTTATTTTGATGAGTTTATAACAAGTATTGTTAATATATTAGAACACAAAAACACTGATACACCCAGTGTGGATAATAGTGCAATTATTCTTGATACTACACTTCCTGTAGGTTTTATCGGTGAATTTCATGAAGGTTATGCAATAGTTACAGACTATGATGCAAGTGCTAGTTCTTATGGTTATATAAATACAGGGGGCATTGAAGTTATCCCTATGAAATATGATTTTGCATCTGACTTTAATAATGGAATTGCACTTGTGCGACTAAATGATGTACATTATCTAATAGATACAAAGGGTAATTTAACTGAATTTGCTGTTCAGTATGATTATCTTGAAAGTTTTAATGCAGATGGCATTGCAATTGCACGTACACAACTTGAAGATGGCAGTACAAAAGCATTTTTTGTAGATTTAAAAGGTAATAAACTGACAAAAGAATATGATAATATATGGAATTTTAAAGATGGTTATGCCCCTGTTAGTTTAAATGGTAAATGGGGTTATGTTGACAGCCAGTTTAACGAGGTTGTACCTATTATTTATGATATGTTTGACCCTTATAATTATGGCTTTACAGACGGGATTGCTATCGCTCGTATGGGTGAATACTATGGATATATTGACACTGAAGGAAATGCTATAACAGAGTTTGAATACGGAAGTGCATTTCCGTTTTCAGATGGTTTAGCCCTTGTAACTGATACATCAGTTGATAGATTTACAACACCTCTTTATGGATATATTAACAAAGAGGGCGAGGAAGTTATACCGTTGCAATATCAATTTGCTGATAATTTTTCTGACGGTTTAGCGTATGCCCAATTTGATGGCAGTGTGGGCAGTTCTTTTATTGACACTGATGGAAATATTGCTTTAAAATTACCATATGAATATTTAGGAAGTTTTGAGGGTGGAGTAGCTTTAGTTCAGCAAGATGGTAAAGACGGATATATAAATAAATCAGGTGAGGTTGTAATTGATATAAATTATATGCATACAAAAGATTTAAATAATAATATCGTATCATTGCGTGATGCTGATACTCTGAAATATGGAGCAATGGACATGAGTGGTAATATTATTATTCCATTTGAATATGATATACTTGATGATGCTGACGGTGATGGGTATTATTATGGTGTGAAATATGCTGATGGTAGTATGTATTTAATTAACATCAATAAATAAGTATAAAAAAGTGGTTGTAACGAAATTGTTGCAACCACTTTGATTTTTTGGACAATTTTCAATTTAATGAAATATGTTAATTAAATTCAAGTAGATATGTAAATAATTAACCAAAAATCTCAATGCGTATACAATTAATTACAAGAAATAAATTCCATTTTTGAACTTTTTCATCTATATAAAGTTATTTATTTGACAAAACAGCCTATAATTGATATAATTATTACATAGAAATGAGGTTGCAAAATGAAAAGGTTTATAAAAAATAATAAGGGATTTACCTTACTTGAACTGATTGTAGTAATTTCAATTATAGCTGTTCTTGCTGCTGTTTTAGCTCCACAGTTTATACAATATGTAGATAAAGCTAGACAAGCAAATGACTTGCAAATTGCAAATTCGTATATGAAGGCTGCCTCTGTTGCAGTTCTTGATATAGGTATACCGGAAAAAGACTTACTTTCTGATTGGTACACATTTAAATGGGGGTACACAACTAATGATAAAAATGGATTGAATATGCATATTGGATCTGTACCAGTTATAAATGGTGCACCTACTATAGCCAGCACTCAAAACAAGAGAGATGCTAAGCTACAAGGTGATATTGCACGTATTTTAGGTTGGGCTACTCCTGCTGGAGAATTAGATCCAAATAAAATAGAACGTCCTCAATCATCATCAGTCCAATATATTAAAGGCAAAGCGCAGATGAATTCATTTATATTTTATATCAACATTAGAACCGGTGAAATATTAGTTGATAAAAACCTTAGTGCTAATTGGGTTAATGATGTCGGTGTTAATGCTCCACTTACTCCATAGATTATTTTAAAAACTTTATTGAAATTATTAACAGCTCTAAATAATACAACAAAAACGGATAGTATCACACTATCCGTTTTCTGTATTTATAAGACTATTTGAACAGTAGATTAGTATACGGTTAATATGTTAAAACATACTTTACTTTATATTATCTACAACCTATTGAATTTTCATGTCAACTTCACCTATATAAGCTCTAGTATAATACAATTATTACTATAGAAATAAGTAAAAGTAGCAATAATACAATAGATGCCTATAAAAAGCAAAAGTAATTCAGTGATTGACAAAGATATATAATATTAAATATGAATTTCTTATTGATAGCATAAAAATTGAAAAATGTATTAAAATGCTATATACTGTCAAGTTTGCAACTATTAAAATATAAAAAACGAGCGTATACAAACAGTTTAAAAATAGCTAAAAAGTTAAATCAAGCAAT
>CAYJKB010000029.1:0-27426 GCA_964370625.1 uncultured Oscillospiraceae bacterium | reverse complement strand
TTTTTTTCATTACTTGCGTAACGGCAAGTAACCAAGCGTTTTTATTTTTTGTATCGTCAAAAAATAAAGGTAAAACCTCTTTGCCAAGATGTTTGGCACAGCTTACTTACTCATGCTCTCGGTGGTGACAGCTTTGCTTTTCTGCTTTACTACCACACTCTGTGTTCTATTTCATATGACAATATTTGCACAGCCTTAATTAAAGAAGGATTAGCACAATCTTTTTCATAAGATTTACATCAATCTCGTAAATTTACATATGGGTACGTCCCTTTTTACTAAATATAGCACAGAGTGCGATACGTACATGTCTGCACACAGGACGACTGCCGAGAGAACGAAAGACTAGATATTACCACAAATCGTATCAAAAGCGATTTTACTCCACTTTTGACAAGCCAAAAGTGGGAACGTTTGATTACTTGGGGTTAACCAAGTAATGAAAGAAAAAGTAAATTTTATTATACAAAAAATCAGCCATCTTGCGAAAGATATATCGGAACGGAGAACCCGTCCCCTACAGAGTTACACAAGTTATACACAGTTTCCACAAGTTTGTCAACAGGATAGATATAATTTCTACATATTATACAAATAGATTTTTTATTGCTATTTTTTGTAAATATCACTAATAAAATTTATGATTTAAATTTTATTAAAAATGTCAATTGATTTGTTTATTTAGAAAATTTATGGTATAATATTATATTATTTATATAAATTAATTAATTAAACTTGATTTAAAAATAGAAAGGAATGAACATTATAATGGCATATTTTGCTGGACATTGTGATGTCGCAATTATTGGAGCAGGTCATGCTGGGATTGAAGCTGCTTTAGCTTGTGCAAGAATGGGAATTTCTACTATATGTTTTACTATAAATTTAGATGCAGTTGGCAATATGCCATGTAACCCGGCGATAGGTGGGACAGCTAAAGGACATTTAGTGCGTGAAATTGATGCACTTGGTGGTCAAATGGGATTAGCTGCTGATGCATGTTGTATTCAATATAGATTATTAAATCGTGGAAAAGGCCCTGCTGTTCATTCATTAAGAGCACAGGCAGATCGAGATAAATATCGTTTACATATGAAACATGTAATGGAAAGTCAAGAAAATTTATTGCTAAAACAAGATGAGATAGTAGAAATTTTAACTGAAAATGGTAAAGTTACTGGAGTGAAAACAGCTGTTGGTGCTGAATATTCTGTTAAAGCTGTGGTTATCGCTTCTGGAACTTATTTAAATGGTAGAATTATTATTGGTGATTATTTTGCTGATGGTGGACCTGATGGAATGTTTGCTGCAACAAAACTTACATCATGTCTTGAAAATTTAGGCTTAAATCTTCAACGATTTAAAACAGGTACACCTGCAAGAATTCATAATCGAAGTGTTGATTTTTCACAAATGGAAATTCAACCTGGTGATGAAGAAGTTATACCATTTTCATTTGATACAGAGCAAATTTTAGATAATTCTGCTTGTTGTTATTTAACTTATACTAATGAAGATACACATAAAGTTATACGTGATAATTTACATCGTTCACCTATTTATTCAGGGAATATTGAGGGGATAGGGCCTCGTTATTGTCCATCTATTGAAGATAAAATTGTTAGATTTGCTGATAAAAAGCGTCATCAAATTTTTATAGAACCTATGGGACATAGCACGTGTGAAATGTATGTTCAAGGATTTTCTTCTTCGCTTCCAGAAGATGTTCAACTTGAAATGCTTCGCACAATTAAAGGGCTTGAAAATGCAGAAGTTATGCGAGCTGCTTATGCTATTGAATATGATTGTATTGACCCACTTGAACTTTATCCAACACTTGAAGTCAAAAAGATTTCAGGACTTTATGGAGCTGGTCAGTTTAATGGTACTTCTGGATATGAAGAAGCTGCTGCACAAGGGCTTATTGCAGGGATTAATGCAAGTCTTAAAATTTTAGGTAAAGATGAATTTATTTTAGATAGAGCAGATGGATATATTGGTACATTAATTGATGATTTAGTTACACGTGGCACAAGTGAACCTTATCGAATGATGACTTCACGTTCTGAATATAGATTATTACTTCGACAAGATAATGCTGATAGACGTTTAATGCACTTAGGTCATAAAGTAGGTCTAAATAGTGATGAGCGACTAGCAAAGACAGAAGAAAAATATCAAAAAGTAGCTGATGAAATTGCTAGAATTTCAAAAGTAAGTTTAGGACCTACAGAAAATGTATTAGCTTTTTTAAATTCATTAGGTAGCACGCCAATCAAATCAGGGATTAAACTTGCAGATTTATTAAGGCGTCCAGAAATTTCCTATGAGGCTTTAAAAGTATTAGACCCTGAAAGACCTGAACTTCCAGCTGATGTACGTGAACAAGTGGAAATTTCAGTAAAATATGAGGGGTATATTTCAAGACAATTACGTGATGTTGAACAATTTAGAAAATTAGAAGCAAAGGCATTGCCAACTGACATTGATTATGAACAAATTGCATCTTTAAGACTTGAAGCAAGACAGAAGTTATCTCAAATTCGTCCTACAAACTTTGGACAAGCTTCAAGAATTTCAGGGGTAAATCCAGCTGATATTACTGCACTTATGATTTATATTGAACTTAGAGAACGAGGTGGAAATAATGCGTGATTTATTAATAAATGGTTTAGAAAAATTAGAGATTAACAATATTTCTCCACAAGCTGTTGATAAATTAATTGAATTTTCACAGTTATTAATTGAAAAAAATACAGTTATGAATTTAACAGCAATTACTGAACCATTTGATGTTGCAACAAAACATTTTTTGGATTCTGCATCACTTCTTAAATTTATTGATATTAGTGATAAAAAAGTTTGTGACATTGGTTGTGGTGCTGGATTTCCATCAGTTCCGCTTAAAATTTTATCACCTAGCACAGATATGACAATGGTTGATAGTTTGAGAAAACGTATTGATTTTATATCAGATTGCTGTAATAAACTTGAAATAGAACAGGGGAGCAATCCTACTCATGCAAGAGCAGAGGAATTTGCATCAGCTAATCGTGAACAATTTGATTTTGCTTTTTCTCGTGCTGTATCTAATTTAAATATTTTAGCTGAATTATGCTTTCCATTACTTAAGGTTGGTGGTTCAATGGTTTGTATGAAAAGTATTAACTGTGATGCAGAGCTTGAAGGTGCAAAATCTGCCTTTAAAACACTTGGTGCAGGAGAGATTACTACTCATGATATAACAATTCCATTTACAGATATTACTCATCGTATTATCATAATTAAAAAAATAAAGTCAACTCCTGTTAGATTTCCACGTAAATGGGCTAAAATTCAAATTAATCCACTATAATTGCATAATTTGTACTAATTTCTTCATATTTTGTACTTAATTAATGCATTTTATCCTTTTACTAGATATTGTGTATATGTTGAATTTATTACTAAATACTGTTTTTATAGTTTAATAACCATATGTGTATACTATATATTGTGCTCTGTCATTTTTTGTGGCAGAGTTTTTTTATACAAAATGTTATATCTTTTATGTCTATTTATAAGTTTTTATGAACTTTTTTAAGATATTCATTTTAATTATGTCGAATATTGTCAAAATATGCGATTTAAAATGCTTTACTTTTTACCAAAAAATGGTAATATAATATTGTCAGCAATAAGAAGCACGGAAAGAATGGAGGATTGAGTATTTATGTTAGCATCTCTTATTAATATTAATAATACATATAAGAAAATTAAGCTATCGCAAATTAAAAGAAACCCGATGCAACCGAGAAAGTACTTTAATATTGAGGCGATAAATGAGTTAGCCGAAAGCATAAAATATCATGGTATACTCAATCCTTTAACCGTGAGACGCTCCGAATTAGGTTATGAATTAATTGCAGGTGAACGCAGATTACGTGCTGCGAAATTAGCTGGATTAGCTGAAGTACCTTGTATTATTTTAACTGCTACTGAAGAACAATCTTCAATTTTAGCTATGGTTGAAAATTTGCAAAGACAAGATTTAGATTTTTTTGAAGAAGCTTTAGGTTATAAAAAATTAATTTCTATTTTTGAATTAACTCAAGATGATGTGGCTAAACAAGTAGGAAAAACACAATCTTCAATAGCTAATAAATTACGTTTATTAAATTTATCAGATTTAGTTTGTTCAATTATTCGTGAAAATCAATTAACAGAACGTCATGCTAGGGCATTATTAAAAATTAATGATGAAGAATTGCAATTACAAGTATTAGATCATATTATTAAATATAGTTTAAATGTCAGCAAATCAGAACAATATATTGAAGAAATTTTAACACCAACACATAAAGGTGGAAAGATTGTTAGATTTATAAAAGATGTAAGATTTTTTATAAATACAGTTGATAAAGCTGTTAATATTATGCGTTCAGCTGGGGTAGAAGCAACAGTTGAGAAAAAAGAAAATGAGCAAGGTGGAATTTGTTTGCAAATTAATATACCAAAAGCTAAACCGTAATTTATATATTATTTTATATGTTTCACGTGAAACCATATTTTTTTGGTTTCACGTGAAACATTTTTTTAATTTTAATTGAATTATACTAGTTATTTGTGATATAATAAATTTAATAACAAAAATTAATATAAATTTATGTAAATATTTAATATTAAAACAATAAATACATAAATTATTTACAATTAATTTGTTATACTTTAATTAAAATTATATGTAAATATGATACAATTATTAAAGAATAAATTGGATTTTAGATAGTGTGAAGAAATGGAGAAAAATATGTCAAAAATTATTGCACTAGCAAATCAAAAAGGTGGAGTTGGAAAAACTACTACAGTAGTAAATTTAGCTGCATCTTTAACAGAGCAAGGAAAGAAAATTTTAGTATGTGATTTCGACCCACAAGGGAATGCAACTTCAGGATTTGGAATAGATCCTAGAGAATTAAAAACATCAATATATGAATTATTAGTAGATGATATAAAAGCAAGTGAGGCAATAATTCAAACAAATTGGGCTGATATAATTGGAGCAAATGTAAATTTAGCAGGAGCTGAAATTGATTTAGTAGGAATGACACATAGAGAATATCGTTTAAGAGATGTATTATCCGAAGTGCGTGAAGAATATGATTATATATTAATTGATTGCCCACCTTCATTAGGATTATTAACACTAAATTGTCTATGTGCAGCAGATAGTGTGCTTGTGCCATTACAATGTGAATATTATGCATTAGAAGGTTTAAGCCAACTTATGACAAGTATAAATACTATAAAAAAAGTATTAAATCCGGAAATAAAAATTGAAGGTGTATTACTTACAATGTTTGATGGACGTACAAATTTATCATTACAAGTAGTAGATGAAGTTAAAAAATATTTTGGTAAAAAAGTATTTGCAACAGTTGTACCAAGGAATGTACGTTTATCAGAGGCACCAAGTCATGGAAAACCAGTAACTGCTTATGATAGATTTTCAAGAGGAGCAGAAGCATATCTTCAATTAGCAAGTGAATTTTTAGAAAAACAAACTGATGAAGATAAGAAAGGTGGTAAATAAAATATGTCAAAACCTATGGGAAAAGGTTTAGGAAAAGGATTAACATCACTTTTCGGTGAAGAAACACGTGAAAGTATTGAAAATCCAACATTTAAAGATGGATATTGTATATTACCAATAATAAAAGTAGAGCCAAATAAAGATCAACCACGTAAATTATTTGGTGATGAAGCATTAAATGAATTAAGTGAAAGTATAAAAAAACATGGTATTTTAACACCAATAACAGTAAGACAAACTGGTGAATATTTTCAAATTATAGCTGGAGAACGTCGTTGGAGAGCTGCAAGACTTGCAGGGTTAGAAGAAATTCCAGCAATGATAATTGAAGCTGATGAAAAAACTGTAATGGAAGTTGCATTAATTGAAAATTTACAACGTGAAGATTTGAATGCAGTTGAACTTGCAAAAGGGTTTAAAGTGTTAATAGACCAATTTGGATTAACACAAGATGAAGTATCAGAACGAGTAGGGAAGTCACGACCTACAATTACAAATGCATTAAGAATATTAGCTTTAAATAATGAAATATTAGAAATGATAGCAACTAGTCAAATTACAAGTGGACATGCAAGAGCAATATTAGCAGTTGAAGATGGAAATAAACATATAGAATTTGCTAAACATATTGCATCACATGGATTATCTGTAAGACAAGCTGAAGCAATGGCAAAACGATTAAATAAAGAAACAGAACAAATTGCAGGTGTCGATGAATTAGTAATAGATTATGTAAAAGAATTATCACGAAAAATGGAAAGTTCATTAGGTAGAAGAGTTGAAATTAATTATGGAAAAACTAAAGGTAAAATAGAACTAGAATATTATGGTGATGATGATTTAGAACGTATATGTGAAGTATTAATGAATATTAAAATATAAAAGGAGGAATAAATAATGAGTGAACAAGAACCTAATATAGAACAAAAAACAAAAGAACAACAAAAACAAATAAAACGCAGTAGAAAATTTTTATCTTTATATATAATTGGATTATTTTCTGTAGCATTAGTTTTAATCATTTTATCATATTTAACTCAAGTAAGAGCAAATGATTTAAATAGTCAATTAGGCGAACAAATAACAGTAGCACAAGGTGCACAAGAACGTGTAGAACAATTACAAAAAACAAATACAGACCAAAGCAATAAAATTAAAGAATTAGAAGCAGAAGTAGAGAGATTAACTCCGATTGAAGATGAAAATGAAATATTAAATGCATTAGTAACATTACAAAATGCATATTATGCAAATGATATGGCAAATACAGCATTATTACTAGAACAATTTGAAGCAAAATATTTAGAAGAATTAGATGAAAATTTAAAAGTAATATATGATGTTATTAAAACTGGATTTACAGAAAAAATAGCACAAACTGAAGAAAACTCAGAACAAACAACACAAGACACATCAGAAGAATAAAAAGGAGAATTATATAAAATGTTAGATGTAAAAATTATTAGAGAAAATACAGATAAAGTTAAAGAAAGATTAGCTAGTCGTGGAAAAAGCTTTGATGTTGAAATTGATAAAATTATTGCATTAGATGATGAAAGACGTGCTATTATATTTGATGTAGAAAATAAAAAAGCAGAACAAAATAAAGTATCAAAAGAAATACCGATGATGAAAAAAAGTGGTCAAGATACAACTGAAATCATGGCTAAAATGAAAAGTTTATCAGAAGAAATTAAAAATAGTGATATTAAACTTAATGAAATTCAAGAAGAATTAAGAGATATTATTTTAACAATTCCAAATATCCCAAGTGAACGCACACCAATTGGAACAAGTGAAGAAGATAATCAAGAAGTAAGAAAATTTGGTACACCTCGTGAATTTGAGTTTGAACCAAAAGCACATTGGGATATCGGTGAAATGTTAGGGATATTAGATCCTGCAACAGCAGCAAAAGTTACAGGGTCACGTTTCCATTTTTATAAAGGATTAGGTGCAAGATTAGAACGTGCAATAATCAATTATTATTTAGATACACATGGTGAAAATGGATATACAGAAGTATTCCCTCCATTTATGGCAAATCGTGCATCTATGACAGGTACAGGTCAATTACCAAAATTTGAAGAAGATATGTTTGCTGTAGGTGGAACAGATTATTTCTTAATTCCAACAGCGGAAGTACCTGTAACTAATATGCATCGTGATGAAATATTAAATCCAGAAAATTTACCTATAAAATATTGTGCATATTCTGCATGTTTCCGTGCTGAAGCTGGAAGTGCTGGACGTGATGCACGTGGACTTATTCGTCAACATCAATTTAATAAAGTAGAATTAGTTAAATTTGCACATCCAGATAATTCATATGATGAACTTGAAAAATTAACAAATGATGCAGAACGTGTTTTACAAGGGTTAGGTTTACCTTATAGAATTGTAGCTTTATGTTCAGCTGATATTGGTTTTAGTTCAGCTTGTACATATGACGTAGAAGTATGGATGCCATCATATAACCGTTATGTGGAAATTTCTTCCTGTTCAAACTTTGAAGATTTCCAAGCACGTCGTGCAGCAATTCGTACACGTGATGAAAATGGAAAACCAAAGCTTGCTCATACTTTAAATGGTTCAGGTGTAGCTATTGGAAGAACAGTTGCATGTATTTTAGAAAATTTCCAAAATGGAGATGGTTCAGTAACTATTCCAGAAGTTTTACGTCCATATATGAGTGGACTTGAAGTTATTAAATAAGTAAATTTATAAATGAGGCTTATATAATGAAAAGTGAACAAAGAAGACAAGGAATACATGAATTTTTAAAAACTTCAAATGATAAACCACAAAGTGCAACAACAATAGCTAAGACATTTAATGTTAGTAGACAGGTTATTGTTAATGATATTGCATTTTTAAGAGCTGTAAATATTGATATTATTTCAACACCTCGAGGATATATTTTGCAAGATAAAAATATCTTCACAGCTACCATAAAATGTAAACATGATAGAAATAAAATGATTGAAGAATTATTTGCTATTGTAGATTTAGGTGGTATTATAAAAGATGTTATGATTTCACATGGTGCATATGGTGATATTAAAGCACCATTAGATTTAGCAACAAGATATGATGTAGAAGAATTTATTAAAATCACAGATACAAAAGATTATAATCCTTTAAGTGATTTGACAGATGGTATTCATACACATACTATTAATTGTAAAACTGAAGAAATATTTTTGAAAATTCAAGATAAGTTAAAACAACTTGATGTATTAATTGTGGAATAATAAAAAAGAGGTTATGATGAAATTTTCATCATAACCTCTTTAAAATTTATATGGTTTTTAAGATAAATTAAAATGCATCATATGCCCAATCAGCAAAGCTATGTAATAAAGGCAGAGAAGCTTTCTCTTCTTTATAAACTTGATTCATAGCATAAACACAAGCAATGAAAACAAGTAAGCTTATAATGCCTGTCAGTGGTGATACGAAAGCAGCAATGACAGAACCTAATACAGGAATTGCTGCGAGTGAAGCCGTTATAAAGCTAAGTATTGATTGAATTAATGATAATATAAATGCTTGAATTATATTTTTAGATGTAAGTTCATCCTTTTCTAAAACAATAATAAACCCTAATAATAACCCTAATAATAAAGATTGCCCACAAAAAGCAAGTATAAATGCAATTAATGAATAAAACGATAGATTAATGTTATATTTCCCTTTTCTCATCTTTTAACCTCCTAATAAAATAACTGATAAATGACATAATATCATTAAAAAAGATAAATGTCAAGTTTATAGTTTATCCTTTTTTCTCATGTAGATAACTAGCTTCAAGATCTGATAAATGTAATTTAACAGCTATAGGATAAAGTTCAAAAGCAGCACTAACTCCAAATCCACCCGCTCGTACAGTTTCATCAAATCCACCCATATGCCAACGAATTGCCATAGCTTCAGAAAGTTCAAGCTTCATAAATCGTTCAATTAAAAATACAGATTTTTCACCATGTCCAAATGGAAATTTATCTTCAATAGTATAATATGGAACTTGTTCCCATTTGCCAGCTTCATTTTTAACATTTCGTGAAGATAGTTTATAAAAACCAGCTTTACATACATCATGTAATAATGTGCATATAGTAAAACTTTCAAGGCTGTCTGTATCTTCATTATAATGATGAGACATCATAACATCATATACATTTAAACTATGTTCAAGTAAACCACCTTTATATGAAGCATGAAATTTTGTGCTAGCTGGAGCTTCAAAAAAATCAGTAGAAATTAACCATTCAAGAAGTTTGTCACAACCCTTGCGTGTAACATTTGCTTTAAATATTTCTATAAATCTTTGTTTCATTTTTAATTCTCCTTATAATGCTGTATTAATAATATTTTTAACAACATCTGATATATCATCACTTTGATTTTCTGGCAATATAGGTTTATGTATCGTAACTTTTACGTGTGCAGGTTTCATAAATATACCATTAGCTTCAAATAATTTGTAGGAACCATTTATTGTAATTGGAACAATAGGTGATTTTGACTTTTTAGCAATAGTAAATGCACCACCATGAAATTCACCTAAATTATTTGATTTACTTCGTGTACCTTCAGGGAAAATTGTTAAACTGTTTCCAGCATTAACATATTTAATTGCTTCAATTACAACTTTTGCTCCTTGGCGTGCATCTTTACGATTTAAGAAAAAGCAATTAAGTTTTTTCATCCACCAAGATATAAAAGGTAATTTCGCAAGTTCTTTCTTTGCTATAATCGCTCGTACATCACGTGTCAAGCTTATCATAATAGGTATATCAAATGTGCCTTGATGATTACTAACTGCGATATAAGGCGTTTGAGGCAAGTTTTCAATACCATCTATTGTAACAGTGCCTCCAGCAAGCTTTATAAGTCGTCTTGCCCAATTTCGTGCAAAATTTTCAACTAATATTTGAACTTTATTTGAATTACCTCTATGCTCTAAATATATTATATATAACATAGCAGGGATTAATACCACCAAATATCCCCAAAAATATACAAACCAAATTATTGTTCTTAGCATAAAAATGCTCAATCCTTTCTTTCTACTGTAAGATAAATTAAATCTGTTTTATAAATTCTAATTAACATAAACATAACAAGTGCTATTGCAAAATATTCTGCAAGTGGAAAAGCAATCCAAACACCTATTACTCCATGAATTTTTGACATTACATATGCAATTGGTAAAATCAATACTACTTGACGAATAAGCGAAAAAATTAAACTTGCAAATCCATAACCTATAGCTTGAAGGGTAGAAGAAATAACTATACCAAATGCAGCACCAAAAAATGATAAACTAATATATTTAAGTGCTGTAATTCCCATTTCATAACGAACAGGATCATCTGTAAAAATTGAAACTAATGCTCCTGGTGCAAAATTAAATAATGATACACCGACTACCATAATCACAAAAGCTGTAGAAACAGTTACAAAAAATGCTTGTTTCATTCGCTGTAAATTTCTAGCTCCATAATTAAAAGCTACAACAGGGGAATAGCCTTGCGTTAATCCAAATACTGGCATAAATACAAAGGTATTAATTTTAAAGTATATCCCTAAAACAGCAACAGCATCTTCGGAAAATGCAATTAAAATTGAGTTTAATATTATAGTAAGTAATGAAGAAACTGTTTGCATTACAATTGCAGGTAAACCTACTGCATAAATTTCTTTTACATATGAAGGTGTAAATTTAAATTTCTTAATTGACAATTTTAAAATATTCTTTTTGTTAGCTAAAAATATTATAGATAAAATCATAGCACATATCTGGCCGATAATTGTTGCAATAGCTGCACCTGTAATGCCAAGTTCAGGAACACCAAATCGTCCAAAAATAAAAATCGGGTCAAGGATAATATTAATAATTGCACCAGTTAAATTAAAAATCATAGGATATAACATATTTCCTGTGCCTTGAAATATTCGTTCTATCATAATAGAAGTATATTGAAAAAATGATAATCCTAGAATAATATAAGAATAAGTACAAGTCATATCATATGTAATTTGTGACATATCATATATACTAAAAAATTCATCTGTAAACAGCAGACAAATAATGGTAGTAATACAAGCACTTATTAAAGCAAGAAGCAATCCATGACTTGCAGCATTCTCAGCATCTGATTGCCTTTTTTCGCCAAGTCTTCTAGCAATAAGTGAATTTACACCAACAGCAGTACCAACAGCAACACCTATCATAATCATTTGAATAGGGAATACAAATGATATAGCTGTAAAAGCTTCTTGGCTATATTCCGATACATAATAACTATCAACAATATTATATAATGCACCAATTAACATAGAAAAAATTGCAGGTAGAGCCATTGTGAATATTAGTTTCGGGATTTTTTCCGTCCCCATTTTGTTTGTCATAATTAATTTTGCTCCACTTCATAAATTTACATTTTAATACTTATATCATTATACACTTTTATTTTATTTTTTCAATGTCAAAATTCTAAAATATTGCTTTAAATAACAATTATTTTATGTTATAATGTACTACATATACTCGTAAACTATGATTAGATAATATATATGAAATGGAGTTTTTAGAAAATATGATAACTAAAGAAAATCGTAAACTATTCGGAAAAATACATATTGCAGATTTTACAGTTTTAGTACTTTTAATATTAGCATTAATTGGTGCAATTTTATTATTAGGTGGAAGCGATGCAAGTGCAGAGCAAGATATACCAGTGCAAACAGCAACAGAAATCCCTGTAACTGTAGTTGTGCGTGCTATGAATATGGACGCTGTGCGTCAATCATTGATTGACCCTGTCGAGGCTATTGGCTCTGTTGTAGTAACTGGAGATGCAACAATTACAGATATTGTCTTTGAAGATAGTATCCACACAAACCCATCAGAAATTGATGGGACAATTACAGCAGATATAGCACCAGCTCATAAAGATATTGTGTTCACACTTGAAACAACGAAATCTTCTGATGATATACATGTTAAAATTGGCACACAAGAAATCAGAGCAGGAAAGGGATTTTTCTTAACTTGTGCTGATTTTGAATATCAAACAGTTATACAATCTGTAATAATTGAAGAATGATGTACAAAAAGTAAACTATAAATCAATATTATATAAATATCCATGCTAACTTTGTATCATTTTCACATTTTCTGCCATATAATGCAGTAAATAGAAAAATGGAGGTATAGTATGGATAATTTTTATAATTATAGCTTTTTTTTAGGTGCAAATAGTAGCGGGACGTTTTCATCTTTTTTTGATAGCTTGCTTACAAACAAAAATATAACTACCTTAAATATTTTAAAAGGTGGGCCAGGGTGTGGCAAATCATCTTTTATGAAACGAATAGCTACACATTTTGAAAATAAAGGCTGTAAGATTGAAAGGATATATTGTTCCTCAGATCCAAATTCACTTGATTGTGTAATAGTTCATGATTATAAATTAGCATATGTTGATGGAACAGCACCACATGTATTAGAGCCACGTTATCCAGCTGCTGTAGAAAATTATCTTGATTTTAGTGTGTACTGGGATAGTGATATTATACGCAGTAATAGTAAAGATATTATTAATCTCACAAATGAAATAAGTTGTAATTTTAGGTTTGCATTTGAACTTATTAAAAGTGCTAATAGTGCAAATAATTCAGTAATTTCACAAGTAATTGAAAATACAAATTTAGAAAATATTTATGATAGGGCGTATGGTGTTTGTTCTCGTGAATTACCAATAGTTAAAAATTTTGTTGGCACTTGTTATAAAAGATTTTTAAGTGCAATTTCCCCTTATGGATTAGTTTGTCCTGAAAAATTTGATAATCATAAGATTTATAGAATATATAGCTCATTTGGTTTATCTTCGTATTTCATGGAAAAAATATCAAGCGTTGCACTTAATAGAGGATATGATGTATATAATTGTTATTGCCCACTTGACAAAAATCGTTTAGAGCATGTTATTATTCCAAAACTTAATTTATGCTTTGTTACAGACCATAACGAAATTACATTTGATAATACAGCATTTCGTCAGATTCATCTTGATAAATATATTAATGAACAATTTTTAAGCAGTAATAGAAGTGAATTTAAGTCGATTTTAAAAACTGTAGATTATTTAATTAAATCTGCTTGTCAAAAAATAGGGATTGCAAAATCTTTACATGATGACCTTGAAGAATTTTACATTAATGCCATGAATTTTACAGCTATTAATAATTTATTTATAGAAACTATTGAAAAATATAACTAAAATATATAATACCCACGATTTTGAGTAAATACAATCGTGGGTATTATAGACATTTTTGATTTTTTTTGATAAAATGAAGATATCTCGATAATTTTATTTAAGTTATCTAAAAGGAGAAATTATGTCAAATTCAAAAAATATTATAGGAATTGACCTTGGGACAACTAATAGCCTAGTTTGTGTTTATCGTGAAAATGGTTGTCAGCTTATCCCTAATAAATATGGGAATTTTTTAACACCTAGTGTTGTTAGTATTGATGAAAAAAATAATATATATACAGGTCAAATTGCGAAAGAAAGACTTGTATCACATCCTGATTTATCTATTGCTTCATTTAAACGTTATATGGGTACAGATAAGCAAATTAAATTAGGAGACAAAACATTTTCTCCAGAACAATTATCAGCTTTTGTTTTACAAGATTTAGTAGCTGATGCGGAAGCCTTTTTAGGTCAAAAAGTTGATGAAGCAATTATAAGTGTTCCGGCTTATTTTAATGATGACAGCAGAAACGCTACGAAAAGTGCTGGTCAAATTGCAGGACTTAATGTCGAACGTGTAATTAATGAACCATCAGCCGCAGCTCTTGCTGCCCGCACTTTGCATGATAAAAATGATTGTATGTTACTTGTTATTGATATGGGTGGGGGAACACTGGACGTATCCCTTGTAGAATGCTTTGATAATATTGTAAGTGTGCTGGCTGTAAATGGAGATAATTTTTTAGGCGGAGATGACTTTGATGTTTGCTTGGCTAAGCATTTTTGTAAAGTGAATAATATCAATTATTTTGATTTATCTACAGAAAGCAGAAATATTATTTTGAAAAATGCTGAAGCTTGTAAAATAGCTTTATCAGTTCAAGAAATGATAATAATGACGATTAATACACCACAAATTCAAGGGTCACTTACATTAAATCGTGCAGGATTTATTAAAATTTGCAATGAATTATTTTCAAGAATAAGTATACCAATTCAAAAAGTGTTTGCAGATGCGGGCATTGATAAAAGCGAAGTTGATGATATTGTTTTAGTGGGTGGGGGATGTAAAATTGCTGTTGTTGCAAAATTCATTTCACATCTATTTGGTAGACGTGCGTTATCCCTCGGAGAAAGTGACCAAATTGTCGCTTTAGGTGTTGGTGTTTATGCAGGGATTAAATCTCGCAATGAAGATATAAAACAATTATTATTAACAGATATTTGCCCGTTTTCATTAGGAATTGGAATACATAATCCGATGGGAAATGATTTATTATTTTCTACATTAATTGAAAGAAATACAGCACTTCCTGTAAGCCGTGCGAGTATATATCAACCTTATAATAATACACAGACAAAAATGACTATAGAAGTATATCAAGGCGAAAATATGCTAGTTAAAGATAATTTGCATTTAGGAACACTTAAAGTGGAATTTCCAAATATAGAAGATAAAAATGTTCAAGTAAGACTTACATATGATTTAAATGGAATACTTCAAGTTGAAGCACATATACTAGCTACTGGCCAAGTTTTATCGAAAACAATCTTATCAAAAACAGCAAAAAATTTATCAGAGGAAGAAATTCAAAGGAAACTTACAGAATTTGAAAAATTCAAGAAAAAAGATAAATTTGATGAACAAGTTCAGTTTTTAATAGATTCTGCTGAAAGTCTCTATGCACAAACAACAGGCGAAACTCGTGAACTGCTTATGTCACTTTTGAAAAACTTTGTTATAGGAATTGGAAACACGAATAGTATTAAACGTAAGATGATGCTTATGAAAAGATTTTGGACAGATATAAATTCAATTAAAACTCATGTGAATTATGATTTGTTTGAAAATATGTCTGATGATTATTTTTCGTGGTATGAAGATTTTGATGAAAATGAACTTGAGGATTAATTAAAAAGGAAAAATAGATGAATATTTGGAGTATACTCGGCATTTTGCCAACTGATGATATAAAGGAAATTAAGAGCGCATATTCTGCACTTTTAAAACAATATCATCCAGAAGAATATCCAGAAAAATTTAATCAAATTCAAACAGCGTACACAACTGCTATAAAATATGCAAAAGATTCAAAAAAACAGCAAAAACCACCACCGAATATAATTGATACAGATGATGAGTTTGCTGAGTTTTCTTCATTAAATGATGCCAAAGAAGATGGAAAACAGAAAAATTCTTCTCAAAGTTTTGATATAGCTTTTAATGCTAGAGAAAAAACCACAGAAGAAGATGTGGGAAATAACAAAACTTATATCCAGCCAGAAGATTTACAAACAGCATTTAACAATAGGGAAGAAGAACAAGAGCAAACAGACGAAAAAGAATTTGATAAAGAATTTGATGAAATTTTAAATAATGAAACAAGCCTTGATGATATAGCACAGCAATTTATGGCTGAACTTAATAAATTACCTGTGATGTTTACAGGCACAGGTTTAAGAACAAAGCAAAAAATATACCGTGCATGGGAGGAATATTTTACATCAGAAGATTTTTATAAATATACTGATTACCCATGGTTTCAAGCTGTATTTTTGAAATATCTTCAAAGACTTGTTTATATTGGTAAAGATACATATGTGATATTTAAAAGGGAATTAATATCACATTTGCATAATATGCCACATATGATTGCAGATAATATAAAAGAAATTTTTAAAAATAACCCCAATTTAGAAAACTGGGTAAAAATTGCAAATAAAAATGCTAATAAACGTCCACAAAGCAAAGGGCGTACTATTGGGCAAATTCTCTGCTCGGTTATGCTGATAGCTATTTTCGCAATTGGTTTTTATTTTCAGTACCAAGAAGATATGAAAGACAATTCAGACATCGACCCTGAAGCTTTACAAAATCTGCTTGAGCAATATAATCAGCAAGAGAACATAACCGAAAATTTAGACATAGACACCGAAGCCATACAAAATTTACTTGAGCAATATAATACAACCGAAGAAGATCAGACTTTCAATAATTTTGAAGATTATCACCCAGACGTAAAAGCTTATGCACAGCAATTACTTGAATTTTATGAAAATAGATATGGAATGGGCAGTGTAATTGTTGCATATCATAAAGATGTTGGTATATTTGACGATGATGTAGATAAAACATATTTATATCATGAATACGAAGTTATACTTTCGCTTGAAAACAGCAATGGTGCTTTGCTTAATTATAAGTTTATGCAACATGTTCCTGTTGATGAAATAGAAGAAATAGCAGAGAAATTTGTGCTAAAAGATGAGTTTATGCGTGGAGTTTTACGTGAACTTACAATATCTGCAAGTGAAATAGATGATGAAGCTGTATATCTACCATATGAGTTAGATGTAATAGAAAAATCAAATTTGGAAGAACACGCAATTATTATCTGTGTTGAAATAAATTTACAAGATGATACAATGGTTTATGATACAGAAAAAATAATATCTGCCCTTGAAACTTTAAATTCATCTATCTGGCAAGATGAAAGAGTATCACAATTAGAAGTTGCACACATATATATTTTGCCATATGCCCCAGTTAGAACTGATGGGCAACCACTTATTGTTTCAGATGTATCTATACAATTTCCGATATACTATGATGAAGAAATCGGCGCAGAATTTATAAGAGAGGCACTTAACACATCCGAATGGTGGAAAATAGAGCTTGGATAAAGTTTGAATTATTTTAAGTAAAATCAACTAATATTTAATTTACAATTTAGTAATATATGTGGTATTATAATATTAGATAGTAATGGATTTTATAGAAAATGTATTTTATATAATTTATTAATTTTACATAAAGGAGAGATACTTGGTGAATATTAACATAAGCACACTATCGACAACAAAAAATATTGCAAAATCATCAAATATCAATCCATTTATTGATGTAAAAGAAAATGACTGGTTTTATAATGACGTAATTCGATTATATGATAAAAAATTATTTTTCGGAGTTTCAGAAAATAAATTTGCACCAAATAAAAGAATGACACGTGGAATGATTGCAATGGTGCTATATAGACTTGAAGGCACGCCCAAAATTAATACTATAGATAGTTTATCTTTTGATGATATTATGAATGGTGCTTGGTATATGGATGCTGTAGGCTGGGCATCTAAAAATAATTTTGTATTTGGATTTGGTGATGGGATATTCAAGCCAAATCATGCTTTAACTCGTGAACAATTAACAACTATATTATATCGTCATAGTCAAAAGCCTGACACAGAAATTTCACTTGAAGATTATTATGACTTTGATAAAATTTCTGATTGGGCAGTTAATAGCATGGCGTGGGCAATTGAAAATGAAATAATTTTCCCAGATGAAAATACATGCCTATTGCCAAAGAAAAAATTAACACGTGCAAGAGCGTGTAGCATAATTGTGAAATATATATTAAACAAAAAATAACATAATAAAAAAGGCGACTTTGTGAAAAGGTTTAAGCTTGGAAATTTCCTAAGACTTAATACCACATAAAGTCGCCTTTATAATTGTTGGGATAAAGTGGGATTTTAATATTAATAAACATAACTGATGCTTAAAAAAAATAAATTATTTTAAATAAATTTATTTAATTTTGTGGAGGAATGGTGTATAATAAGATGTTAAGAAATATTATTTGAATGGAGAACCATAAATATGAAACTAGGAATAGTTGGATTACCAAATGTCGGAAAAAGTACACTTTTTAACGCAATTACAAACGCAGGCGCTGAAAGCGCAAACTACCCTTTCTGTACGATTGACCCTAATGTTGGTGTAGTTAATGTCCCTGATGATAGACTTGAAGGGCTTGCTAAGATATATGAATCAAAGAAAATTCTGCCAGCGATTGTTGAATTTGTTGACATTGCAGGACTTGTAAAAGGTGCATCAAAAGGTGAAGGACTTGGAAATAAATTTTTATCACATATTCGTCAAGTAGATGCGATTGTTCATGTTGTACGCTGTTTTGATGATGAAAACATCATCCATGTAGAAGGCAGTGTTGATCCACTTCGTGATATTGAAACAATCAACCTTGAACTTGTTTTATCAGATATGGAAATTCTTGAAAGACGTATCGACCGTACAAAAAAACTGCTTAAAGGTGATAAAACCCTTGTTGCAGAATTAGAACTTTTTGAAAAATTAAAACTTCATCTTGAAGAAGGAAAAACAGCTCGTGCTTATGCTGAATTTGAAGAAAATCGTGAAGTTATCGAAAGTGTTGACCTTTTAACAGCAAAACCTGTAATTTATGCTGCTAATATGGATGAAGAAGGATTTAAAGCAGGCGGAAGTGCATCTGCTAGATTTAATGCCATTGTTGAAATCGCAAAAAATGAAGGTGCTGAAGTTTTACCTATTTGTGCGAAATTAGAACAAGATATTTGTGAACTATCTGATGAAGACAAAGCAATGTTTTTAGAAGAGTTAGGCCTTGAAAAATCTGGATTAGATAGATTAATTCAAGTGTGCTATGATTTGCTTGGGCTTATGAGCTTCTTAACAGCAGGCCCACAAGAAACACGTGCTTGGACAATTGTAAAAGGGACAAAAGCTCCTGGTGCTGCAGGAAAAATCCATACAGATTTTGAACGTGGATTTATTCGTGCTGAAGTTGTAAATTATGATACTTTAATGGAACTTGGAAGTATGACAGCGGCAAAAGAAAAAGGTCTTGTGCGTTCTGAAGGTAAAGAATATGTTATGCAAGACGGAGATGTTGTATTATTTAGATTTAATGTATAATTAGTTATATTATGAATAAAAATTCAAAGATGCGTTATAGAATAATTGATGTTATTCGCGGCAGCTGTGTTATATTTATGATATTTTATCATGCATTAGTTGATATGTATTTATGGCAAGATTTGCCATATGAGATTTTATTTAATCCTGTGATGAATTTTTTGCAAGTAGTTTTTGCTGGGTTGTTTATTACAATTTCAGGAGTATCTACGGGATTTACTAGAAGTAATTTAAAACGTGGATTTATTATGCTTGGCTCTGCTATAATAGTAACCATTTCGACATATATTATGAATAGTAGCTCGTTTGTAGTTTACGGTATATTACACTTTTTAGGTACAGCTGCGATTTTATATAGTATACTTCCAAAGTTTAAAATTAACCCTATTGTATGTCTTTTTGCATTTATTATTACAAGACAATTATTATTACCAAATTTCGAAATTCCTCATTTATGGATTTTTGGAATTACAGATAGTAATTTTATATCATCTGATTACTTTGGGTTGTTTCCTTGGATTTTCTTATATTATTTAGGCATTTGGCTTAGTGATAAAATACGCCAAAATAAATTGCCTGAATTTGTATATAACGTTAGGTGTAAACCTTTAGAATTAATAGGCACAAAAACACTTATAATTTATCTAGTGCATCAACCGATATTATTTCTACTATTGTATAACTGGTGAGAAATAATACAATAAGTAATTTATAGAATTTTTTTAAAATAAGATTGGGTGAGTTTATGGCTGAAAAGAAAAAATCACATACAGGCAGAAATATAGGTATAACGATTACACTTATGATTGCTGTATTGATTGGAATAACAGTTGCTTACACATTAATGACAGAAAATGTTTATAATGGTGTAACACTGGGAAATGTAGATATGTCTGGAAAGACATATGAGCAAGTTTCTGCTGAAGTACAAGCTTTTGCAGATGATATTTTAGCTAATGGTAGCTTTAATATTAAAGTGGCAGGCGATGATTTTATAACACCTGTAAACCAAATTATCGGCGGAATTGATGTAGAGAAAACGGCACAAGCTGTGTATAATTATGCACGAGAAGGTGATGTGTTTACACGATGTATTCAAGCTATGTCTGCTCTTTTTGGTGGGCATAATGTGGAAACTGTATTGCTTGAAACAAATGTAGAAGAAAAGGCTAATGAGCTACTTGGCGAAATTCCAAGCGATGCTACAGCTTTGTCATATGGCATTGAAGGCAATGTTCTTGTGCTTACACAAAGTGGAAAAGGATATGATTTTAATAGAGTTGACGCCAAAGAAGATATTATGGAAAAAATCAGCACTGTTAATTTTTCAAATCTAGAAATTGAAGCTGGAATTATAGAGCCACAAGATATTAATGTTAGCCCAGAACAAATAAAGGCTGATGTTGATAAAACACCACAAGAGGCTATGTTAGTTTTATCAGAGGATAGAAAAAGTTATACAGATATTACGCCAGAGCAAGTAGGTATTTCTGTTGAAATAGCAGATATAGAAAAAGCATTAGCAGAAGGACGAAAAGATGTATATCATATCCCTGTGACAGTAACACAACCAACTGCAACAGTTGAAAACCTAAAACAATCAATGTTTACACATGAGCTAGGTTCGGCATCAACAAAATTTAGTGTGTCAAACAAAAATCGAACTTATAATATAGGACTTACAGTTGCAGCGACGAATGGAATTATATTAAATCCTGGTGATGAATTTTCTTATAATGATATTGTAGGACCAAGAACATATGCTGCTGGATATAAAGATGCGACAGTGTATGTTAACAATCAGCCTGAAACAGGTGTTGCAGGTGGTATTTGTCAAACATCATCAACTTTATACATGGCAACATTACATTCTGATTTACTTGTTACGGAACGCAGAAATCATTCACTTCCTGTAGCTTATACGCCACTAGGTCAAGATGCTACTGTGGTTTATGGTGCGACAGATTACAAATTTTCAAATGATACACCATTTCCTGTAAAAGTTTCTGTTGTAATTGACGGAGGAACGCTTACAGTGTCTATGCTAGGCACAAAAACAACAGATAAAACAGTTCAAGTTAAATCTTGGACAACATCAAGCACACCTTATGAAACGATTACAAATGAAAATGCAACACTAGCTCCTGGACAAACTGAAGTAATCACAAAAGGTTATACAGGATATAAAGTTAAAACTGTTAAATATGTAACTGAAAATGGAGTAACAACTGAAGAAGTTATGCCACAAAGTTCATATGCAAAAGTAAACCAAGTGCTTGAAGTGGGACCTCAGCCGGTTGTAGCACCTGTTGTGCCTCCGGTAGATGAAACTGTAACACCTACAGACCCATCAGCACCACCTACAACAGAAAATCCTCCTGTTGTAGTTAATCCAATCCCTACAGACCCAGAGGAACAAAGCGAACAACCAACACCAACACCAGAAGAACAACCAACAACTGAAATTGAAAATGTAGCATAAAGGAAAATTTAATTTATGAATACTAATAAAAACCCATTTCACGTATTGCGTGTTATGGCAAAAGCCAAGGGGAAACAAACGTTTTTTACAAATTTATTTATATCATTATTGGTTGCCGGTTCAACACTAATTCCAAGCCTTATTACAGGTGTAGTTGTATCTGATGTTGTATTTAATCCACAAGCAGATAACATGAGCATGATTATATCAGCAATATTCACAATATTAGTTGATATTGTGGTTACAGCTCCAGTTTTCATGGGATTATATAGAGTATATTTCATGTTGATAACAGATAATAAAGTAATGTTCGTGGATGTATTTTATTACTTTGAAAGCTTTAAGAAATATTTTCGAGCTGTAGCACTTGCTGTAATTATTCATTTAAAATTATTGCCAATAATTTTGTTTTTCTCATTTTGTATATTCTTTTTTAGTTTTTCAGCATTGATATTAAATATTTTAGTTATTGTTACGATAGTTGCTTTATTAGTGTATGGAGAAAAATTAAATGTAATTAATATAATAGCTGTACAAAACGAAGGAATGTCAATAAAAGAAGCTGTTGAATATGCAAAATATCTAACAGAAGGCAGAACAATGAGTATTGCAACTTTTTATTTTAGTTTTTTGCCTTGGATGATTCTAGCAACAGCTACAGGTGGATTGCTATCAGTTTTTTATATAGGATATTATAATTTATCATTTATTGCATATGTAGAAATTTTGAAAATGCAAAAAGATTTAGAAAATGGTGCAACTGTTAAATTCACTTCAGAAAATGAAATTTCTATAATTATAGAAGATGATGACGCTGAGAAAACAGCTGATGAAAACTCTGATGATAGCCAAGCTACACAAGAGGTGACAGATGCTGAGAAACCTAACTTACCAGAACAATCTCAAAATGATGATAAGGCATAAATAAAAAGGGTGACTGGGAATGCGGCTACCCATAAATAAACAAGCTGACACTTTGTAATGTGTCAGCTTGTTGTTATATACAGGATATTCTTATTTTATGTGGTATAATTCATCATGTTCACCTGTTTTTTATTTTAAAAATGGAATATTTTTAATTGTAAATTCTTGTTTGTTTAGATATTCAAGAATGCCAGAAGGGGAAGAGAAGTTGAATTGTAATTTATAAGAATATAAGCATTGATATTTATAAGGGAAGCCTTGATTTTGCTTTGCTGTTCCATATTTGGTGTCGCCAACTAAAGGAAAACCAGCGTTTCCAAAATGTGCTCTTATCTGATGTGTACGCCCTGTAACCAATGTGCATTCAACGAGTGCAGTTTTTTCACGTTGTTCAAGCACTTTATAGTAAGTAAGTGCAGATTTTGCACCACGTACCTGTGTTTTATGGACACTTACACGATTTTCGTTATCATGTTTCAAAATAAAACCATCAAATTTACCTGATTTTTGAGGTAAAACACCATGAACTAAGCATAAATAACGCTTTTCCAGTTCATGATTTTTAATTTTATCGTTCATAATACGAAGAGCTTCAGCAGTTTTAGCACCGATTACAATTCCGCCAGTGTTTCTATCAATTCGATTGCATAAAGCGGGAGTAAATGAGGCTTCATCTCTTGCATTCCAAGCACCGCTTTTATATAAATGTGCTTTAATATGTGTAATTAATGTACTTTTATCATTATTATCATCAGAATGGCAAGCAATTCCAGATTTTTTATCAACTAATATAATATTATCATCTTCATAAATAATATTTAAATCAGCTGAAATTTTAAGAAAATCTGTATCATCATTTGGTTTTTCAAAAAGTTCATCATTAATATAAAGCTCTAGCACATCACCTTCAATTAATTTATAAGCAAGCTCAGTACGTTTACCATTTAATTTAATACGCTTTAACCTTATGTATTTATGCATTAATGAAGAGGGGAGTTTTGGGACAGCTTTTTCCAAAAATTTATTAAGTCTTTGGCCACTATCATTTTTTGTAATTATAAATTTTTTCACTAAATTATCATTCCTTGATTTTATTATATTCTTATTTTATAATTATTTTAGCGGAATTGCAAACAATGTTTGTAAATTATTTATATAAACTAAAAATAGGCTGTACAAAAGCTTCGAAATACAATATACTTATAATTGTAATATTTATAAGCATATTTTATATTATATAGAGCTTGAAAATCAATAGCTTATTTTGTATGCAAGACAAAATGAAACACTAAATATGGTGAAGACAAAATAATTCACGAAAATATGTGGAATTTCTTGATAAAAGGTACATAAACATATTGACAATAGCCTATGTTTGCGATATAATAGTTGCTGTGACAATTATTATACATTTATTTTATCACTTTAAGATATGAAATGTGCTATATTAACGTGAGGTGTATAATGAAAATAGACTTAAAGAGTTTAGGCTCATCTTTCGGAAGGTCAATCGAGTTTGACTATGATATGGATTTATCCTATATGGATTTTTATGGAGAAAAGCCACTTAAGTCCCCAGTTCACACAGTGGGAACTATTGTAAATCGACATGGCATTGTTTCGCTTAACGCAGAAATGACAGCGTCGTATCAAACGGTTTGTAGTAAATGCTTAAAACCACTTGATGTTCCACTAAAAGTAGAAGTTAATAATATTCTTGCAAAATCAGCAGAAAACGATGATAACGATGAAATCTTTATTATTGACAGTGATGTTGTAGAGCTTGATGATATTTTAATTCCTGCGCTTGTATTAAACGTCGATATGGCTTATTATTGTGATGAAGATTGCAAAGGCCTATGTATGCATTGTGGAGCAGACTTAAACAACGGCGATTGTACTTGTAACAAAAAAGAAATAGATCCACGCCTTGCAGTTTTAGCTAAATTGCTTGAAGGCAAATAAAGAAAATCTCAAAGGGAGTTTCCCCACTCGGAAGTACTTTCCTTTAGATATATAAGTTAAAAAACGCTTGTTTAATTATAGAGGAGGTGTCACCGAATGGCAGTGCCAAAGCGCAAAACGTCGAAAGCTAGACGTGATAAAAGACGTAACTCACACTGGAAGCTATCTCTACCAGGAATGACAAAATGTCCTAAATGTGGCGAATTTGTACTTTCACATAGAATGTGCAAAGCTTGCGGAACATACAAAGGAAGAACAATTGTAGAAGCAGCAGCAGAGTAATTACGATTGCTGTCGAAAGACAGCGTTTCAAGCAAATTTAATATTTGTTTGAATGATTAATGTGCAAAAAAGTCATGCACATGTCTTGACTTTTTTGTGTCTTATTTATGCCCTTGTGGCATATGGCTTTTTATACAAGCTTGAGGTAGAGAAGCATTGCTTACTCTACCTTTTTGTTTTTTGTAGAAAGGAGAAAATATATGTCACCGATTATAGTATCAGTTGATAAAAATAGTGCAGCTGAAAAATTTGGTATTTCACCTAATATGAAGCTATGTAGCATTAATGGAAATAAAATTTCTGATGTTCTTGATTATAAATTTTATTGTTATGATGCAAATTTAGCAGTTAAAGTGTTAGATGAAAATAATAAAGCACATGAAATTATTGTAAATAAACATGAAGGTCAAGATTTGGGCTTGAATTTTGAAACTTATCTTATGGATAAAGCGAAATCTTGTTCTAATAAATGTATTTTTTGTTTTATAGATCAATTGCCGAAAAATATGCGAGATACTCTGTATTTTAAAGATGATGATGCAAGATTATCATTTTTAATGGGGAATTATATCTCACTTACGAATTTATCAGAGGAAGATGTCGATAGAATTGTCAAAATGCGTATATCACCAGTAAATGTATCTGTGCAAACAACAAACCCTGAACTACGTGTTAAAATGTTAAATAATAAAAATGCAGGAATTTCTCTTGACATATTAGAAATTTTTGCTCAAAATGATATTGAGATGAATTGTCAACTTGTTATCTGTCGTGATGTTAATGATGGAAGTGAACTTAAACGCTCGTTAAATGATTTAGTGAAGTTTTATCCAGCTGTACACAGCATCTCTGTTGTTCCAGCAGGGCTTACAGAGCATCGTGATGGATTATTTCCATTAAAGCCAATTGACAAAAAACGTGCTGATGAAATTATTGATATTACAGAACAATTTGCAAGTGAATGTATGGAAAAATTCGGAACAAGCCTTGCTTTTTGTGGTGATGAACTTTATATTAAAGCACAAAGAAAGCTTCCAAACTCATCATATTATGAAGATTTTACTCAATTTGAAAATGGTGTTGGCATGTTGTCTTTATTCTGTGAAGAATTTATGTCCGCCGTAGAATATGAAGAAAATTTAGCAGATATTAAAATTGTTCCATTTTCTATAGCTACTGGTACAGCGGCAGCGCCTTTTTTAGCTGATTTATTAGATAATCTTAAAGCTAAAGTAGGAGAGTTTGACGGAAATGTTTATGCTGTTGAAAATAAATTTTTTGGTGCTGGTGTAAGCGTAGCTGGACTTGTAACAGGTAAAGATTTAATAAATGCACTTAAAGATAAAAATATAGGTCAGCGTGTGCTGATTTCGGAAAATATGTTGCGTGATGGTGGCGATGTGTTTTTAGATGATGTTACACTAGGTGAGGTATCTGATGCACTTGGTGTGCCTGTTGTTCCTATCAAGATTGATGGTGGCGTGTTGTTTGATGAGATAATTGGGGTGTGATTTAATCATTTTTTATCACCTTGTGTCTTATGCAAGACAGCTGATAAGCCTCTACCGCTGGGAGAGGTGTCACGCAGTGACGGAGTGGGTATAGCACAGTATAATCTGATTTTCTTTTTATTACTTTTAGTCTTATGCAAGACAGCAACTCGCCTTAACCACATATACTAACTTCTTTTTTGTTACTTGCTTAACGGCAAGTAACCAAGCGTTTTTACTTTTGGACCCCACAAAAGTAAAATCAAAATCGCTTTTGATACGTGCCATTACATCATTAAAATTCAGCTAAAACGTACTCCTCCAGTTGTGAGCGATACACTACTACCGTACTCCGTACTGGATTGTACATGTTTTTGGATTGTGCCTTGTAATAAAAAGATTGTGCAAATCCCTTCTTTAATTAAGCCTGTGCAATTATTGTCATATGAAATACAACACAGAGTGTGGTAGTAAAGCAAAAAAGCAAAACTGTAACCACCGAAAGCATGAGCAATTCAGTTGTGCCAAACATCGTGGCAAAGCGATTTTACTCCACTTTTGACAAGCCAAAAGTGGGAACGTTTGATTACTTGGCGTTAACCAAGTAATGAAAAAGAAAGAAAATCTTATTACACAAAAAATCAGCCATCTTGGCAGAAATTCTATTAAAAAGAAAAAGA
>CAYJKB010000028.1:0-27987 GCA_964370625.1 uncultured Oscillospiraceae bacterium | reverse complement strand
CCAAACGCTTTTATTTTTTGGACTTGTCAAAAAATAAAATTAAAATCGCTTTGCTCAGTGCCATCATAACATTGAAATTCAGCTAAAACGTACTCCTCCAGTTGTGAGCGATACATTTCTATCGTACTCCGTACTGGAGTTAATATGATAATAGTTGCACAGCCGTAATTAAAGAAGGGTTTTGCACAATCCCTTTTTCTGCAAGGCACAATCGCAAAATCAGCACAATACAGCACGGCGTGCGATAGGAACGAGATAATCACAAGCAGACTGCCGAAAGTATGAGTAAACCAGATGTACCAACCATCTTGGAAAAGCGATTTTTATTTTCCTTTTTGACAAGTCCAAAAAGGAAAAACGCCCCATTACTTGCCGTTACGCAAGTAATGAAAAAATCTTAAAATTTATTTTAAAGGAAATCCATGCGTTGAACGGAAATTAAAAAGCAATAATAAAGAAAATTATATTACCCTCTCCGTCACTTCGTGACACCTCTCCCAAAGGTAGAGGCACAAAAAGAAAATTATATTAATAACCTCTTATTCCCCTAATAATCTTTTTAGGATTTCTTGGTAAGCATCTTCAACGCCACCCATATCACGACGGAAACGGTCTTTATCTAGTTTTTCGCCTGTTTTGCTATCCCAGAAACGACAAGTATCAGGAGAAATTTCATCAGCAAGCACAATTGTTCCATCAGCAAGTCTACCAAATTCTAATTTGAAATCAATAAGTTCGATGCCTAAATCTTTTAGATATTCAGATAGATAAGTATTTACTTTAAACGCATAATCAGAAATAATTTCGATTTCTTCTTTTGTGCAAAGGTCTAAAGCTAGTGCATGATATTCATTAATCATAGGGTCACCTAGTTCATCATCTTTATAAGAGAATTCTAAAACAGTTTTAGCAAGTTTTGTGCCTTCAGGTAAACCTACTCTTTTGCAAAGAGAACCAGCAACGATATTACGCACGATTACTTCAAGTTTTACAATTGTTACAGATTTAACTACAGTTTCTCTATCAGAAATTTCTTCAACAAAGTGAGTTGGAATGCCTTTTTCCATAAGCATTTTCATAAGGTGGTTAGTAACTCGGTTATTGATTACACCTTTGCCTAAAATTGTTCCTTTTTTCTCACCATTAAATGCAGTTGCATCATCTTTATAGTCAACGATTACAAGATTTGGGTCATCTGTTCTGTATACTTTTTTTGCTTTACCTTCGTATAATTGTTCTGTTTTTTTCATTTTAGTTTTCTCCTTGTATTTTAAATTAATATTATTTGTAAGTTTTAGATTTTGTTAATATTCTTATTTATATCTTGCACGAATTTCTTCATCTTTAGCTGTTACTTTATCAACCATTGATTTTTTAAAGTCTACTAATTTTTGTGCTAAATCAGCATCAGCTAGTGCTAGAATTTGACAAGCTAAGATTGCTGCATTTTCAGCGCCATCAATAGCAACTGTAGCACAAGGGATACCAGAAGGCATTTGAACCATTGATAAAAGGCTGTCTAAACCGTCCATAGTTGATGATTTAATTGGCACAGCAATAACAGGAAGTGTTGTAAACGCTGCAATTACTCCACCTAAATGTGCTGCTTTTCCAGCAGCTGCAATAATTACACCAAAACCATCATTAATAGCATTTGAAGCTAAAGCTTCTGCACGATGTGGTGTTCTGTGTGCTGAACAAATACGAACATCAAACGGAATTCCAAAGTCTTTTAGTTTATCAATACATTTTTCCATTACTTTAAGGTCACTATCTGAACCCATTACAATACAAACTTTTTTCATTTAAATTGTCCTCCATGTCATTGTGTGTTATTATTTTTTATTAAAACGTATTAATATACGCTTATTGCTGAGATTTCTAGTTTATTATAAATATAAAAACAGGCAGACTAAATACACGTCTGCCTGTTTTTATATATGGGTACACTTAGCCCATTAATTTTATATTTTGATATTTCGACATTAGGGTGCAAGTATGCTGTATTTTTTATAACATGAAATACTTCGAAATTTTTTGTTCTCATTTTCATACCGCCCCTTTGCAATAATTTAAAATCATATACATTAATTTTATAATATTCGTGCCATTGTTTCAATAGATTATTTTACTATATTAAAAAAATTGTCATTTTCTCAATTTTACATAGGTTTTACACAACTTTTTTGTATATTTTAGCTATATCACAATATATTTTCAGCTTTCAAAATTTTCTCTATTTGTAAAACTCTAGCATCCCAAGAACATTCTTTGCCATAAAGCATACGTTTTTTTACAAATTCATCAGTTTTTTCCATAAGTGCTTTTTCGCAATTTTCTAAAAATCCCTCTGTATTATCGCTAATATAAATACAATCTGCAAAATCTGCAACTTGAAGTGGTTCACGAGTTGATACAACTGGCTTTCCTGTTGACAGATATTCATAAAATTTTAGTGGGCTTACATCACGAGATAATGAACCTTTGCGAAACACATTAAGACACACATCAAAAGATGCTATATAGGCTGGTAATTCTTTTTGTGGAATTAATCCTTTGAATATAATATTCGGATATTTTTTAAGATAATCGACATCAACACCAGGCAATGTTCTGCCTATAAATATAATTGTGCTATCTGGTTTTGTTTTTGCAAGCATTTCTATTAAATCATAATCAATACATTCTTGAAGCATACCAACAAACCCATAAATTGGCTTTTGTACACCGACAAGTTCTTGTGGTATATCAAATTTTTCAAAATGTGCTTTAGAAAACAGTTCATATGCTGCACCATTTGGTATCATATGTACTTTATCATTATAAGTTTTAAGTGTTTCTTCAAGTCCAACAGCTGTACAGAAAACCATATCAGCTCCCGTTGCTAAGTCTTTTTCTTGCCCATCAACAACTTCTACATTAATCATCCCTTTATACGCACTATGTCTATCTACACAATCATAAACCAGTTTATCACAGGATAAATGTTTTACAATGTCACAAGAGGCTGGTGAATAACACCATAGCACACTATCTTTACCAAAATTATGTTTTTTCATTCTGCTTTTAACATAAATCGATGCAAAAAATTGATTGATTTTATTTATAAAACGCATTTTATTAAAAAATGGAATTACAGGGGGCATTGAATAAACAGTTATATTATCTTGCACTTTTTGCCCTGCTTTTGTAAAATTGAATAGCTTTTTCCACGCTGTTTTATCTTTAAGTGGTGCTAAAAACGATACTGGTGGGTCAAAATATAAGATTTCACTATTTTTTAAACGTGTCATTACGTTTTGCTTACGTGTTGGAAGTGGGTGAAACGATGTTGTCGAAAGACAAACTATTTTATTTTTCATAAATTACCTCTAACTGCAAAATTTAGTTTTTATCAAGTAGTTCTCTTGTAGCTTTAATATTTTCGCTTTCACGGCTTTTAAGCATATCTGATGCTTTTGCACTTTCAGTATCATATTGACCTGCGATGCATTTATCAATTAATGTGCAAAGTTCCATTTCTGTAAGTTCATCAAGTTTAATACATGTCGTAGCATCAATGTATTTCATAAATCCATCGACTTTAATATCATATGATACTCCAATTACAGGAACTCCACGAACAGCAGAAAACATAACAGCGTGAAGTCTTATTCCTACTACTAAACTCATCTTCGAAAGCAAAGCTATTGTTGTTTCAATAGGCAATCTATCGTCAATTAATATACTTTTATGCTTCATTTGAGCAATAACTTTTTTTGCTGGTGCAATATCTGCTGGATATTCAATTGGAATAAAAACTGGAACTATTCCATATTTCTCATATACATAGTCGCCTGCTTTTGCAAAAATATTCGAAACTTTATCAAAATTTTTCCACTTTCGAAGTCCAAATCCTATATATTTTGTATCAGATGGCATTTCAAATCTTTGGAAAATTTCATCAACTACAGCATCTGGTGCTTTCTCTAAAATCAACGTAGGGTCAGCAGATAATCTAATATCTGGCGATGTTACACCCATTCTTCCAAGTTCTTCACGAGAAATATCGTCACGAAGTGTTATAATATCAACATTTTTATTGATAACTTTTGTCGCAAGGTCTCTGTTGCTTTGTCTGCTGACAGGCCCTATACCACAACCATACATTATAACTTTAGTGCCAAACAGCTTTGCTGTAAATAGCGTAAACAGATAATAATACAGCGAACGTGTTGAAGTAACGTCTTGAATTAAGCTACCTCCTCCGTTAATATAAAGCTTAAATTTACTACAAAGGTATGCAAATTTAAACATATTAAATGTATAAAGTGAATTAACTTTATAAACCAACCTTGTCTCACGTGGTCTACGTGACAATACATAAATCGGCATATCTCTATCTATTTCACGCATTTCTCGCACAATTGCTTGTAAAATCGCATCATCACCAGCATTACCTTTGCCATAAGCTCCACAAACAAGCACCCCTTGTCTCCCTCGTCTTGCGTGACGTTCAATAATTCGGTTGTAAATGTCAAGTTGTGTATTCATCATAGCGTTAAGTGAGAAGTATGTTTTTGCTCGCTCATATGCGTATTTTGCCATTTTGTTTCGTTTTTCATCATCACAAAGCGATATCAGCGCTTGTCCCAAGGCTTTATCATCACGTGGAGGGAAAATATATCCACCTATCCCATGCATAATAAGTTCATTCATTCCACCTACGTCAGATGACACTGGCACACAACCTTCACGAATACCTTCTGTTACCGTATATGGGAAAGTTTCAGAAAGCGAACTTAAAAGCGTAATATCCATTGCTGAGAAAAAACTATCAATCGGCGATACCCAACCACAGAAAAATACTCTTTCTGCTACACCCAGTTCATCGCAAAGCTTACGAAGTTTTGTTTCATCTTCTCCTGTGCCTGCGATAAAAAATTTAAGTCTATCATTTTGTAATGTCGCATGTGCAAAACCACGAATTGCTGTTTCAAGGTCTTTTACAGCTGTAAGCCTAGCTGCAACTCCACAGAGCACATCATTCTTATTAACTTTTGCTCCACATAAGTTATTTAGATATGTTTCTCTATCAACTTTAGGTGAAACTTTTGTGAAATCAAGCCCGTTATATATAGTATATAGTTTTTGTGGGTCAAACCTTCTGCTAATCAATGTTTTGTTCATTCTGTCTGCAACTGGTTGAAAATAGTCTAAGCATCTTAATGCTAATGTGTTAATCAGCCCAAAAGTGTATTGCTTTAGTGGGTTTCCTAAGTAATCCAACTTATAATCTGAATGAATTGTTGTTACAATAGGTGCTTTTGTGAACAATTTCAGCATTGCACCCATCATATTGGCTCTGCCACCATGACAATGAATTACATCTGGCATAAATTCTTTTGTGATTTTTTTAAGTGCAAAAAGCACACTCAAAATATTTACAGATGGAAGTACCGCTGTATCAATTCCATGATTTATCATTTCTTCAGCAAAACTTCCATGACGGAAACTAATGAGTTTCACTTTATTTATTTTATCCATTTCATCACAAAGTGACATGATATGCGTTCTAGCACCACCAATATCTCCGCCACCCATTATATATAATATTTTCATCTAGTTCTCCTATATACAAAAGTTAGTCTAACTTCTATATTATACTCTTTTTAACATTGATTTGCAAACAAGATGTTAAAATTTTTTAATTTGAATTTAATATATGGAAACTTTGGATAAAATATGGTATAATGTTAAAATGTTTGCAACAGGAGGTATGTATATTGAGTGAAAAAAAATCCTCTATGGCACGTGATGCTTTTTTGTTTTTGCCTGCCAAGCTATTAGAAGGAATTCTTTTAATGCTTGTAACTTCGCTTTATTCTGCAATTTTTACAGAAGAAGTTGTTGGTACTTTTAGAATTGTTAATACAACAGTTTTATCTTCTTATTTAGTAAGTTTAGCTTTTATGGCTAATGCTATTGCACGATACATAGGCGAAGAACATTCAAAAGACAACGGAAAAACCTTTTATTCCACTGTAATGACGGTTTATTTAACTGTTACAGCTTTAGTTTTTGTTGTATGCTTTGCACTTTATTTTGCCTTTGATGAAACAGCTTATATTTTCGGTGCTTTTATGTTTGCATCTTATGCACTCTTCCAGCTACTTAATGCAGCTCTTATTCAATTAGCAAAAATCCGTGCAAGTGTTTTCTTTTCAATATTATCAGCAACACTCAAGCTTTTAATTGCATATTTATTAGTTTTTGGTCATGGTGAAGCTTTTTCAAATCCATATCCTGCTTTTATAGCAAATATAGTTGCAGATGGTATCGCTGGAGTTTGTGCAGTTTTTGTGCTTAAAATTCCATTTTCGTTTTCATTTAATGCTTTTTCGCCACAAATTCTAAAAACTATACTTAAATTTGGAATTCCTCTTATGGGAGTTTCGCTAAATGTTGCAATACTTAATTTTGCTGATACTTATTTAGTTGAATTTTTTCATGGCACAGCTGCTGTTGCTGTTTATGGTCAAAACTATACTATTGCATCTTCAGTTTTTACAATGATTAACATTGCTGTTATGCGTGCAGTATATCCAAACTTGCTTCGGCAATATCGAGAAGGTGGTATTATCCAAGCAATGCCACACCTTAATGCTGGTGTTAGGCTATATATGTTAATCGCATTTCCTGCTGCTTGTGGACTTTTTGGAATTTCGCTGTCATTATCTAAACTTATGTTTGTAGTCGATAGTTATCATTATGGTGCTCCTGTAATAGGACTTACAGCTGTTGCTATGGTTTTTATGGGTCTTACAGAATATTCAAACAAAGCGTATGAGCTAACTTCGAATACTCGCCCTGTTTTTCAAAATAGTTTAGTTTCAGCAGTTTTAAAAATCCTTCTCAGTGTGATTTTACTTTCAGCATTCTCTTATATCTTTTCTGCTGTTGGTACAGTAATCGCATTTTTAATATATTTCTTGCTCACTTCTTATCGGGCAAAAAAGATTTTTTTATTCAAAGTGCCAACTAAAACAGTGCTTAAAATATTAATTTCTGCTATTTTATGTGGTGTTTGTGCATACTTTGTTACATTGCTCCCTATTCATAACATTTTGTCATTGATGCTAGCAATTATAACAGGTGGTATAATTTATACGTTATCTCTAGCATTAACAGGAGAGATTGATGACGAGATTAACTATATAAAAAACAAATTATTAAAAAAATAGGCTAACATGTCTAAAAAAAACGGAGGAAAATATGAAAATTGTAAATGAAAAAGGTAAATTGTTTGGTCTTATTAATGTGGTTGACTTAATGGTGCTTATACTTGTAGTTGGTGCTGTTGCTGGGGTGGCTTGGTCAATTTTCGGTGGTGCTGTGCGTGATAGCGTAGCTCCTACAGTTACTATGACAGCGACTTTTCGTATTCGTGGGGCTAACTCATTTTTAGTTGATGAACTTGAAAGAAATGACCAAGTCGGCAAATATATGGTATCTGGCAATGATTATACTGATGCTATTATCACCGATGTAGAGATTGTTGATTATAGAGTTCAAGTTACAACGGCTGATGGACAAATCGTAGACGCACTTGACCCTGTAAAGAAAGATGTACTTGTAACTGCTACTTGTGAAGTGCCTAAAAACACTCCAACTCCTACAATTGGTTCTCAAGAAGTTCGTGCCGGACGTGCATTTACTGTAAAAACCAATGATTTCGAAGTAGCTGGAACTGTTGAATCGGTGACTTTCGATGATTAAATGGTTTGAAAACAGTTTAATATTTCGTGCAGTTTTATGGCTTATTGCAACCTATAAAAAAAGTGCGTTATATGCTTTTTTTGAATTCGTTAAAAGTAGTTATAAAACTAGTTCATTTAGTATTTGGTATGAAAAATTTACAAATGATGATATTGCACCAAAAACATCTTTATATGTACGTTTTACGATAAAAATCACCAAGCTTGTCCATAAACTCGGCGACATTTTACAACAAAGTGTTATATATAAATTTTTTTCTACAATATGTAATGTTTTTTTGAGGTTTTTCGAGGGTAGTTTCCTTGCACGTATGTTTTCAAAAGTAGGTTTTCGTGGGCTTTTATTAATTGCATTTGCAGCATATTTGCCAATTGACTATTTTTTGCGTTCTGTGCTTCAAATAGGATTTTTAGCTTCTGGTTGGGATGAAGGCTTTATGATATTAGTGCTATGCTATGTTACTTATCGTAAATCTATATTGCAAGAAAAATTGCCACAAAAAACAACTACACCAGGAACTTTTATTCTAGCTTTTATCGGTGTAACTTTCTTTTTAATGTGTTTCGTTGCAGAATATCCTTCAATTGCCTTTGATGGGTGGCGAGCTGTTGTTCAATATATTTTCTGGTTTTTCTTAGTTATAAGACTTATCGAAAATGATAAAGATTTCAAAATTTTCTATACCACTTTAATGGTTGTTGCAATTGCAATTGCTTTTCATGGTATTTATCAATTTATTGTTGCTGTGCCAATTCCATCAGGCTGGACATCTGCTGCTGAGTCTGATGTGCGTACTCGTGTATTTTCGCTGACAGGTAGCCCTAATATCATGGGGTCATTCCTTGTGTTATTTGCTCCACTTGTCGCAGCTATTGCTTATTATAGCAAAAAAATCCCTGTAAAAATTTGTGCAATTGGGCTTACAGGAATTATGTGTTTATCAATAATTTTCACATATTCACGTGGTGCTTTAGTTGGTTTAGCTGTTGCTGTTTTAATTTTCGCCATCTATCTTGATAGACGTTTAATCGCTTTAATGTTTGCTGGGGCATCTTCTGTTTTAATTTTTGTGCCATCAATTCGTGAGCGTTTTGCATTTTTATTCACCCCTGAATACGTCGAGGCATCAATGCGTGATGGACGTATGATTAGATGGGTAAAGGGTCTTGATTTATTGCATGATAGCAATCCTTTACTTGGCTTTGGGCTTGGCCGTTTTGGTGGTGCTGTTGCAATGCAAAACCAAGTTATCGAAGAAACTTCTACATTCCAATATTTTTATATGGATAACTATTATCTGAAAACACTGGTTGAAACTGGTTATTTAGGTCTTACTTTCTATATAATTATGTTAATTGGTATTGTCGTTTGGTGTATGCGAGCAATTGGTAGAACTCGTACTTCTACAGTTAATCCACTTGTTGTAGGCATGTTTTCTGGTATGTGTGGGGTGCTTGCTCACTGTTATTATGAGAATATCTTTGAAGTTCCTTATATGGTTGCTTATTTCTGGGCATTAGCTGCTGGAGTATATTATCTAGGATATTTTAGGCGAAGTAGTGTTTAATATTATAAATAAAATCAGGACGGAAATTTCCGTCCTGATTTTTTATTAATCGTTATCTGTAGCGTTTGGATCAAATCCACAACATTTTTTATGTTTTTTTCCACTGCCGCAAGGACAAGGATCATTACGCCCTACTTTTTCTGCTGCTGTTTTGCGAACAGGTTGTTTTTGAACAGTCCCATCAGAAGATGTTCCACTTTCCTCAGCAACTTTTTCACGTTTAGGTGCTCCACCACCTTGAATTCTAGCAAGGTAAGCTGCACGCACGGTATGTTCACGGATGTTGTCAATCATTTCTTCAAACATTGCAAAACCTTCGTTTTTATATTCAATTACAGGGTTATGTTGGCCATAAGCACGTAATCCAATTGAGCCACGTAGTTCTTGCATTGCGTCGATATGCTCCATCCATAAAGTATCAACATTACGAAGTAATACAACTCTCTCAAGTTCACGCATTACACGAGAAGTAAGTGCTGTTTCTTTTCTTGCATATACATCTTTTGCACACTCAATAAGTTTTTCTTTAAGTGTTTCTGGTGTAAATTCAATAGTTTCATCGTTTAAGAATGTAGCATTTTCTTTAAATAGGAATACATTTAGATAAGGTTTACAAGCGTTTAATAACGTCTCACGAGTAACTTTACCATCTTCCCCACATGCTGCAAACACAGCATTTGAAATGCTAGTTTCAATCATGTTTTGAATATTTCCTTCAATATCTTCTTCCATTAATACTTTAAGACGTTGTTCATATACAACTTTACGTTGTAAATTCATTACATCATCATATTCCAGTACATGTTTACGAGTTTGGAAGTTACGTCCTTCAACTTTACGTTGAGCTCCTTCGATAGCACCTGTTAACATACGTTGTTCGATTGGCATATCTTCTTCAACGTTTAATGTGTCCATAAGTGACATAATTCTTTCGGCACCGAAAAGACGCATTAAATCATCTTCTAGCGAAATCATGAAAATACTCTCACCAGGGTCACCTTGACGCCCAGCACGACCACGTAACTGATTATCAATACGACGGCTTTCATGGCGTTCTGTACCAATAATACAAAGACCGCCCGCTTCACGCACTTTTTCAGCATCTACAGAAGTAACTGCTTTGTATTTATTTTGAAGTTCTGTAAATTTAGCACGAGCTTCTAAAATTTGTTCATCATCAGTATCAGCAAAGCCAGTTGATTCAACGATTAACGCCTCATCATAGCCTTGTTTTTTCATATCATTTTTTGCAAGGTATTCTGCATTACCACCAAGCATAATATCCGTACCACGACCAGCCATGTTAGTTGCGATAGTTACAGCACCAAGTTTACCAGCTTGCGCAATAATTTCTGCCTCTTGTTCATGGAATTTCGCATTTAGTACATTGTGTTTAATGCCTTCACGTTTTAAAAGTGATGAAATGTATTCAGAACGTTCAATAGAAACTGTACCAACAAGTACAGGTTGTCCTTTTGCATAACATTCTTTTACTTTTTCAGCTACACATTTAAGTTTTCCACGCTCACTGCGATAAACTGTATCTTGTCTATCAATACGAGCCAGCACTTTATTTGTAGGAATTTCAACTACATCAAGTTTATAGATATGTCTAAATTCTTCTTCTTCTGTAAGTGCTGTACCTGTCATACCAGAAAGCTTAGTGTATAGACGGAAATAGTTTTGGAATGTAATTGTTGCAAGAGTTTTGCTCTCACGCTCTACTTTTACACCTTCTTTTGCTTCAATAGCTTGGTGTAATCCATCAGAATAACGACGACCAAGCATTAAACGTCCTGTAAATTCATCAACGATAACAACAGCACCATCACGAACAACATAATCAACATCAAGTTGCATAATACCATGTGCACGAATAGCTTGGTTAATATGGTGTAATAGCTCTGAATTATCAGTTTCTGCTAAATTTTCAACATTAAAATGTTTTTCAGCACGAGCAAGACCTTTTGGTGTAAGTGATGCATTTTTTCCTTTTTCATCGATAATTACATCATGTTCAATTTCATCTTGTTCTTCTTTTGTATCAACTTCAACTTGGCGAAGATAAGATAATTTTTTCGCAAACACATCAACTATTTTGTAAATATCAGTAGCTTTATCGCCTTGACCTGAAATGATAAGAGGTGTACGTGCTTCATCGATTAAAATACTATCAACCTCATCGACAACTGCAAAGTTATGCCCACGTTGAACCATATTTTGTTTATAAATCGCCATGTTATCACGAAGATAGTCAAACCCAAATTCGTTATTTGTACCATATGTGATATCAGCATCATAAGAGGCTTTACGTTCTGTAGGTGGCACATCATGAATAACAAGACCTACTTTAAGCCCTAAATATCTATAAAGTTTACCCATCCATTCGCTGTCACGTTTTGCAAGGTAATCATTTACAGTGATAATATGAACACCTTTTCCAGAAAGTGCATTAAGATATGCAGGAAGTGTTCCAACTAATGTTTTACCTTCCCCTGTTCTCATTTCAGCGATACGTCCTTGATGAAGGATAAGTCCACCAATAAGCTGAACTCTATAATGTCTCATGCCAAGAACACGCCAAGAAGCTTCACGAACTGTTGCAAAAGCTTCAACTAGGATATCATCTAAAGTTTCACCGTTTGCCAATCTTTCTTTAAATTCCACCGTTTTGTGTTTTAGTTCTTTTTCGGAAAGTTTTTTGTAATCTTCCTCCAAAGCATCAATTTTGTCGATAATAGGATAAATCTTTTTAAGTTCACGACTTGAGTGCGTGCCAAAGATTTTTTCTAAAAATTTCGCCATGTTTTCATGTCTCCAATTCTTTATTTAAAGTGTCAATTTAATTCATATAAATATACATTTTATATTATATCACAATAAAGTAAATAAAAAAACATTAATTTGTAAAAAAATAAAAAATACTATGATTTTTTATAAACATAGTATTTTTTAATATTAATTATCTTGCTCTAAAAGCTTCGTTACGGAATTTAACCTTGCCGCCTAACGCTTCTTCTATGCGAGATAGCATCTGTTTTTTCTCAGCATTTAGTGTTCCACCAATTGGGACATAGTTTGAAGCATGATTTGCACGTAATACTGCACCTTCACAATCCATATGCGAAATCATCATATGCATTTCTTCCATAATTCCCATAGGAGTAAGTGTTTTAAATTTGCCTGATTCGTAATCACGTTTAAGTGGTGTATCTAAATCAAACAGTAGTGTTAGAAGCCCGATATAGTCAGGTTTCATAGCAGAAAGTGCTTTCCCTGTTTCTATAGCGTGTTCTTCCCAAAGTTCTGTTCCGCCTAGCCCAGAAATAACCGTTACAGATAATGTCATTCCTGCATCTTTAACCATTTTTCCTGCACGAATAATTTCTTCAGCCGTTTCACCTTTGTTTACTTTGGTTAAAACAACATCACTACCTGATTCTAATCCTAAATAAATCATTTGAAGCCCTAAGCTTTGGAATAATGCAAGCTCTTCTGGTGTTTTATTTAAAATCGCCACAGGTGAACCATAACTTGTTACTCTCTGACATTCTGGAAAATGTTCTTTAATATATTTCAAAACAGTTACAATGTCATCAGTTTTAGCTACAAGTGCATCACCATCAGCTAAAAAGATACGGTCTACACGTCCATACATTTTGCGTGCTTCTTTAAAATCTTTTAAAACTTCATCTATTTTTCTTAAACGAAATTTCTTTTCTTTATACATATCACAAAATGTACATTTGTTGTGGCTACATCCAATAGTAAGCTGAACGATTAAACTATATGCTTCACTAGGTGGACGAAAAACTCTGCCTTCGTAATTCATTATAAACCCTCTGTTTCACTTTCCATATTTTTCTCTAAACTATCATCATTTTCTTCATTTTCATAAGTGTAATCATCGATAGTAAAGTTGCTTGTTCTATCATCAAGATTTTGGCAAAGGTCACCTTCATCATCATAGTTATCACAATCTGAACAATAACACATATCATCAAAATCTTCATCATAGAAATCATCTTCATAGAATCTGATTGTTGATTTTTGTTTTTGATACACAAAATAGCCTAATGCCGCAGCACCAGCAGCCAATCCTAATGCACCTAATAACGCAATTTTAACATTACTTTTTTTCATACTAAGTCACCTCTTATAAAAATTATAAATTTATTATTTAACTTTATACATAGTTTAACTCTAACATAAAGTATATGCACATGTCAACAAAAGTAAAACAAATGTATAAAACAAAATTTAATGATAATACTATAATTGTCGATAACAATTTAATTTTATGCTTTGAAATCAAATTAATATCGATAAAGAATAAATATTTATTTTAAAAAGGAGAAGAAACAATGGACAAAAATCGTAAAGAAATGGAAAAAAAGGCAAAGGCAAAAAGAGAAGGCAATAATATGGAATGTGGTGGCAGTGGTATGAATAAATCACAAAATCAAGCTAAAGATGATAATGCTATGGATTGCAAATAAATATGAGGGTGTGACGAAATTCGTCACACCCCAAGTTTTTTGAAATTTAATACTGCCTAAATTGCTTCTAAAACTTTTTCATAAAGTTCATTTATTCTATCGTATCTACCTTTTAAATATAAATATCCAAACAAAGCTTCTATAGCTGTTGAAAGTGTATATTCTTCACGTGTTGCAGCTTTTGTATAAGTTTTGGGCTTAGCGTTTCTTCCACGACGAAAAACACCTTCTTCCTCTTCTGTTAATATATCATAAATAACACGTGCTGCTTTTGCTTGTGTTGATGCTTTTACTATGTCTGTCGTTGCTTTATGCATAGTTTTTGATGTGATATTTCCATCACACGCTACTTTAAGCCTTGTCAAAAGTTCGAAAACACCATCACCAACATGTGCTAAAGCCAGATTGCTCATCTTTAGAATGTTATCATCTGATATTTGTGGTTTAAAAAAATCTTGCATGTCTTGTCCATCCTTATTATACCAATTTAGTATATTTTTGAATAAATAGTTAACTTTTCAAAAAAAGTATTGAAGTTATCCGAAAAAGTAGTATATTAATATTATATCACAAATAATAAAAAAATAAAGGTGATACTGTTATTATATTCAAAAATTAGGAGGTAACTTATAATGGCAATTATTAATGTATTAACTGACAACTTCGATCAAGAAGTATTAAAATCCGATTTACCTGTACTTGTTGATTTTTGGGCACCATGGTGTGGACCTTGTAAAATGTTAGGTCCTATTTTACACGCAGTTGATGAAGAGGCTGCTGGAAAATTCAAAGTTTGTAAAATCAACATTGATGAAGATCCAAAGCTTGCAGCAAGATTTGGTGTTATGAGCATCCCTACGATGATAGTTTTTGAAAAAGGTGTAGAAGTTAACAAAATGGTAGGTGTTCGTAGCAAAGATGAACTTTTAAGTGTAATGATAAAATAAACCCTTTGTTGTTTTGGGTTTTTCATAATTTTTGAGGGTGTGCCAAATTTGTCACATCCTCTGTTTTTTAATTTCATGATTATATATATTTTTTGTAATTAATGAATAAAATGTTAAAATTTTAATATTAATTGAAATGTATGGCAAAATATAGTAAACTATGTATACACATATATAAAGAAATGAGGTAACTATTTATGAAAAAGAAAGCAAAATTATTGCTTAATTTAGCACTTACTTTGTTTTTCGCATTTTTCATTTTCTTGCGTAGTCCAAATTTAAATCCACTTTATTCTGATGGAGCCTTTGCAATTTTATTTATAATAAGTGCATTCCTTATAGTAAATTTCTTGTTTGGTTTAGGTGGGCTTAAAGTTTATGCCGATGAGTTTGGCAGAATGAAATTTGACATTGACAAAAGTGTTAAAGGCACAGGACGTGCCATTGGTGTTCTTGCTATTATTTGGGGTGTTTATTTTATTGTAAATATTGCATCTTCTCCAATTGTTAATTACTGGGCATACCGTGACCAATTAGGCACGCCAACCAAAGCTGAGTTTACAGAAGAAATTCAACCTGTAGACTTATCTCAAATCCCTATAGTTGACCAATATTTAGCATATACACTTGCAGATAAAAAGCTAGGTGAAAATCCTGGTATGGGTAGCCAAGTTGTTCTTGGTGTGCCCGTTATTCAAACTGTTAACGATAAGCTTATGTGGGTTGTTCCGCTTGAGCACTCTGGATTCTTTAAATGGCTACAAAATATCGATGGCACAGCTGGTTATATCACAGTGTCTGCCACTGATACAAGTGATGTTGAGTTTGTTGGAGACCATAAGCTTAAATATGGCAATAATGCATATTTATTTGATAATTTAAATCGTAAAGCACGTTTTTCTGGCAATGTGTTTACAGGACTTACAGATTATTCATTTGAAATTGATGATGCTGGTGTTCCTCATTGGATTATTACAACTTATGAAAATGAGTGGTTGTTTGCACTTCCAGAAGCTACTGGTGTAGTAGTTATTAATGCTACAACTGGCGAAACTAATCAATATACTTTAGAAACTGTTCCAGAATGGGTAGACCGTGTTCAACCTGAAAGCTTTGTTATCAATCAAATTAACAATCAAGGTCAATATGTTCATGGTATTTTCAACTTCTCAAATCGTGATAAATTTATGACTAGCCAAGATCATATTATCGTATATAATGAAGGCAAACCATATTTATTCACTGGTTTAACTTCTGTTGGTGCAGATGAATCTGCTATTGGTTTCATAATGGTTGATTTAAAAACTAAAGAAGCTATCACTTATCAAATGAGTGGTGCAACAGAATATGCTGCACAACGTTCTGCTGAAGGTAAAGTTCAACAATTTGGTTATATTGCATCTTTCCCAATTATTATTAATCTTGATGGTATGCCAACTTATGTTATGACCCTTAAAGATGATTTCGGATTAATTAAACAATATGCATTTGTTTCAGTTTCTGATTTTAGTTTTGTTGGTGTTGGTGAAACTCTTGAAGATGCAAGACGAAATTATCGTAATGTAGTCGGTGGCACAGCTGGTTCTGGTTCTCTTGTAGAAGGTGAGCTTGAAAATATAACAGGCAATATCATTCGTATCTCTGAAGAAATTCAAGATGGAACTACTTTATATAAATTTATTATAGATAGTGCTCCTGATATGATATTCACTGCAAGCTTTGATGTAAATAATGTATTAGCTTTAACACAAGAACAAGATAGTGTTACTATTTCATATGCTAAAACATCAGATTCTTCTGCTTCTGTTGCAGCATTTGCAAATGATACACTAGGATTTTAGAATTTTATAAAAAATGGGCTGTGACGAAATGAAAATTTTCGTCACAGCTTTATTTCGATATAATAGTATCTATGAAAAAGTTAAAACAAGGGTGTGTGTCGCATTGCGACACACACCCTTTAAATATATCAATATTGATAATTTATATTTAATCTTACTCAGCTGTGTAAGGTAAAAAAGCAACGTGTCTTGCTCTTTTAATAGCATCAGTAAGTTGGCGTTGGTGACAAGCACAAGTGCCAGTCATTCTACGAGGTAGAATTTTTCCACGCTCTGAAAGATAACGACGAAGTTTAGCAACATCTTTATAATCGATTTTCTCAACTTTATCTACGCAAAAAGTACAAACTTTTCTACGTTTGCGACCTCTCATAGGACGGTCAGATCTTTCTCTGTATTCTCTTTCCATTATGGTTTCCCTCCTTTTTTCGGTTTAGAACGGTACATCGCCGTCATCATCTTCAAGCTCTGAAAAATCAGAACCACCTGATGGTAAATCGTAATTTGCCATATTTTGTGGTGCTTGTGCAGTGTTTGCACGTGGCGCATTGAAAGAATTTCCTTGACCTGCGTTTTCCGCTTTTTTCGTATCAGCGAAATGAACTTCTTCAGCTACAACTTCGACTGATGTACGTTTGTTTCCTTGTTTGTCTTCCCAGTTACGAGTTTGAATGCGACCTGTTACAGCAACTTGCATACCTTTGGTAAACCATTTAGATACGAATTCTGCTGTTTTGCTCCAAGCTACGATGTCAATAAAATCAGTTTCATCTTTTTTTAATTGACGATTAACTGCAAGAGTAAATGATACTACTGGAGTATTATTTTGTGTGTAACGCATTTCAGGGTCACGCACGAGACGTCCCATTAAAATAGCCTTATTTAGCATAATTACACCTCTTAGTCTCTTGATACAATCAAGGATCTCATAAGACCATCTGTGATGTTGTAAACACGATCAAGTTCTGCTGGGAAAGATGGTTCTGAAGAGAAAGTGATGAAAGTATAATAACCTTCAGTTAAATCGTTGATTGGATAAGCAAGACGCTTTTTACCCCAATCTTCAACTTTCTCGATTGTACCATTTGCCTCAACAAGAGCTTTGAATTTTTCTACAACAGCAGTGATAGCTTCTTCACCGATTGTAGGGTTAACGATGAAAATAGTTTCATAGTTTCCTGTTACTTTAGCCATTTGTACACCTCCTTCTGGACTTTTGGCCCCCATCTAAAAAGATAGGAACAAGGATTGTAATTTAATACACATTTGAATTTATATATATTAAAATACTTATACTATTATACACTCTTTTTTAATAATGTCAATGAAATTTTTTGGAATTTATACATTTTCTTTCTCCGTCACTTCGTGACACCTCCCTCAAGCGTGGATACCATCAACTAACTCTAAGAGGTTTATAATGTAAGAAAGTTACTCAACCTTGTGTACAATTATTCTATATCTTATACTAGAATTTGCTCTTTTTTGTTGATTTTTGATTATGTAAAAAAAAAGTTGTTTTTTTCGTATATTTTTATACAATAAATATTCTATTAGTATTGTTGACAGTATTTAAATTGAGTGCTATTATATTATTTGTAATACAAACATCAACACAATATATTGTGTGTAAACTACAATAAACCAACAAGATAACGGAGGGTGACAAAGAATGGTAACCGAGATATTAAAGCGTGATGGTAGAAAGACCGAGTTTAAACGTGATAAAATAGCAAGTGCAATTTTTGCAGCTGCTAGGGCTACAGGCGGAAGTAACTTTGATACAGCAGAAGAACTTTCACATAAAGTTGAGCAATATTTAGATAATCATATGACAGGTGAAATTCCTACAGTTGAAGAAGTTCAAGATGTAGTTGAAAAAATCCTTATGGAAACTGGCCATGCTAGAACTGCCAAAAAATATATTTTATATAGAAACGAACGAACTCGCACTCGTGAGATGAACACTCGTCTTATGAAAGTTTATGAAGACCTTACATTCAAATCATCACTTGAAAATGATATTAAACGTGAAAACGCTAATATCGATGGTGATACTGCAATGGGCACAATGCTGAAATACGGTTCTGAAGGTGCTAAACAATTCTATGAAATGTTTATTTTAGATCCAGAACATGCTAAAGCACATCGTGAAGGTGATATCCATATTCATGACCTTGACTTTTTAACTCTTACAACTACTTGTTGTCAAATAGATTTACTTAAATTATTTAAAGATGGATTTTCTACAGGTCACGGTTTTTTACGTGAACCTAATGACATCAGAAGTTATTCTGCCCTTGCATGTATTGCAATTCAGTCAAACCAAAATGATCAACATGGTGGCCAAAGTGTACCAAACTTTGAATATTCTATGGCTCCTGGTGTTCGAAAAAGTTATGTTAAAATTTTCCGTGACAATTTAGCTAAGGCACTTGAAGTATATGCAGACCTTGAAGATGGACAAGATACAGCACGTGAAATTTTAGATAGTATTAAATCAAATTCTGATAAAATGCCAACTTTAGCAGATGAATTTTCATATTTGGAAGCGCAAACGCTTATATTAGCTGAAAAGTATGGACAAGATACAGCTGATAAAATTAATAAATTTGTTTTAAAACACAGTGATAAAGAAATTAAAAAAGCAACTTATCAAGCAATGGAAGCATTAGTTCACAACCTTAACACTATGCATTCTCGTGCTGGTGCTCAAATTCCATTTTCATCTATCAACTATGGAACTGATACTTCTGTTGAAGGCAGACTTGTTATGGAAAATTTACTTTTAGCTACTGAAGCTGGGCTTGGAAATGGCGAAACATCTATTTTCCCTATCCAAATTTTTAAAGTTAAAGAAGGTGTAAGCTATAACCCTGAAGACCCTAACTATGATTTATTTAAGCTTGCATGTCGTGTTTCTGCTAAACGCCTTTTCCCTAACTTCTCATTCATTGATGCTCCATTTAACTTACAATATTATAAAGAAGGTGATGTAAGTTCTGAAATCGCTTATATGGGTTGTCGTACTCGTGTAATTGGAAATGTTAATGATAAAGATCGTGAAATTGTAAACGGCAGAGGCAACTTAAGTTTTACTTCAATCAATTTGCCAAAACTTGCTATTCGAGCTCATGGGGATATTGATTTCTTCTTTGATGAACTTGATAGAAAAATCAACCTTGTTATTTCTCAACTTATGGATAGATATAAAATCCAATGTAGCAAAAAAGTTCGAAACTTCCCTTTCCTTATGGGTCAAGGTGTTTGGATTGATAGCGATAATTTAGGCCCTGATGATGAAGTTGGCGAAATTTTAAAACATGGTTCAATTTCAATTGGTTTTATCGGACTTGCAGAAGCTCTTAAAGCTCTTATTGGCAAACATCATGGCGAAAGCGATGAAGCACAAAATCTAGGACTTGATATAATTAATCATATGCGTGATAGATTAGATCAAGAAGCTTCTAAAACTGGGCTTAACTTCTCACTTCTTGCAACTCCAGCAGAAGGTTTATCTGGTAGATTTATTAAAATGGATAAAGCTCGTTTTGGGCTTATCGAAGGAGTTACTGATAAAGAATATTACACAAACTCTTTCCATGTACCAGTTTATTACACTATTTCAGCATTTGATAAAATTAGAAAAGAAGCTCCTTATCACGCTCTTACAAACGCAGGCCATATTACTTATGTCGAAGTAGATGGAAGCCCTCGTGATAATATTGAAGCATTCGAAAGCATTGTACGTCATATGAAAGAAAGTGGCGTAGGATATGGTTCTATTAACCACCCTGTAGACCGAGACCCTTCTTGTGGTTACACTGGAATTATCGGGGATACATGCCCACGTTGTGGCAGAGAAGAAACAGAAGATATGCCATTTGAGCGTATTCGTCGTATCACAGGCTACCTTGTTGGAACGCTTGATCGTTTTAATAACGCTAAAAAAGCTGAAGAACGTGATAGAGTAAAACATATTAAAACAGAAGAAAAAATATAAAAATTATTGGCTGTAATACTTTTGTGTTACAGCCAAATAACAACTAAAGGAATGAAAAAAATCATGGATACACTTAGAATTTCAGGCACAATTGAAGAATCTATAGTTGATGGTCCTGGCGTTCGATTTGTAATTTTTACACAGGGCTGTGTACACAATTGTAAAGGCTGTCATAATCCAGAAACACATGACTTTGATGGAGGTTTTAACATTTCAATTAATCTATTAATTGAAAAATTTCGAAAAAACCCACTCTTATCTGGTGTTACTTTATCTGGTGGTGAGCCTGTTTGTCAAGCTGAAGCTTTATGCGTTTTGGCTCGTGCTGTGCATGAAATGGGCAAAAATGTAATTATGTATTCCGGCTTTACTTATGAACAAATTTTGGCTTTGCCAAATGCCTCTGCAACAGAGCTTTTAACGCTCACTGATATTTTGATTGATGGAAAATATATCGAAGATCAAAAAGATTTAATGCTGCGTTTTCGTGGCTCTGCAAACCAGCGTGTAATTGATGTTAATAGTTCTTTTATGCAAGAACAAATTATTCAACTTGATTGGTAATTTTATAAATAAAAAAATCAGGTGCAGTTCAAATTTAAACTGTACCTGATTTTTGTTTTGCAACATTTATCAAAAGGTGTAACTATATTAAGTTATAAAAAATAAATTTAATTTGTTACAATCTCTTTAATGATTAGTTTTTTGTTACAGTAGCAGTGTGAACACCATCTTCTGAAACATAGTCTACAGTGTAGCCTAGTTTTTCAAAGTCACGAACTTTGATATAAGTTGTGCCAGAAACGATTTTGCCACTCATATCAATTTTTTCTTCTCCACGAACTACATATGCTTTAGATGCAGCAGCATCCCATTCAACTTCTTCACCGAAAGTTTCAGTGATTTGACGCATTGGAAGATAAATTCTGCCTTCTTCAACAAAATATTCAGCGATATCATAAGTTAAATCGCCATCTTGGTGATTAATAAATAGGTCAGAATACATTGAACCTTCAGCTACATAATCGTCATACCACATAATGTCCATATTTTCTACTGGATTTGCCATGTAAGCAGCTTTTTCCATTAGATTCATAGCTTCCATCATGTTTATAGCTTTAGCTGGGTCAATTTCTTTTTTGTCTTCAATTTCATCAACTTTATTGTATTCAACATCAGCTGTGATTGTCATAATATCCATTGGTTGTGTTGGAATACCTAAATCTTCAGCTGTCATACCTTCTGGTAATTGAGTTAAACCAAACATATCTGTTAAATCAAGTTGAATGAACATTTCAAGGTTTTCTGTGATAACATCATCATCAGCTGACACAGAAACTTTCATGTAAGAACCAGCTAGCATATCTACAACCATAGCGATTTCTTGTGCGAAATCATCTTCTGCTTGCATATCCATATACATACCATCAATTTCAGCTAAAGCGATTTCTTTCATAGCATCAATTTCAGCTTCAATTTCTTCAACTGTTGGATAAGTCATATCACCTTCTACAGTTCCAGCAAGCCCAGTAAGTTCATATACATCAACTGCAAGATTAGCTGTGTTGTCATATACTTTATCTTTGTTTTCATAAGTATATTCAACTAAGTCAACTAATAAATCAGCTGCTTTTTGTGCATCAAGTTCAATAGTATAAGTATCACCAGATTGTGTGATTATATCAGTTTCAAAATCTGCAAATGTATCTTCAATATAATCATATACTAAAGTATTTGCAGCAGCTGGATCTGATAGCATGTATGTTGGGTTAAATGCTTGTGAATATAAATCCATCATTTCATTATCAAGTAATGAAATATATTCATATTCTGCTAAAAGAGTTGCTAGTGCATCAATTTCAGCTTCAATAGACATGCTTTCATCAGCAGTTGTTTCCATCATTAAATCATTTACTAGATACATAAGATCTGTGTAATATGATTTAGAAATGTACATGTTATCTGTGTTGTAAATAACTTCAACTGGGTTTTCTAAAGTTTTGTCGTCAATAGACACATCTGTGCTCATTTCCATGTAGAAATCTTTGCTATCAATAGCAAATTCTCCGTCCATAGCAATTGTGCTAATGCCAGCACTTTCAGAGATAAAATCGCCAAAAGTCATGTCCATTGTCAGTGTACCTTCGTATGCTGTAGCATCAGATAGCTCACGCATCACATTTAGATATCCTAGCTCTGCAGAGCTACAACCTGCTAATGTGCTTAAAGCCATAGCTGATACAAGACCGGTTGCGAGTAGTCTTTTCATAATTTCGTCCTTCTTTCTTTTTGTTTTGTATATAATATAATTAATACAACAAATTAAAACATAGACAACTGATTGTCCGCAATATTTATGATTTGTAATCCATTTTTTCGTGCATAATTAATTGTATATTTTGTTCCTCCCACTTTTCCATCAAAGTATGTTATAATATAGGAAGAATTATCTACAAGAAAACGATTGCGTTTAAAATAACTTTCATTTGATAATGCATCTGACAGGCAAAAAGTATATCTTGCTCGTCTTATAATATAATCAAATCTTTCTTTGTCCGAATTGCTCCACATAGCATCTTGACCAATAAATGGAAGTGCTGAAATTAAATTAAACTTTGTTTTATCTTGGCTTTCATCTTGAAGTGATAATACAACTTCGGCTGCCCAAATATCAAAGCCACGACTCATACCTGTTATAAAATTGCAAAATCCTTGTTCTGATAATGAGAGTATTGCTTTTTTTATTTCAGATTTTATATGCTTAGTTTCAGCATGTGCTTCATCACCATTATAAGGCATTTTTTCAGGCCTATAACCTGTAAACGCACAAGTTTTATTTTTTTCAAGCATATTCTCTAATTCCTTATGTAATAATTCAATTTAGATTGTATCATATAATATATGTTATCACAAGGTATTATTGTAAATTTTTTTCGTATATGTTAAAATAGGTAAAAACTTTGTAAATTTTAGGAGGCAATATGAAAGCTATCAGAAAATTACTCGATATCAAGTTTTTTTATGTGATTTACACATTAATAAAGCGTTATTTTTCAGATGCTGTATCTAAATCAGCTGCTGCTTTATCATATTTCATGTTTTTTTCGCTATTTCCTGCTGCAATTTTTTTAAATTCTATTATTTCACGTATACAATTATCTTCTGAAATAACTGATTTTTTAGAACGTGTAATTCCAGCTGATATTATAGAAATATTAGAAGATTATCTTACGTATTCTGCTGAATATGATAATTCAACTCCATATATATTCGGTATTTTATTGACAATTTATTTTTTATCTCGTTCAATAAATTCACTACTTAGAACAATAAATGCAATTTATGACATAGACGATAAAGAACGAAGTGGTATAATTAGATTAGGTATTTCACTTGTTTTCACTATAGGTTTCATGCTATCTTTTATACTTGTTCTTGTTCTTTTAGTTTTAGGTAATGTTATTTTAGAATTTGTCGCTAGATTTTTCCCTTTTGTTTGGCAATTCATGCCTCTTTTCGATATAATTCGTTTCTTTGTTCCTGTTGTTTGGATTGGTATTTATTTAATGATGCTTTATTATGTAGTTCCTAACAGAAGAGTCTCAATGAAAGCATGTCTTCCAGGAACTGCCTTTGCACTTATAGGTTGGGTTATATCCTCTGTTATTTTTTCATTTTATGTAAATAACATGGCAGATTATTCTATTATCTATGGCTCTATAGGTGCTATTATGGTTATGCTGTTATGGCTATATGTTACGGGTGTTGTCATTATTTTAGGTGCAGAACTAAATTATATTCTACAAGAATATAATAAATATTAATTTCTATTTTGCAAGTTCATAACTGCGTTTTATACAGTTATCAGAAGCTTTTGCGATAGTATCTCCTAATTTTTCATCATCAAAAACTTTCATAGCTTCTAGTGTAGCACCACCTGGTGAACACACTGCACGAATTAAATCACTTATATCTCCATCATAATTTTCAACCATTTTTGCAGAGCCTACAAAGGATTGAATAATTAAATTTTTAGCATCTTCATAATTAATTCCATGATTTTGTGCTGATTTTATCATTTCATTCATGAAATAATACACAAAAGCTGGGGATGAGCCATTGGTTGGGATAACTTCATTTAACATATTTTCATCATCAAAAACTACAGTAGTTCCTAGTGAATCAAATATATTTTTAACACTTTCAAGATGTCTTTCATCTGTGTCAACATTTTTACATAATGCAGTTGCACCTATTCCAATTAATAAAGGTGTGTTTGGCATTACACGTATAACTTGTATTTCTCCTAGTTGTTTTTTTATAAAATCAGTTGTAATTCCAGCTGCAATTGTAATAACAAGTGGTAATACTTCTGGTTTTTCAAGTGTTGACAGAACTTCTTCAAACACTTGTGGCTTAATTGCCAGCATAACGATTTGTGAGTTTTTATAAACTTCATTTGCATCCGACGTTACAGCGAAGCCTAATTTAGCATACTTATCACATGCTTCTTCTGAACGGTCACACAAGATTATTTGATTTTGTTTATATATGCCAGCATTTAATGCTCCGTTTGCTATTGCAAAACCCATATTGCCGGCACCTATTACACCAAATTTATATTTTTTACTCATGATAATTCACCTCATATATTTAATGTTATAATTATATAATAAAATTTTCTTTTAGTAAAGTAGGGATAAAATGCAACAAAAATATTTAGGTATGCGAACGATTAAAACGGGTATTGCTGTAGCTTTATGTTTAGTTTATTCTTTTTACATCGTTCATGATGTAGCTTTTTTTACAACTATTGTTGCAATTGCTACAATGGGTAGAACTATTGGATTATCTATAATGGAATGTGGTAATCAGCTTCGTGGTACAATTTTTGGTGGTGTTTGTGGTATTATTTTTACATTATTTTTTGAGCCAACAAATATTATTGCTATGAGCATCAGTGTTATTTTAGTAATTGTTCTTACAAATGTAATTAAATATCCAATTAATGCTGTTATGGCAAGTATTATTTTCTCTGCCATCGCTTTAGGATTGCCAGAAACTTCTGCATTAATTTATGCCTTAAATCGCTTGGTTGAAACTATTGTAGGTATAATTATTTCACTTTCTGTAAATATTTTCTTTTTACCTTATGATAATTCAAGAAAAATCCATTCTATGATATATGCTTTGGATAAAAAGATTGTCTTAGCTATGTCAGATCGGATTACTTCTTTTAAATTCGCTGATATACATGAAATTTATAGTGAACTTTCACTTATTAATGATGAAATCACTATGTTTTCTACTGAAATTATCAGAAAGAAACATAGGCGTGCTGAAACTGCTAAACTTTTTTCTTGTCACCAACTTCTAGAAACTATGTATTCCGAACTTGTAACAATATTACACATAGATACAACACCTATTTTAACATCTGAAAATATAGAACGCCTTAAATCAGCTGGAGTAATTATTTTAAATCAAGACCATACTTCAAAAAGTTTCACCACTGAAGAATATACAGTTATTAATTTCCATGTAAGTAAATTTTTAGATGCTCATGATGTTCTATTCGATGTTTTAAATACTTAAACCCCTAAAAAGTGCTAATTTTTATCCAAAAATGTATTTATTCTCCATTAAATACATAAAAAGGTTTAAATATAGATTAACACTTTGTTCACAGTGTGTTTACAACTTTAGTTGATTTTCGTTATATAATCTAATTGTAGGAAGACCATAGTAGCAGTTATCTTAATTTCTCTTTTACCTCTTTATGTTTTAAAAACAAAGATGAAAGACACCTTCACCCCAAGGTGCCTTTTGTCTTTTATTTTTGCTTTTATTTGAAGAATAGATGTATATTAGCACCTATAATTAAAACAGCATATAAAATTAAGATAGCACTGCCTAAAATTAATGCCCATTTAACTAGCGATTTTATAGTTGCTTTTGCTTTCTTCACATCATCATATATTTCTGTTATTTGTTGTTCGCTTAAATTTTTTTCTCTTACATCTTGTAATTCTATGTCTTTTACTAATGCGTCTAGTGTCATTCCAAAATAATCACTTAATGATACTAATCGCTGAAAATCCGGATATGATTGACCTGTTTCCCATTTGGATATAGTTTGTCTTGATACTTGCAATTTTTCACCTAATTCATCTTGTGATAGCCCTTTTGACTTTCTTAAGTCGATTAATTTCTCATTGAAATTCATAATTATTCCTCCGTCAATTTAGATTTTTATTGTTTTCTATATTCAAAGGATAACAAGAAAATCTATTTACAATCAACCAACTACTATTGGAAATTTGTCAACCATGCTTTACTTTTAATAAAAAAGCGAAACATTAAGTTATTTTTAATGCTTCGCTGTTATTTTATTGTTTAAAAAGCATTTTAATATTTTCATAATCACCAAATACAATTACAGTATCATTTTGCATTAAAACATCTTCGCCCTTTAAAATACTTTTAGTTTCATTGCCTCTTTTAACTAAAATTAATTGAATTTTATATTTTTCTTTAAGCCCTGAATTTTTAAGTTCAACACCTTCCAATTCTGGTGGTAATGTTGAAACATAAATTTCAGCCATAACATTTTCTCCAAATACATCAATTAATACAATTGTATTTACATTATTTCCATACATCACACGGTTACCAATTTTTTCAATAAAGTGATCTATTTTACTCTTTATTGTCGGTGAACGATTTAACATGAATATAAGTGAAATAAAGCAAACTATTACAACCGCTGCACTCCACATATTGTCTACTTGCGAGTTATTTAATGATAAAAAAATGTTAACAATACTAGACATAATGACAACATTAAATAAATACCCAAAAAGTATTGTGCCTGTTGCAAGTTTTCTTCTGATTTTAGATGTTGCTATAGGTTCACTATCTTGTGTTGTAAATCCACATGTAGTAAGCATTGAAATCACTTGGAAATGTGATTTATCATATGTTAATCCTGTTAATCTAAATAAAATTGTAAAAATTTCAATTATTGAAAGGTAAATAAACGCTAAAACACAAAATAGCATAAGAGCTGCTGTAATATCCATTTTTTTATCTCCTTAATTAAATCAAATTAGTGCTGAGATTTTTGTGGTTATACTTTGCATGTGAAATTTTTTAAATAATCATTTTCTTTGGTTTCATCTTTTTTGTACAAGAAAGACAGTTGGCACGCCTGAAGGGATTCGCTTTTCTGCGGAAAAGCCACGTCGGTTCTTTGTGCCACTGGCACAAATTCAAGAGCCGACTTTCGAATCCCTGTTTTTATCTAGTAAGGCTCCTTTGGCACGCCTGAAGGGATTCGAACCCCCAACTCCAAGTACCGGAAACTTGTGCT
>CAYJKB010000027.1:18923-28540 GCA_964370625.1 uncultured Oscillospiraceae bacterium | reverse complement strand
AAATGCAAAACGATTGAAAGTGGCAAAACAAGTTAACGTGATAAAAACAACAAAAAGAGCAACACTGGTATAGCTCTATTTTATCCATTGCCATACACAAAACAAAACCACTCACGAAGTTGCATTTTTGAGTGATCCTATAAATTTTATATAACATAAAGGTGGTAAAATCATTTATGAAAATGAAATATAAGTGTCCTTGCTGTGGCTATTATACTTTTAATGAAAAACCTAATGGAAACTACGATATATGTCCGGTATGCTTTTGGGAAGATGACCCAATAGCTTCTGATGACGTTAATGTAAAATGTTCATGTAACGGTGTAAGTTTAGTGCAAGCACAGCAAAATTTTCTAGAATATGGAGCATGTGTGAATGATATGATTCCACACACAAGGAAACCAAAGGCAAATGAATTGAAAGGTGATTTTAAATAATGGACTTTAAAGACAACGGTTTAGAAGCATGGGAGAAAAATGCTGAATTCTGGGACGAGCAAATGGGCGATGAGTCCAACTTTTTTCACTGCGATATTGTTAGACCAAATGTAGAAAAATTACTTGAAATAAATGAAAATGACTTTGTGCTTGATATAGCTTGTGGAAATGGTAACTTTTCACAAAGAATGGCAAAACAGGGTGCAAAGGTAATTGCTTTTGATTATAGCCATAAGATGATTGAACTTGCTATTAAACGAAGAAATAATGTTTTAGACAAAGTCAGTTTTCACGTTTGTGATGCAACAAAGTATGATGATTTATTGAAACTAAAAAGCGAAAAGCCATTTACTAAAGCAGTAGCAAATATGGCAATAATGGATATATCTGAAATATCTCCACTATTCAAGGCAGTTTTTGATATGATTGACAAGGGAGGCATATTTGTTTTTGCAACACATCATCCTTGTTTTACTTATGAAAACGATGATTATTTTACAAGCTGCATCAACAAAGGCGTTGCGATTGAGGGACAGCCTATGCTCCAAAACTACTATCATCGTTCAATAAGCGATATTCTTAATACAGCTTTTACGGTTGGTTTTGTACTTGATGGGTTATACGAAGTTCCTTTCGAAGGAGAGCATACTCCAATAATAATGACTATAAGGTTGCGTAGAAAATAAGTAATTCACCTACATCAAAACCAATGACTACCTACAAGTAAAATAATTATAACAAATTATAAAAACTGTGCCAAGAGTATATTTCTCGGCACAGTTTTTATTTCTGAATATAAGCCCACTATCTCCCAGGTGTAAAGCTGAACTGCAGACTTATTTGGTAGTATTCAAATTTTGCAATCATTTCTTAAACTTCTGTTATAAGTCTAACGTTCATATGTTCAGTATAAAAATACTTTAATTAAGACAGGATTTAGTTAAGAATTAGTTAACAAAGAATTACATTGCTGTTTATTCGTTCGTTTGCTCAAAAACAGCAAGCCGTACAAATTTTAACAACCTTTTTATTTAGAAGAAATCCAACCATTTCCGATAACATAAACAACAAGTTCAATAGTACTTTTACACCCAGATTTTGTAAGCATATTTTCAATATGTCTTTTTACAGTGCCCTCAGCAATGTTCATTTCATCAGAAATTTCTTTTCGTGTATACGAATGGCAGAGAAGTTTTAACACTTCGATTTCTCTATCAGTAAACGGTGCTTCTCCAGTTATAGTTGGGATTTTAATATCATCTGGAAAACTACCTTTTCCATCTACAACAGCTCTTATCATGTCGATAAATTCGTTAATAGGACGAGATTTCGAAAGAAATGCATCTGCCTTCACTTTTTTTGCTTCAGGAATATATGAAATTTCATCAAAACCTGACATAAGTATAACACGTATGTTTGGAAATTCAAATTTCAATTTTTCACACAAAATAATTCCACTATCGACATTCTTCATTGAAATATCAGATAAAACAACATCAGGCGAAAGTTCAGAACAGAATTTTATTACTTCATTTTCATCACTTGAACTTCCAACAAGTTCCATATCTTGCTCATTTTCAATGACATTACTAAATGCATCAAGAACAGATTTATGGTCATCGATTATAAATATTTTTAGCATTGTACACCTCTGTTTATTATAATTATTAAGCTAAATTCTGGGATAACTTCAACTTTAAGTGTACCTCCAGCATTTTCAATTCTATTTCTAATTCCAAAAAGTCCACCACCTTCGATTAGACCTTTTTTAGGACGTTCACCATTATTAGTGATTTCTATTCGATAATTTGAGTCAGTAGTTATTATTTTGGCGTAAATTTCAGTAGATTTTGCATGTTTTATCGCATTTGTTGAAGCTTCACGCAAAACTGCTAGAAACATAAAAGCAATTTCATCTTCAACTGGAATTACACCGAATAAATTAATCGTAAGTCCAATTCGTTTAAAATATTCATAAATTCCGGTAAATAAAGTATTGTAATCATCTTGCTTTTGTTCTTTTACCTGATCTACAATGTCTTCAAGAGAGGATAGTAAATTGTCAATATTCAAATAAGATTCACTCATCCTTTGTATTTCTGTGAGTCTTTGACCTAAAATATCATGAACTTGTGAACGAATATTAAGATATTCTTGTTCTTGACGTAAAACATCCTTTTTTTTGTTCATTTGTGTAATTTTTTCCGTTTGCTTTAAAAGTTTTTCACTTTCGCTTTCTAAAAGAAACATTAACCCCATACTTTCAGTTACATCTATCGCAATAATTTCAAAACAACTCTCATTATCTGCATAAAAATCACGTTTTTTAAAACGAAAAGCATCGCTTGCACTTCGAATTAGAATATCGCCATCAATATCTTGTGTGACACCTTCAGAAATTCTACTATTCATTAAATCTTCCCATAGTTTTACACCATTATTATGAGATTTTCTAGTGAAACGAAGTAATAATTCATGCATTTTTGTGTTTTCAAGATATATATATCCATTTTTATCACAAAACATTATACCAGCTGGTAAAGTATCAAGACCTTCTTTGATGGAAAAAGCTGAAAGTTCATGTTTTTGTCTATGTCTAAGTTCTTGTATGTAAAAATATGAACGATAAAGCAATAAAGCAATTGAGATTGTATAACAAACAGGATAAAAAATAGGGGATATGCTTAAAACCACAGCTAAAATCGCAAAAATATTAAACTTTCTTAACTTTAAAAGGCAAAAGCATACAATCACCCAAATTCCAGTGATTATTAGAGTTTCATTGATATTTGCGAAATGTACAATTCCATATCGTTTGTTATAAAAAGTGATTATTGATATTAGTGTTAATCCAGCAATATGCAATATAAGTACAAATTCTGCAATTAGGCTATTAGCATTTCTTAACTTTTTATTAGAAATGAGCATAGCTATTAAATAAGACTGCATTGAAAACAGGATAGTTGAAGTTGCAAATAAAACGAAAAGTTTATAAAATTCAAGAAAAAATAAATTATACATCAATATCTTCCTCCCTAAATTTCAAAATATATGAAAACCCTTCATCTAAAGTTTTATATTTTGCCTCATAGTATGTCGTTTGATTAAAACTAAAAATTTCATTTTCGGTAAAAATTTCATTGGCACTCATAATTGAAAAGACTAAATTTTCATCTTTTTCATATAGTTGAACAACTAAATTATCTGCCCCAAAATCAAGTGCTCTTAACACTGTTTCACTGAAAAAATTATACATTGAAAGTACACATTTTGGATGAACACTCATCGTTACCCTTGAATTTATGAAAATATTCATAGGAGCAACAAAGTTTTTTATTTCATTTAACGAACTTATAAAAATTCCGAGTTGTTGTTTTTTTAGATATAACATATTTATCCGAAACATGCAGTCCCTTTTCATCATACAAATTATGGCATTGATTTTCAAAAGTGGTTTTTTGTTAAGTGGATTTTCTTTCAATTTAAAAAGTTCTATTTTTGCCCTGTTGATTCCAGAAATTAATGTTTTGTCTATATTAACATACACAGTTTGTTTTGCATTAAGTGCTAAAATATCAGAGTGTATAGAGGCATTTTCTATCAAAAAATCTTTATTTTTTTTAAGTTTTTCATTTATTTCTGCAAGTTTTCCCAGTGCATTATTTATTGATGTATAATCTTCAAAATAGCAAAAATGTCCACCTATAATTTCTGTTTCTTTAGGTACAAAATTTTCATCAATAGATAGTGAAATGGCAGAATTATCTATGATTTTTCCATTTTTATCAGTTATTTTCATAGCTAGACTTGAATTAGCAAAAAGCTTGTCATATCCTTTGTTATTCGGGAAAAGTCTGCTTCTCATGCATGTTTCTGCGTATAAAAATAGAAAAATCGTATTCCCATAAGACAGTTCAAATTCACGCACAATTTGTACACCAGTAATGTAACAGACTATGTAAATTGTAAGCAAAATATTTACAATTACAGGATAGAGAAATGCAACTTTTTTAGGAGAACTAAAGCTTTTGAAAATAAGTGAAATAAGCGACACAGCAAAGCTTATCATGACGAAGGAAATAACAAAATAATAACCGATGTTATATGAATATGTGTAGTAAGAAGGAGAAAAAATCTCTACTTCGAAGATTAATTCGTGTGTATTATTGGTGAAAACTAGAAAAAATAGGAAAACACAAAATCCTAAATAAATCTTGTAAAATTTATCAAAAAATGATTTTTTGCCTGTGTAACTGGTGTGAAAAGTTATGTAAACCAAACATGCTGGGAGCATTAAAATCGGTATGTAGTATAGATACCAGACGATTATTTCGAAGGCAGCACTTTCATAAGAAATCGATTTTAAGACACCTAAAGTTATAAATAAAATCTGTGTAAAAAACGCAAGTTTTAGCGAAAACAATATTTTTTTATCTGTTATTCTGTGTGTTAAAAAAACTAAATATACAATGAGCAAGAATAGAAGTAACAAGAAAAATGCTGTAATTTCTTTTGCATTTGCAAATGAATAAGCATTAGTTTCAAATGAAATTTGCATTAAATTTTTTGAAACCTTTCGTGATTCGTTTATATATTCAGTGAAATTTGACATTTTATTTTCAACATTATCAATCAATACAAGTTTGTTGTTTTCACTGAAATTATAGAAAATATCACTGTCGTTATGCCTTAATATGCCATAATCGATGTACAAAACATCGTCACTTGGAACAATTATCTCAAAGTTTTCATTTTCTTCTGTAATTTTAAGAGCATCGCTGAACAGTGTAATCGTTATATCATGATTTAAATCACAGACGAAAAAGCGATTTTCTAAATGAATTTTATTTATATCATTGTAAACTTCTTTAGAAACAATATTTCCATAAAGTGCATTTGCCATTGATAACACAATGTGATGAGTTTTTGGATGTTCCCACATGTTTTCATCAATTTTTTCAGGGAAATCAAAGTTTATCTTATAATCTTTATGTAAAATATCTTCATAACTTAAAGTTTTTTCTGAAACCTTAGTTGTATCAATCACAAATACCACATAGTCTGTATATAGCCTGTCAAACGTATAATTAAAATTTAGTAATGGAGTTGCCTCTGCTTCACTTAGAAAAACATTGTCACCATATGTTAGCTGTCGAAAAGCAGTATCATGATTTGTGCTGTCAACAGACATATCATCAAAATTTTCAATAAATTGGCTTAGAATATGTTTGCTAGATGTATTTATTTCTAATCGGTTTTCACTAAAATTTATAAAAATTACAAGTACAAATAATAATAAAATAATTGGGAGTAGAAAATTTTTCATAATTTAGCTCCGTTTCAAAAATATATTCTTCCTATATTTTACCAAACTTTGAATATTTTTCACCTACACAAGTGTTTGGTTTTTGTAAAAAAATGCAAAAAAAGCACTGACAAATTAATGTCAATGCCTATAAATTACTGATTTTCTATATCTGGCACTATGAATTTTTGCATAACAATATCAATTGCAAGTTTTAAAATATTGTCATATCCGGTTTTTGATTTTATATTTGCAATATGATAATTCAATGTGTTTCGTGTAATACCCAGTTCAGCGCAAATATCGGCATGCCTTTTTCCATTTACTATACATTTTAAAACTTTTAGTTCCTTTTTTGTGAACTCATTAGAACTGGCAGTTCCGATTGATACTGAAGGGATGTTACTAGGATAAACTTTCTCGCCATCAAGAACTCGCTGGATTATAGAGCATAAATTCTCACTTGAATGATCTTTATAGAAAAAACCTTCAATGTCAAAACTTTTGGCTAATTCAATGAATTTATACTCTAGTAAAAAAGTGACTATAATTATTTTAATGTTAGGATATTTTTCTTTTATATCCTTAGAAATTAATATGCCATTAACTTTTTTAGAAGTGTAAATGTCCATTAAAATAACATCTACTTTGTGTTTTCTAAGAAAGTTAATAGTTGCAGTAGCATCTTCTAATAGACCAACCACATCAAAATGCTCTCTGACAACTAAATCAAGATATTCACGTGAGCTTTTTTGGTCATCTACAATTAAAATCTTTTTCATAATTTTCCTCGCTTTTACAATAGTATGTTACCATAAACTCACTATAAAATCAATAATCTAATAGCCGATATTCAGCATTTCACCAGCTGTTAAACCTTCTATTGCACCTGATACTAAAACTAAAGCTGTATCTGTCACTTCGAATGTAATATTATCTCTGTTAATGTCATAAGGAATTAATTTTAGCAAATTATCATAAAAATAATAAGTCCCACTAAAATTTATGCCATTATGAACATATCCGAAGGTTTCGTCTGTGAAAAGCTCTAAAACACGAGTTCCATCGTCGCTGTAACAATAATTTACTAAAATATCATCACCATAATAGAATACATTTTGATAAAAATAATCACTATATATAAACCCATTAAGTGCATCTGCACCATAAGTATTTATAAATACATCTCGCATATTAGCTCCGACATAAGTAAGTTCTACTCCATCAAGAATAAGATTTTTATTGTTAAGCACTAAATCTAAAACACCATTTTCACCATCAACACCCTTGACCTCTAGTTTGTAGCTGTTGTCTGAAAGATAGGTTATAGAACTTATTGATATTATATAAGGTGTTTGAAAATCTTCTAAACCATTACTTATAAGTGGCATTTCGTTTTCATTATAATAAAATCCACCAACACGACATTTGATATAAGAATTTTCACCTATATTTAAAAACTCATAGATTAAATCAACTTCATAATTTCCGTTTTCATCACTCATATAATGGTTATCATCAAACACTGTATGTGTAGTTTTATAATATCCTCTAACATTATTTAAAGGTCCATTAAGATAAAATTCATCAGCGAAATTTGTATTATATCCATCAAGAGAAAATACATATTCATCATTAATCAAATATGCTCGGTTTAAACTCGTATCTAGTATTAATCGATAATTTAAACCATCAGAAAAATCAATTAGAACATCTCCAAATTCATCTACAACATATTCTCCAAAATTTTCATCATATGAATCAAAGTAGTGATTATATGTCGGCATTGAAAAAGCCCTTACAGTACCATCTTCAAAAAAAGTAAGTTCTAACATATCAACATGGTCTAAAATATCAGTAGCATAACCTTCAACACTAAATGCATCAAAAATCCAAGTACCTAGAACTTTATTTTCTACAGATAAATCTATTTCTTGTTCTTCTTTTTTAGTGTCTTCTGCTTGGGGTGGATTTTCATTTGAATGCTCTATTGTTTCATTTTCAAACAATTCTGCATCAGTTTGTGAGTTTTCTGATGTACTAGCATCTGTAGGGTTTGTTTCAATTTCAGAACTTGAAACTATGTCATCTGTTCCTGTGCTAAAAGCACAGGAAACAAGTGATAACATAAAAACTAAACTTAAAATGACACTATATAATTTTTTCATAAAACCACCTAAATTTAAATTGCACCACCACAATATTCACAACAACCTGAAGCGTCAGGTAGAGTAGTTGCATGGCAATTTGGGCAAGTTACAGCAACTTTTGGTGCATTCGCCTCTAAAATTTCTTCTCTTGATTGTTCACGAAGACCCATAAGAGTACTTTTGATTTCTTCCGCATCTCTCTCAGCTTCTTTATACTCATGACTAAAACGACTATTAATTTCATCATCATTTAGCTTGAATTTTATATCATCAAACCATGGTGAGTTTATATAAATAGTGATATTAAATTCATATGATTTTTCATGTCTTGGTGGGTCAAAACTTATGCGTTTACCTTCATCATCTTCGTCATAAATTTCGTATTCATCTTCGTCAATATCGACATTTACACCAGTAACTTGAGAAAAGTTAATAATATCAGGGTTATTTCCTTTCCATTTGCTAGTTCTTGAGAAAAGCCAAGTTTTGTCATCTTCATTAATACAAATAAGGTTTCTGCCACCAATAACTTTTGTAGGGTTAAAATCTTCAACTTTAGCTTCGTTTTCTTCCCTGTATGCTAGTTGTGATTTAATTTCATCAACAGTAGAATTTCTTCTATCATCAAAAAATGGTGAAAGTTTGCCAGCACAATCTTTGCAAAGATTTCCATCCTCAAGTTTTCTATTACCTAATAATCCAATTTTATCGCCACATACATCGCAATGTTTTCTATCAAAAAGTCCCATAATTATTCTCCTTTTTCATTTAATTTAAAATGCACTATATCCATGCATTCTAAGATCCGAGCTTGTGTCTACTGAGCCAAATTCAACAAAGAAATTAGCAGTTTCGTTGTCAGTTGCAAACCATTGATATTTAATAGTACCCCAATTTTCATCAATACTAGGAACGCCTTCTACTCCACCTGTATATTTTTCTAAAACAGTGGCATAATCCATGTTGTTAGCCCATTCTCCATATGTCATATCTTGTGGAGCATCAGCTCTCATTGCATCTGCAATCGCTTGTAGCTCTTCAATTGTAAAAGATGGGGCTATATCTACAGCTTCAACAGGAGTTTCTTCTTGTGATATGCTTTCATCAAGTGTGCTTGCATCAGGAGTAGTATCAGTAGTTTCAGTAGAAGTTCCATCATCAATTTGAGCAAATTCATATACAAATGTAAAACTTTCACCGTTGTAATCGTATTCATAACTAGCTGACAATACACCATTTGTAAGTGTTGGGGTATACCAAGTGTTATCTTCTTCCCTAAGTGGTGATTCTAAAATCCAAGCATAGTCATCTACAACTGGGAAAAAAGTATAATCATGAAGCTCTATATTCCATGATGAGAAAACTACAGAATCATCATCATAATAAGGAGCAATTATATATGTTTCAAAATAATCATATCCATCAACATCTGTATCAATATAAGCCCATGCCTCAAATTCTCCTGCTGTTTCTGGATAAGGTCCTTCATAGTCTGAAACAGTAATCGTTCCATACCAATCTGATGGATTACTCAAAGTCTGCGCTGCTATTGTGTCCTCTGTGCCATAACCTGGAGCGATAAACTCAGGTGTGATTGCAGCAGGGGCATTAGAAGTGGTATCACTATCTAATATTTCTTTATTCTCAGCAACTGTATCAGAATTTACACTAGTTTCTGCTTCAGAACTATCTCCACAAGCTGTAAGTGAAAATAACATAACAGAT
>CAYJKB010000027.1:2486-18823 GCA_964370625.1 uncultured Oscillospiraceae bacterium | reverse complement strand
TGTCTACTTGTTTCATTCATCATACGTGTTAAAATAGCAGCAACTTCACTTCGTCTTATTGTATCATCAGGTTTTGCACTTCTTGTGCTGCCACTTCCTGTTAAAACTCCTGAACGATATAGCATATAAATTTCATCAGCAAATTCATGTGTCATAGGTACATCTGGAATTACGCCATCGTCAATTTCATTAACTGCTTCAAAATCTGTAGATGGTAATGCTCTTGCAAACATATCCATATACTCACCACGAGTAATAGAAGTATTCCAATTGTAGTCCTTCGTGATAATTCCTTCTGCTTTTGCATATTCTACATAAGGCATATACCAAGGCGAACCTATTTCAAGAGTTACTTCACCAGTTTCACTAAGTTCATGCATAGCAGATGCAAGCTTTACTGCCTCTGCTGCTGTTAATTGTGATTCAGGGGCATAAACAGTTGCACTTTTTCCATTTACCAAGCCATTGTTAACAGCATATTCAACATCCTCATAATACCAAGAATCAGTTGGAACATCAGTAAAGGTTAGATTAGCTGCAAATGCTTGAGTGACTAAAGAACTTAATATTAAAGTTCCCCCCAGTAATTTTAATGTTAATTTTTGCATAATATTGTCCTCCTAAAATTTTTATATTAAAATCTCTTTTAATTTTGTTGTGACCAGCCATACCATTCGCCATAAATTGGTTCATACCAATAAACATTGCCTATATCAGATACCGCTAAAAATTCTTCTGTAGTAAACTTTTCATCTGTATTTGTTCCAATTGCATAAACTGTGCATAACTCATTGAAAATCATCTCTGATTCTATTTGCATCGCAGAGCGTCCATTTAGATAATCTTCGCCTATGGTTTCAATCAAGATATTTAAATAGTCGGTTTGTGCTATGTTGTCAAGATAGGGGAAATGTGCACCAAAATAACCTAAATCAGCATTATCTTCAATGATTGATGGAATATATGAAACTTCAGGACCTTCATAAATTTCTGAAACTATTTCAATATCTGAGTTCATATAATCTGCTGTACATCCAAAGTATAATATACTGTGAGTGGTTTCATATAAAAGTTCGCCACGCTCACTATTATCTGAATAATCATAGACTTTAAGATTATTTCCCCTTATATTTTTGATTAAAAACATATCAGTTGGGTTTTCTGTTGAAAAATACTCGACTTCTCCTTGTTCTTCACTTGTCAAGAAAAAGCTAAAATCAGGTAGTTCATAGCCAAATATATCAAACAAATCATCATAACTTCCAAAATATTGTACATAAAATGCATTATCTAGTTCTTTATCATGCCAACTATCAGAAAAGTAATCTGAAATTTTCATATCATGCACATTTTCAGCACCATCTATTAAATACCAATATTTATTCAGTGGACCAAATTGCCCTGTGAAATATGAAATATCATAATCAACTACATTTCGAACATACATTCCTACAATTTCAGGATTAGAAGATATATCAACGTCATCAGTCATATATAATTCTTGTTCTAATGTAATTGATTCTGCACCTACATATGCAAAAGGAATGGTATCAAAATTTTCGATGATATTTCCAGCAAAAACAGAACCTACTTCTTTTACATTTTTAAGTATTTCTGCATTTTCTGGATTTGCCGAAATTTCGGCGATTTTATCATAATCATTAAGCACCTGTGCTTTGAAATATGAAGATACCAATTGTTCTTCGTGGGTATCTATCGTATCTTCAAATATTACAAAAAAACCATCATGGAAAACTGCACTTTCACCAATGCTATCTTCCTTTGGAAAATCTTTTAGAAAATCTAGCGTTTCAGCTGTAATTTTTTCATAAACTATTTCAAAACCTTGTGCAGCAATTGCATGAAAAATAGTATCAGAATAATATGTATTGTACTTTTCTTCTATAATTTCAAGTGTATCAAGATAATATATATGCTCACCTATAGCAGGGCTTAAATTTACACTTAAAGTTCGAGTTTTATTGAAGTATTCACCATCAAAATTCCAGAAAACATTTGTATAATCATAATTATCTCCATAATCATCAGTTATAAGCGATGTTGTTCCATCTTCGTTAAGTTTGTACCCAATGTCAAGAGAAATTCCTTCTTCTGCATAATAAACGAGTGGAAATTCATCAATGAATTTTGCACCGTTATTTTCATCTAATGTAAAAATTTTAATTGCTGGGTTATCATAACTTCCTATGAAATCCTCGTGTCCATAACTCATATAAGAAAACTCGTCATCATAACTTCCGTTATAAACTCTAGCAACAACAAGTTCTAAAATGCCATTATTATCAAAATCCACTAAATTAGTGTAAAGAAGTCCATTTAATTCGCCTGTAGGAAGTCGTATAGCCTTATCATATGCATGAAGTAAAGACGAATAAACACTATAATTGACACTATTAGTAGAATTATCATGATTTTCAATACTTTCTTGACTAGCTGATGAACTATTTTCAGTTTCAGTAATAGTAATGTTTGTGTTTTGACAGCCAACTAATAAAAGTAAAAAGCTCAAAATTAATAAACGCTTCATAATTACCTCCAAAATTATAAAAAAAGTGAATTATCTATTATGACAAAAGCGTTATATAAAGAATTAATTAATCTTTATAGTGCTATTTTATCATTTTAGATAAAAAAATAAATGTGCCAATCGGCACATTTGTTAAAAAAATTATATCTAGTTTTATAAGTTAAGGAGATTTAGGAAGTGAAAATGTAATCAGTACATCTGATTTGCATTTTTCCAAAGCCCCATAAAAATTTGGTGTCAAATATATTTTTTAGGTTGCTTTCTCTTGCACTGGTTATTTTAATAAATTCGATTATCATTATGCATTAACCTTTCTATAGAATATTGTACTATTAGGACGTTATTTTAAATATTTTGGAATATTAGTTCAAATATTCTTTGTGTTCATCTATATTACTATTTTCTTATATTTATAGTCAATATAAAAATGTTAAACAATTATCATTTATGTTAGGTGTATAAATTTTTATTATGTTTAAGATGTTGAAGGAAGATGAGACTAAAAGAAATATTATAATTGTGGATAAGTTCTTTTAAGAAAGCTGAAACTAGAGTAGGCGTTAATGTTGTTTAGCAGATTTCACATTATACAATTAATCTTGAAGCTTGATAGTTAATATAACGAATATAGATTTATTGGATTTGAATACAGCTGGTTTTAGTTATTAGACACCCTTTCGTTAGATTGTTTTCACTTATTATTAGATAGAATTTTATTTCGAAAGTAAATGATTTAAGACTCGAAATTAATTGACAAATAAGACTAAATAGTGTAAAATTTTTTAGATATGCAGTGTTTTATTAGGAATAAAACACTAGCTTACATGTTTTATGGAGGAAAGATATGAAACTTAAAAGAAGAATCCTATCAGCTTTACTTGCACTTGCGATGGCTCTTGGCATGGCAGCATGTGGAACTGGTACAGAACCGGTGGTAGATACTGGTGATGATACTGCACAGGGTAATGAGGGAACTGAAGCTAAAGATACTCTTATCGTTGCAAAGCAATCAGACCCAAGCGGGCTTGATCCTCATATGGCAGCTGACGAGGCGGCTATTCGTGCAATTGAGAATATGTATAACTCACTGCTAACTTACACAACTGTATATGGTGAGGTTGCACCATCTCTTGCTAAGTCTTACGAAGTAAGCGAGGATAGCCTAACTTATACACTACACCTTGTAGAAGGCGTAAAATTCCATAGCGGTCGTGAAATGACAGCAGAAGATGTTGTTTATTCTTTAAACCGTATTAAAAATGAAGGTGTTCGTGCTTCTCATTTTGAATACATGGAAAACATTGTAAGTGAAGGCGATTACACTGTAGTAATTACGCTTTCTCAGCCATTTGCACCTTTTGCAACTTATCTTGCACACCCTAACAATGTAATCGTTGATAAAGATGTTGTTGAAGCTAATGGAGGCAGCCTTTCTAATGCTGATGCAGGTACAGGTCCATTTATGCTAAATAAATGGGAAGTGGGAACAGCACTTACACTAGATAAATTCACTGAGTACTGGGAAGCAGGAAAACCTTCTATAAACCAAGTAGTTTTCCGTACAATCGAAGATTCAACAGCTCGCTCAGCAGCACTGCGTAACGGAGAAATTGACATGATTGTCGATGTTACAGAACAAGAAGTTGCTGTATTAAAAGATGCTGAAGGTGTTGTAGTAGAATCAGTTCCAGGTACTTTCTGGGAATATCTTGGTATGAACTGTGAAAATGAATACCTAAGTGATGTTGCAGTTCGACAAGCACTTGCAAATGCTATTGACCGTGATGCTATCAATGCAGCAGTTAAAATGGGTAATGCAACTCCTTTAACAGTTGCAAATATTCCAGAAACTCATGATGCATATGCTGATTTAGATGTATATCCTGCACGTGATGTAGAAAAAGCAAAGACTATTCTAGCTGATGCTGGATACGCTGAAGGTCAAATTGAACTTGAAATTATTGCAGGTTCAGACTGGCAATACCAAGTAGATGCAGCTCAAATGATTAAACAACAAGCGGCTGAAGCTGGCATTACTATTACAATTTCAGCACTTGAAACAGGTTTATTCTTTGAAAATCTAAATAGTGGTAATTTTGATATGGCTGTTGTAGGTTGGTCAGGGTTTGTAGATGCAGATGAGTATATGTACAACCTATTCCACTCACAAGGTGCTTTCAATCAACAAAAATATGCGAATCTTGAATTAGATGTACTTCTTGAAAAGGGAAGAACTACTCTTGATGAAGCTGAACGTATGTCAGTTTATGCAGATATTCAAAAAATCGTAGCAGAAGATGCTCCGATGGTATTCCTTTACATGAATAACTACACTGTTGCAATGCGTGATAATATTTCAAATTATGTAGTTCACCCAACAGCAACAACAACTTGGTTAAAAGATTTAACAATTAACTAGTAATATATAAAAAGACCTGCTGATTAATCAAAAAATGATTGATTGGTGGGCCTTTTTGTGCTATACTACAATTTGCAGATTTAATCTGTTTATTTTTATGTTTAGGAGCGAAAACCCAATGTTAGATTATATTATCAAACGAATACTTAGTACAATTCCTGTACTATTTTTAATTTCGATTGCAATTTTCTTTCCAATAAGAATGTTTATTGAAAGTGATTTTGCAACAATTGTACTCGGCAACTTATACACAGAAGAAGCTGCAGCCGCTTTGCGAGCACAGTTAGGACTTGATAAGTCTTTAATTACACAGTATAGTATTTGGATTACGAACCTTTTTCAAGGTGATTTAGGATATTCTTATATCTCAAAAGAGCCTGTAATTCACCTAATTCTAAATGCACTTCCAAAAACATTACAACTTACAGGAATGAGCCTATTGTTTGCGATTTTAGTTGGTATTCCACTTGGATATATAGGAGGAATTTATCGTAATCGTTTACCTGATTCACTTGTATCATCTGTAGGACTTGTTGGTATCTCGGTGCCAAACTTTTGGTTAGGAAGCATGATGATATTATTCTTATCGTTAAATCTTGGTTTATTCCCAACAGGTGGTTATGTACCAGCGTCAGAAGGCTTGCTTGAAAACCTTCATTATATGACAATGCCAGCTATAGCACTAGGTGGAGCAGTTAGTGCTGTTGTAATGCGCTCTTCACGTTCTGCAATTGTAGAGGTAATGGATCAAGAGTATATCAAAATGGCAAGAGCTAAGGGAGTACAAGGGTTTAGACTAATTTATGGACATGTAGCACGTAATACAATGATTAATATAGTTACGATTTTAGGCTTGCAAACTGGTTCTCTTTTAGGGGGGTCAGTTGTAATAGAGCGTATTTTCTCAATTTCAGGAATTGGATCTCTTGCACTTAACGCCATTTCAGACCGTGATTATCTTCTAATCCAAGGGACGGTTATGACAATTACTACTATGTTTGTACTTGTCAATTTAATAGTTGATATAAGCTATACATTCCTAAACCCTCAGATTAAATATTAATTGGAAAGGACATAATCATGTCAGATATTTTACATAATTTTCTTAAAAATAAACTCTTAATGATAGGTACGATTTTAATTCTCCTATTTTTAGTTATGGCGATTTTCGCCCCAGTTATCGCACCTTACGACCCGTATTTTATGGACGGAACAGTAATAAATCAGCCACCTAGCGCAGAACATATTTGCGGAACAGATAACTTTGGACGAGATATCTTCTCAAGAATAATTTTTGGAAGCAGAATTTCACTTCAAGTATCAATAACGGCAGTTACATTCTCGACTGTGATTGGAGTTTTCTTTGGAATAGTCGCAGGGTATTATGGTGGAGTTATCGACAATATAATCTCGAGAACGACAGATATGATGTTCTCATTTCCAGAAATTTTATTAGCACTTTTAGTAATGTCAATCTTAGGACCTAGCCTTAATAACATAACGATAGCTATAGCAATTGTATACACACCAATCTTTGCAAGAATTGCACGTGGAGCTACAATGAATATAAAAGGTTCACTTTATATCGAGGCAGCAAGATGTATAGGCGTGCCAGATAGAACTTTGATTTATCGTCATATACTACCGAATATCATGCCACCTGTTATCGTACAAATTACGCTATCTTTAGCCTTTGCAATTTTATCAGAAGCTGCACTTAGCTTTATGGGAATAGGTGCAGAACCTGATACTCCATCGTGGGGGATTATGCTAAGTGATGGGAATGCATTAATGGAACTTTATTGGTGGAACTCAGTTTTTCCAGGTGTTGCAATCACATTAGTTGTTTTAGCTTTTAATATTATGGGTGATGGTCTGCGTGATTTAATCGACCCTAAAATCAAGAATACGAAATAGGAGGGATTTTATGAATAAGAATAAAATAGCACTGGAAATAAAAGACCTCGAGGTATCATTTGATACAAGGCGTGGAAAAATACATGCTGTAAATGGAGTTAGCTTTACACTTCACAAAGGCGAAATTATGGCTCTTGTTGGAGAAAGTGGCTGTGGAAAATCAGTAACTTCAAGCAGTATCATAGGCTTGATTGGACATAAAAAGCATGAGAACGTAAATGGAAGCATTATATTTGACGGTGAAAACTTAATAGATAAAAAAGAAAAAGATATGAGGGAAATTCGTGGAAATCGTATTGCTATGATTTTCCAAGATCCCATGACCTCGCTAAATCCTGTTATAAAAGTGGGTAAACAAGTTGCAGAGCCTGAGATTATCCACTATAACAAAAGTCATAAAGAAGCAATGAAAAACGCTGTCGAAATGCTTCGTAAAGTAGGTATTCCAGCGCCTGAAATAAGAGCAGAAGAATATCCATTCCAGTTTTCGGGAGGAATGCGCCAGCGTGCGATTATTGCAATGTCACTGATGTGCAATCCTGAAGTTTTAATTGCTGACGAGCCGACCACAGCGCTGGACGTTACAATGCAAGCACAGATTTTAGACCTTATGCTTGAACTTCGTGATAGCACAGGAGTGGGTATACTTTTAATTACACATGACCTTGGAGTTGTTGCAGAAATTTGTGACAGTGTTGCTGTTATGTATGCAGGTGAAATAGTTGAAAAAGCAAGCGTACACGAGCTGTTTCATAATCCACGTCACCCTTACACTAAAGGACTTATGGGGTGCATTCCAAAACTTGGAACTTCGGAGAGAATGAAACCAATACCAGGTCAACCACCTGTTTTATCCGATGTACCGTCAGGTTGTAGTTTCCGTACTCGCTGTGAGTTTGCTGATGAAACTTGTGAAAAACAGACAATCCTTACGCTAGTTGGTGAAAACCATTTTTGCACTTGTCTGAAAGGAGAAACAATATAAGTGAGCAGAAATTTATTAGAACTTAAAAATGTAAATAAAATTTTTATTACAAAAAAAAGCAGAAATCCTAAAAAGCAACAATCACTTAAAGCAGTTAACAACATCAGCTTTACTTTAGAAGCAGGACAAACACTTGGAATTGTTGGAGAAAGTGGTTGTGGAAAATCTACACTTGCTCGTATTATTATGAGATTAATTGACTCTACAAGTGGTGAGATTTTGTTTGACGGGAATAATATAGAAAAACTTGGTGGCGAAAATCTTCGTAAAACACGTGAAGGGTTTCAAATGGTTTTTCAAGACCCTTATGCGTCCTTTAACCCTAGAATGACTATCAAGGAAATTTTAGAAGAACCACTTAAGCATCATGGAGTGCCAAAGGCTCAGTGGAGTGACCGTATATCAGAAATGCTTCAAAAGGTTAATATGCCGAAAGATGCACTTTCACGTTATCCACATGAATTTTCAGGTGGTCAAAGACAAAGAATTAGTATTGCTAGAGCACTTATTTTAAAACCTAAACTTGTCGTAGCTGACGAGCCAGTAGCAGCGCTTGACGTTTCAATTCAAACACAGATTTTAAATCTATTTTGTGATTTAAAGAAAGAGTTTAATATTGGTATGATTTTCATCTCACATAACCTTGCGACTGTTGAATACGTAAGTGACAAAATTGCAGTTATGTATTTAGGACATATGGTTGAGCTTGCTTCTGCAAAAGAACTTTATGAAAATCCACGTCACCCATATACGCAACTTCTTATTTCTTCTATTCCGGCACATAGCCCAGAAGATAGAAAAATTCAAAAACATGAGATTGGAGAACTTCCAGACCAATTAAATCCACCTTTGGGATGTCCTTTTTCAACTCGTTGTACTAAAGTTACTGAGGAGTGCAAGGTGAAACCTCAAACTTTGCGTGAAGTGTCAGAAGGTCATTTTGTCGCATGTCAGTTAATTTAAAGGGTGAATCTTATGAATGATTTTTTTTGTAATACATTCTCAATCATAGCAAGAGACCCAAAAACAGGTGCTTTCGGAGGGGCATCAGCTTCTTTTTATCCAGGACTTGGTGCATTTACACCATTTATTAAAAGTGGAGTAGCTGTTATAGCATCACAGGGATTTACAAACCCACTATTGCCTCAAGATATAGCTGATAAGCTAATTGAGGGCAAAGACCCTCAGACGGCTTTGTTAGAGGTGTTGTCACAGGATAAAGCTGCTAATTTGCGTCAAGTTAGTGTCATAGATAAAAACGGTGTGGCAGTCGCACATACAGGACAGGGAAATGATCCATACTTCGGACATATTATAGGTCAAAATTACGCTATAGCAGGAAATATTCTTACATCAGAGAAAGTTCTGCTGGATATGGAGAGTGCTTTTTTATCTGAGAAAAACTTCTCAAAAGCTTTAATGAAAGCACTTTTAGCAGGTGACTATGCTGGAGGAGATAAAAGAGGGAAGAAGGCAGCTGTTATAAAAGTTCATGGTGAAAATTCGTTTCCATTTATTGACTTTAGAATAGATGATAGCGACAATGCTACTAAAGAACTTTACGATATTTTCAGCCGAAATTATGATACTATTATGGAAAATTACATACCTTGGACAGAAAAAATTAAGACTGAATATAAATAATAAAAGGAATAATTTTATATGAATATTAAAGAAAAAGCATTTCAACATCGTGATAAAATGGTCGAAATTAGACGATATATGCATAAAAATCCTGAACCTAGTATGCAGGAGTTTAATACTACTGAGTATATAAGAAATATCCTTACAGAGTGGGGTGTTGAGTGGATAGAAGCTGGAGTTAATGGCACAGTTGCCATTTTAAAAGGCAAAAATAGTGGTAAAACGGTAGGGCTTAGGGCAGATATTGATGCTCTTGAGATGGACGAACTTTCTCCTTTAGAATATGCTTCACAGAATAAAGGTATTATGCATGCTTGTGGTCATGATGGACATGCAGCATCATTAATGGGTGCAATTCTAGTGCTTAAAGATATGGAGTTTGAGGGTACTGTTAAGGCAATTTTCCAACCTGGAGAAGAAAACGGAATGGGGGCACGTTCAGTTGTAGACAGCGGTGCTGTAAATGATTTAGATGGAGTTTTTGCTATGCATGTTAACAGTGGTTATCCTACAGGCTGTGCAACTATTAAAGAAGGACCTATGTCAGCGGCTAATGATAAATACTTTATTGAAATTACAGGGCTAGGGTGTCATGGCTCAACACCTGAGCGTGGGGCAGACGCTTTGCTTGCTGGTGCATCACTTGTACAAAATTTACAAGCTATGATGTCACATGAGAATAGCCCACTTGACCCGACGGTGTTGACTGTTGGTATTTTTAGATCAGGTACAGCATTTAACATTCTGCCTGAAAGTGCTTATTTAGAGGGAAGTTGTCGTACACTTAAAAAAGAACTTCGTGAAAAAAATCGTGCAGCAATTAAACGTTTTGCTGAAAATACAGCTGCAGCGTTTAAATGTAAAGCTGAGGTAAGGTTTGAAGTGACAGCAGATTTGGTAAATAATGACCCACATCTTACTAATATTGCACGTGATTGTGCTCGTGAAATTTTAGGTGAGGATAAGGTGTTCGAACAACCATTATCACTTGGGGCAGAAGACTTTGCAGCGTTCATGGAAATTGCACCAGTAACTTACCTTCACATGGGTAGTAAAAATGATAATATCCCAAATACTGATATCGCACATCATCATGGTCTTTTTGATATTGACGAGGATGTATTGCCACTTACAGCTAGTATGTATGCAAAATTTGCGAAAGAATTTTTAAATAAAGATTAACAATTAATATTTTGCTATAAATTATTTAAAAAATTTATTTAAGTGAGCTTTTATTAAAAAACTTATTTAACACCATCATAACAGTTATTTTGACAAAATAGAATTAGAATTTCCAACTTTTTCTTGCTTTAAAATTTTTTTTGATGTATAATGTCATCAAAGATTATTTTAATTAAGTTTTGTTTTTTAAAAGAGTTAAACTTGATTATTACTAAAAAATAATCTAAAGTTATTAAACCAAAGAGGAAAACTAAATGTAGAAAGGGAGAATTATCATGAAAAAACTTGCACTAGCACTGGCGACTGTAATGCTACTTTCACTGACCCCTATTTATGCAACAAACCAAGAAGATCTTTATAACGTAGCTGGGGTACAAACTTTTGAAAATCAAATGGATTATGAAGATTTATTTTTGTACTACATTGAACTGCCTGACGGAAGCAAACTGTTAGAAAAAGGTGAGCTTAATTATGTTAAGCTTATGCCAAATGGTGATGCTTTACCTGTAGAATCACCTTATCAAATCCACGGAATAAACACAGATGGATATCTTATTATAGCAAATGAAGTTAGTGTTCCGACCTATAATGAAGAAACTTCGGAGGCTGGAGAACCTATAGATGTTCTTAAGTATGGTTTTATGGATTTAGATTTCAAAGTGCTTATAGAACCAATACTTGATACCTATAGTTCACTTGATGAACCATTTTTATGGTTTAACTCTTATGGTTTAGCTCATGGATTTTATGATGCAGAATATTACTATAACGTAGGCGAAGATGATTATTGGATACCAGCTAATTCAAAAACAATGCTTGTAAGCCAAAATGAATATAAAACATGGATGGATTATGAAGAATTTAATGACATGTTTATCACTGAAAATCGATATGTTGTAAAAGATGAGGGTATTTCTTACTTAATTGATGGAGATATGAATATTATCACTGATAAGTATACACATATTATGGAACTTGATGACGGTAAATGGTATGCATCAGTTGACACAAATGAAACAGACCCTGTGTATTCTGTGATTTTAGATAATAATGCAAATGTTATCACAGGTTTTGACCCAAATGGTAGAGATGAAGTTAGCACTTGGGCACAACCTTACATCGAAAAGGGAATAGAGTTAGGTATTGTATCTTTAGGTAATGTAGATCAACAATTTAATACAACATATTTCAAAGAAGAAATTACACGTATTGAGTTTTGCAGACTTATAGTAAATTTCCTTGTAGCTGATAACTACACATTGCCAGAAGATCTAAATGATGATACATTTACTGATACAATGGATTACAGTGTGCTTATAGCGTATGAACTTGGAATTATTGATGGAGTAGGTGAGGGTAAGTTTGACCCTTATGCAAATCTTACTCGTGAACAAGCTGCAAAGATTTTAGTAGACCTTGCTGATATTCTTGTAATTGCTACTAATGAAATGTCACCTGAGAGTAGATATGCTGATATTGATGAGGTTTCATCATGGGCGAAAGATAGCGTTCTTAAAATTTCAGCAATTATAACTGAAGATGATGAGAGTGTTATGGGCGGAACTTCCATGAATACTTTTTCGCCTAAAACAACTTACACTGTTGAACAAGCAGTTACAACTCTTGTAAGACTAGTTAACACAGCGAGAGGTTAATATTTGATAATTTTTTCAATCAAGAACAATAATTAAATACTAAAGCAATAAAACAGGTGTAATCTTCTGATTACACCTGTTTTTATGATAAAGATTATAATTTGTTTTAGGGGTGTCGTAAATGATTTTCATCATTTACGACACCCCCATTATATATTTAAGTTATGAATTTAATATTTCTTCAGTACGTTTGAAGATATCAATTCCTTGCTCATTAAGCCAGAATGGAATATCAATAAAGCACCAGTTTTCTGAAATTTTACCATCTTTAACATAGTAAATATCAATATCACCACGCATATGTATATTTTCAGCACCACCAGGCATTCCAAGCCAACCACCTTTAGGGAAAGTTTTAAGGCTTGTGAAATATGTTGCAAAATCACCTTCAGCAAAATATGCATGCATATCATTAATTATAGTACCTGGTAGATTATCACAGAATGGGTGATGGTGATGTCTTTGATAACCTTCAATAGTATATCCTGCGCCTTCACCACAAGGGCCATACCAAATCATATCTTCAGCCCAAGTGCGTTTTAGGATATCATATGTTGCTTTTTTGTCTGTGATATCATCAAGGAACAGTTGCTCAAGTTCATCCATCATTTGCACAACTACTTTAAACGTAGCATCGGATTGTTTGGGGTCAGCATCTTCATAAAGCAAACCATTATGTTCACGTGGGCCAGGATATACAAAGTAATTTCCAAGCATAGGTGTTAATGGATATGCACCAGCTTCAAGCATAAATCCTACAAAATCTAAGAACAATGCAGTATGCACGATTTTACCATCAACAACACAGCTGTATTCACAATATTGTAGATGTTGCATTTTGTTTGTATGGCGAATACCTAAAAAATCTTCTACAAATATTCCCATGAATTGTCCCATACTCATTACCCATGTTCTGCCATCTTTAGGAATACCAGCAATGAAAACATCTTGACGACGTTGCATTTTTTTAAGTGATTTTTTAAGTGGTTTCCAAAAATCTTCAGCTACATTTGTAGCTCCATTTTTATCCATGAAAGGATATGGGCCTTCCCAAAAATAATCATCTGACATATATGTACTAAGTACATCTTTTGCTTCATCAGGTGTGCAATGCTCTAGACGGTCAAAATACTCTCTAACTAATTTTTTTTCTGTTTGAAATCCTTTACTCATAAAATTACCCTACCTTTTTATATTTTATTTGATTTAATTATAGTGATTGGAAGAATGCTAATACTACAAATTGTAAGAAGAAGAAAATTAAAAGAATTAATGATGATTTTTCTACTTTACCAGGTAGTATGCATGTTCCTTCTTGCATGTGTCGATTTTCAGAAATTAATTGTTCACGCTGGCCCTTAAATGTAAATTCAGGATTTGAAATACCTTTTGATTGTTCGTTTGTAATACTGCTTACGATTATAGCAACAATTACTGTTACAAGTATGCCGATTGGGCAAACCCAACCCCAGTTAATAGATTCTGCCATATATGTTGAAACAATATATGCAGCTACAACACCTGCAAGGAAACCAATAGTTGCACCTTTATTACCAACTTTAGGGAAGAACATTCCTAGAATAAACATACCCATAATTGAACCACTTACATAAGATGCAAACATACCAATCATAGCGATTAGAGAAGTTGTTGCACCGGAATAACCAAAGTATGTAAATAAACCAAAGAAAACACCGAAAATTAATACTAACCAACGAGCATATTTAACATCTAAATCAGATTTACCAGTAATAGGCTCATATATATCTTTCATAAACACTGTTGACATAGAGTTTAAAAGTGAATCAACCCCACCCATAGTACCAGCAATAATAGCAGCTACTACTAAACCAAATAAACCAACAGGCATTTTTTCAATTAAAAATGTGATAAATAAATCATTATCACTAACAAATTCTCTACCTTGATAATAACCAAATAACATTAAGCCGATTAACATAAATATAATCATTTGAACATTATATATAGTACCACTTAAATTCATGCTTTTACGCATAGATTTAATATCTTTTGTTGCAAGTAAACGTTGCAATTGAGATTGGTCGCAAGAATAATATTGCATATGTAGAAATACAAAACCAAATACTGATACAAATATACCACTATCAACAGCTAAAGAAGGTGTAAAGTCAAGTGCTTTAAATTTACCTGCGTCGATAGCTGCGCTAAATGAGCCTAAGAAATCAGTTCCCATGCTTTCAGCAGCAATTACAAAAACAGCTATAACGCCAGCCCATAAAACAATCATTTGAACACAGTCAGTTGCTATAACAGCTTTTAGTCCACCTGCCATTGTATAGAAAATAACTAAAGCAAGAAGCAAAACGATAATAAACTTTTGATCCCATCCTGTTACACTGTGTAAAACAAGTGTAGGGGCAATTAAGAAGCTACCAGCTGTCGCTGTACACATCCACATAAAAGCAATAGAACAAAATACATGTGGTAATACACCAAAACGTTTTCCAACATATTGATATACAGAAGTTACATTAAGGTTGTAAATAAAAGGAATGAAAACTACGCTACATATAAACATTGCAAGTGGAATATTTAGATTAATCATAAATGCACGTAAACCTTGATTGTATGCCCATCCAGGAGCACTAACTAATGTCATCCCTCCTACCATTGTCGCTACAACTGACAACGCTACTGGCCAGAACGGCATTGAACGACCTGCTAAAAAGAAATCATCTGCTTTGTCTTGTCCTTTACCTGCCCAAATCGAAATCCCCATAACAAAAATGAAATAGGCAACGAGAACTAATATGTCTAACATTTGCATATCTTTGTACCTCCCAATAATTGCGATATTATTTTGATAACGTTATCTTTTTACAGAATAAACCTATTATTGGAAAAAGTCAATATCAAATAAGGAAGTTTATAAAATTCTTGCAAATTATATAATTATTTTATCTTTTTTTGTAATATATTTACTAAATAAACTTACATATAATCGTTATTGATAACGCTTACTTAATGTATTTAACTTGTGTTTAAAGCAAAAATATGCGATAATTAAAGTATATTATTTGAAATAAGGGATGAATATGAAAAAGACAACAGAAAAACGAATTAGCATAATTGATGTGGCAAAGCTTGCTGGTGTATCAACTGCTACAGCATCAAGGGTTTTTGATTCAAAGTGGGATGGAAAAGTTAAAGAAGTAAATAGACAAGCTGTTCTAAAGGCAGCAGCAGAACTGGGATATTATGGCACTAGTGCGATTGGCAGAGGACTTAGTAATGGAAGAACTAACATTATTGCATTATTAGTAGGTCCTGATGCCGGGTGGTTTTATATGGATGTAGTTTTAAAATTCACACATGCATTGCGTCGTGAAGGTTATCAAGTGATGTTATTTGAAGTAAATCCGCATAAAAATGTTGAACAAATTGTATCTCAACTCCATCAATACCAAGTAGATGGAATTATAATTACAGCATCTGCAACAGCAGATTCAGTTGTACGAGATTTAGATAAAATTCAAATTCCAACAGTTATTTTTAACAGAAATACTGAATTTTTCAAATTAAGTTCAGTAAGATGTGATCAAGAACATATCATGAATAAATTTAGTGATTTTCTTTTAGAAAATGGACATAATACAGCAACTTTGATTACAGGTAACTGTCATTCTTCCAAAGAAACACATAGAACAGGCATTTTTTCGCAGGTTTATTCATCAAAAGGTGGAAAGATATTAGATACTTTAGATGGATATTATAGTTATGAATCAGGATTTGAGCTTGCCAAAAAGCATTTGGCAGAAAATTTGCCTTCTGTAATAGTTTGCGGTGAAGATACGATTGCTATGGGCGCTATTGATGCTGCAAGAAATATTTATGGGCTTAAAATACCAGAAGATATATCTGTAACTGGATTTGATAATATTTTTTGTAGCAAATTTAAAACATTTTCACTTACAACAATTGAACATCCGATTGATAGAATGATTG
>CAYJKB010000027.1:0-2386 GCA_964370625.1 uncultured Oscillospiraceae bacterium | reverse complement strand
AAATTTAAAACATTTTCACTTACAACAATTGAACATCCGATTGATAGAATGATTGACGGAACGATAAGTATATTAAAGAGTATTATTGAAGAACCTACAAGACAAATTGAGAGAATATATGAAATGGAATTAATAGTTCGACAAAGTGTGCGTTTGAGATAGCTTTTAAACTTTGTATATATTCTACAATTGACATAATTACTATTATATGGTAAATTGTTTTTGATAACGTTTTCAAAATGATTGAAAGTATGGTGAAGATTATGTCTTATCAAACAATTAAAAAAATCGTGAGAACCTATTTTGATGAACTTGAAGAATGCAATGAAAATAGCATATCTGAAATACTTCAAAAATATATGAGTGAAACATATACTTTTGAAGGACCTTATCCTTTTATGGATATTAAAGGGACAGATAATGTTTCAGAAAATTTTTGGAATCCTATTAAAAAAGCATTGTACAAGATGCAAAGACGTCAAGATGTCTTTATGGCTGGAACTGGTGTTTTAGGTGGAGAATGGGTAATGAGTATGGGATATTTTGTTGGTGTTTTCAAAGAGCCACTCCTTGGAATAGCCCCTACAAACCGAATCCAACATTTACAATATGCAGAATTTAACCGTGTAGAAAATGGGAAAATTGTTCACACAGCGATGTTTACAGATTTAATTGGATTTATGCACGAAGCAGGTGCATATCCACTTCCTCCTATGACAGGAAAGTTCTATGTATATCCTGGGCCTCGTGACCATAATGGGCTTATGTTTGATGAACAGCCAAAAGAGAAAGGTGAAAAGTCACTTGCAATTGTGGATACTATGGTAAACAATCTTCAAGGATTATTTGCAGAGCATCATTCAGATGAAACATCGGCTGAATCTATGAAAGAATCTTGGGCTGATGATATGTATTGGTATGGTCCTTGTGGAATTGGTGCAGCTTACACGATACCTACATATCAAAAGCAACATCACCATCCATTTTGTGATAATTTAATAAATGTTAGCACAAATGATATTAATGCATATTTTGCAGAGGGCGATTTTGTATGTTTTTACACGAGTATGGAGGCTACACCTACAGGTGGTTTCTTAGGCATGACAGGTGGAAAAGAGAATGCACATATACGTGGTGATATAGATGTATATTATTGTAAAGATGGAAAAATTTCAGAAAATTGGTGTTTTATTGACCTTGCATATTGGCTTAAAGAACAAGGTTTAGATGTTTTTGAGCGACATCAAGTGTTACATCAATAAAATTTTATCTAAAACCTATCACGAACTTATGAAAGTGATAGGTTTTGTTGTTTGCGCAATAGAAAAAGGTGGATTGCCTTGACGGGCACTCCACCTTTTTGAGTATAGTAATTATATCTAATATTTACAAGTTGCTAAATTTTAGCCTTATTAAGTAAAAGCCACGACACAAGGGAAAGTATAGGCAATTCAATCAGTGGAATAAATAATGTATCTGGAACACCACTTAATTTTTTGTTTTCCATAAATTTCACCTTACTTTCTTAGCACAAAAATAAATCAAAGAGCCGTCACAGTCAAAAAATTCAATTTCAAAATCTTTTGACAACCTTCGTTTAATAGATTCTTCACTGTCAAACGGAAGTGTGAAAAACCCTTTTTTAGCTAGTATTTTTTTAACCACAAAGTCGGCAAGTTTGCCTTTGTCCTCAACATAAAAGCTTGAAAGTATCATACCGTCTTTTTTTAGCACCCTTGTAACTTCCGAAAAAGCCATATCCTTATCAGGGAATACATGAAAACCATTCATGCTTAAAACTATATCAAAAGTTTCATTTTCAAATTTCAAATTCCCCACATCACCCTGAACAAGTTTTATATTTTTACCACAAATTCGCTTACTTGCAATGTTCAACATATCTTCACTGTAATCAAGACAAGTTATATCAGCATTTTTCATTTTACTGTATTTTTCGTGAGTGAAAACAGCTGTTCCAACAGGAACATCAAGAATTTTTCCACTAAAGTTGTTTGGGATTTTATCAAGGAGTTTTTGTGCAATTATATTATTATCTCCACCTTTCCAAACGATATTTCTGTACAGTTTACTCCACCAAGTTTTATGGGTGATTATCACATCATAAATATTTCTTGTTGATTTATATGAGCTTTGTATTTTATCTTTCATTACTTCTCCACCATTAATTTAAAGTCACAACACTCATCACCATCGCCTATAGTCTTTGTCCTACCCCAAATAAGTTTTGGGTGCATATTACCGTATATTATATCATCACCTCGACAAAATGCTTTTGTGATTTCAGGATAACCATATTTTGTATGTCAACAACAGTGATAAAATGTAAGAAAAAGGCGATTAAAAAATGTAGTTTTGTGGCGAAGGA
>CAYJKB010000026.1:0-29993 GCA_964370625.1 uncultured Oscillospiraceae bacterium | reverse complement strand
GGTTCGTAGCCAAACACTCTATCCAGCTGAGCTACGGGCGCTTATTTTATTTAGCCAAGATATGTATCAGTTTTCGTTGTTTCACTGTGTCGTTCACTTGACTGCCTATATAGAATATCACAGACAAACTATAATGTCAACACTTTTTTGAAAATATTTTTAAAATAATTTTTGGGACGGATAAACCGCCCCATGAAAGTTATAAAATTAAGTGTTATGATCTGAATTTTTCATAACTTTTAAATTTCCAATTTTCTCACTTCTTTTTTGCAGAATATCTTCTACTTGTGATAAAGGAATATCACATTCATTCATCATCACAAATAAGTGATAAATAAGATCACAAATTTCCTCGGAAATTTCAGCCTTATCAGCATTTTTAGCTGCGATAATCGTCTCGGCACATTCTTCCCCTACTTTTTTAAGGATTTTATCTAAACCTTTTTCAAACAGATAACAGGTGTATGATCCTTCTTGTGGTTGTGCACGACGCATTTGAATTACTTCATCTAATGATTTAAATGCATTTGACATAATATATAATTCCTTTCATCAATTAATTTATTTTTCCCATAATGTAGTATAGAAGCAATTATCATTTCCTGTATGACAAACAGGACCTTTTGGTTTTCCTAAATAGATTAATGTATCATCATCACAATCAGATAATATTTTTGATACATAAATAAAATTACCAGAAGTCTCCCCTTTATTCCAAAGTGAATTACGACTTCGGCTATAAAACCACGCTGTACCAGTTTTAATTGTGTTCTCAAGTGCAACTTTATTAGCATATCCCAACATCAAAACATCTTTTGTATCTATATCTTGACAGATAATTGGAACTAATTCGCTTTTTACAAAAAATTTATCTAAATTTATTTCCATATTTTTAAACCTTTATGCCCTTACAGGTAATCCTTTTTCTTTTAAATAATTTTTAACTTCAGATATACGAAGTTCACCAAAATGGAAAAGTGAAGCAGCTAAAGCAGCATCTGCATGAGTTTTATCAAAAGCTTCATAAAAGTGTTCAAGACTTCCACAACCTCCAGAAGCAATAACTGGAATTGAAACAGCACGAGAAATTTTATCAGTTATTTCAAGTGCAAATCCAGCTTTTGTGCCATCACTATCCATAGATGTTAAAAGAATTTCTCCAGCGCCTAATCGTTCTACTTCTAACGCCCACTCATAAGCATCAATGCCAGTTGGTTTTCTTCCCCCAGCAGAAAATACCTCATAATTGCCTCTTTCATTTTTCTTTACATCAATAGCAACGACAACACATTGACTTCCAAACATTTTAGCAGCATCGGAAATCAATTGTTTATTAAAGATAGCAGCTGAGTTAACGGAAATTTTGTCAGCACCAGCACGAAGCAAGTTTTTAAAATCATCAGTAGTTCGTATTCCCCCACCGACAGTAAGAGGAACAAAAACTTCTTTTGCTGTTCTTCGAACTACATCTGCTATTGTGTCACGATTTTCATGAGTTGCTGTAATATCTAAAAAAACAATTTCATCAGCACCTTCTGCAGAATAAAATTTCGCAAGCTCTACAGGGTCTCCAGCATCTCTTAAATTTACAAAATTTACACCCTTTACAACTTTACCATTATGAACATCAAGGCAAGGTATAATACGTTTTGAAAGCATTATTTTTTTGCCTCCTTAATAGCTTGCGCTAAATCTAAATCGCCAGTGTAAACTGCTTTTCCAGCTATAGCTCCGTCTATTTTCATTTCATTAAGTTTAACAATATCAGAAATACAGCTAACACCACCAGATGCTATAATTTCGCAAGAAACAGCATTTCGAAGTGCTAAAAGTTCATCAAAATTCGGTCCTTCAAGCATTCCATCTTTGCTGATATCTGTAAAGATGATATACTTTACACCAAAGCTTTCCATCTCTTTTGCAAGCGAAATATAGTCTTTTCCGCTATCTTTAATCCACCCATCAGTTCTAACGCTTCCAGAGAGGCTATCAATTCCAACAGCAATTTTATCACCATATTTTTGTGTTGCCTGTCTTACAAATTCAGGATTTGAAACAGCAGCAGATCCAATTACAACACGAAACACACCAAAAGATAATGCATATTCAATGTCATCAATTGTGCGAATTCCACCACCTAATTCAACTTTAAGGTTTGTGTTTTCAATTACATCTCGAACGATTTTGTAATTAGTTCTATCCCCTGTTTTAGCGGCATCAAGGTCAACCATATGCAGGATTTCAGCGCCTTGCTTTTCAAAGTTTTTAGCAGTTGTGATTGCATCTTCTGCCACTTTATGAACTGTGTCAAAATCCCCTTTGTGAAGGCGTACACACATTCCGTCTTTTAAATCTATTGCAGGTAAAATTACCATAATATTTCCTTTCTTATTTAAGCTTTGCAAACGAGCGAAGTATTTTCATGCCGATATCGCCACTTTTTTCAGGGTGAAATTGACAAGCAAAAATATTATCCTTTGCTATCATAGCTGGTACACTTACACCATAATCACAAGTTGCAGTAAGCACATTTTTATCTGCTGGAGACACCATGAAACTATGAACAAAATAAACATAATCTCCGTTTGAAATATCTGTAGTTATTGCTGACGGATTTGATATATCAAGGCTATTCCATCCCATTTGTGGAAGCTTTTCATTCGTAGGAATTTTAATAACTTCACCAGAAATTAAGCCTAATCCTTCTGTTTCACCAAGTTCAAAACTCTTGTCAAATAAAAGTTGCATTCCAAGACAAATTCCTAAAAATGGCTTTTGTTTTGCATTATCCATAATTGTTTCAATTAAACCAGAGTTACCAAGTGCATTCATTGCATGAGAAAAAGCACCAACTCCAGGCAAAATAAGAGAACTTGCTTCATTGATTTCCTCTTTTGAAGTTGCAATTTTATTTTTAATCCCAAGATAGTCAAGTGAATTTTGAACACTCATTAGATTACCAGCACCATAGTCAATAATTCCAATATATCCCATTAAAGCACCCCTTTCGCCGACATAACTTTATCAGAAGTTATCATACATGCCGTCCTCAATGCTCTTGCAAGTGCTTTAAATAGAGCTTCGATAACATGGTGAGAGTTTGAACCATAGTGACTTTTAAGATGAAGTGTGATTCCAGAATTAAATGCAAATGCTCTCATAAATTCCTCTGTCATACATGTGTCATATTGACCTACCACAGCTTGCTCAAAGCTTGCATCAAAAACTAAAAAAGGTCTACCGCTTATGTCTAGCGAACAAAATCCAAGTGCTTCGTCCATCGGAACAAATGCATCTCCAAAGCGTTCAATCCCTTTTTTATCAGAAATAGCCTCAGTAAATGCTTTGCCAAGTGCAATTCCAACATCTTCAATTGTATGGTGACAATCAACATGTAAATCTCCATCACATTTAACTTTTAAACCAAATTTCCCATGAATTGCAAATGAATTTAGCATATGGTCAAAAAATCCAATGCCTGTGCTAATATCAATTTCACCACCATCAAGACAAAGTTCTAAAGAAATTTTTGTTTCAAGCGTATTTCGCTGTATTTTTCCAGTACGCATAATTTTCTACTCCATTTCGTTTAAAATTTGTTCTAATGCAGTTAAAAGTTCTGTGTTTTCATCATCACTACCAACTGTTATACGCAAAAATCCAAGTTTTGCAAAATTTCTAATACATATTTCTTTTTCTAAAAGTTTGCTATATATAAAATCAGCTTTTTGTGTTTTCAGCACACAAAAGTTAGTAAATGTCGGTGAAAAAGTGATGATATTAGGATATTTTTCTGCTAATACTTTCAGTTTATTGTCAAGTTTTAGCTTTTGTTCTTTTATTTGACAGATTGCATTTTTAACATATTCAATATCAGATAAAACAACTGTTCCTACAGCTTGTGTAAGTGCATTTACATTAAATGGTGAACGTGCTTTGTTAATTTGTTCTATTAAAAATTCATTTGCAACAGCAAAACCTAGACGAATTCCAGCAAGCCCCACTGCTTTTGAAAGAGTTTTAAGCACCATCAAATTGTCAAAATTTAAAATTTCATCAATGACGCTCTGGCTATCTTCCCAAAAATCCATATAAGCTTCATCAGCAACAACTAAGACAGAAGGTAACTCACGTACAATTTTAAGTACATCTTCTTTGCAAATTCCATTCCCTGTAGGGTTACATGGGTTCGAGAAAATTACCATTTTCGCATTATATTCTTTAGCACGTGCAATAACATCTCGTATGTCAATATCGAAACTTTCATTCTTAAGTGAATTTTCAACCTTAACTTCACAAACTCCAGCATAAAAACTATACATAGAAAAGTCAGGAGAAATAACTAAAATACTATCTCCTATAGTGTTAAATGCGTTTACTAAAATTGAAATCAACTCATCAGAACCAGTACCACAAGCTAAATTCGACGGTGCAACATCAAAATATTTTGCAGCAACTGAAATTAGTTCTGTTGAAGCAGGATCAGGATAACGATTTAAGCTGATATTTGCTATTTTTCCTAACACTTGCGTTTTTTTCTCATCTGACAAGTCAAAATAACTTTCATTTGCATCAAGTTTCACTTTGTATTTATCTTCCGTAGGGTCATATGGGTGAATATTTATTAATTTTTGAGGTAAATTTATCACTTTTCGCACCTTACCTTAATTGAATTTGCATGTGCTGTTAATTTTTCAGTTTGAGCAATATTCATAATTTTATCAGCCACATCTAAAAGTGCAGTTTTTGAATATTTAACAACACTTGATTTTTTTAGAAAAGTATCAGTTGATAAAGGAGAGAAAAATCTAGCACTACCCGATGTTGGAAGTACATGAGATGGCCCTGCCATATAGTCTCCTAAAGGTTCAGGTGAATATTGACCTAAGAAAATTGCACCAGCATTTTTGATAAGTGGTAATACTTCATCATCATTTTTTGTTACAATTTCAAGATGTTCAGGCGCCACTTCGTTAGAAATTTTTGCACAATCTATCAAATTATCACAAACAATAATTTTACCATGGTCTCGAAGTGAAATTCTTATAATTTCTTCTCTTGAAAGAGTTTGCGTTTGTTTTTCAAGTTCTTCTGCTACTTTGTTTGCAAAATCTTCACTATCTGTAACTAATATTGCTGATGCCAGTTTATCATGTTCAGCTTGACTTAGCATATCAGCTGCAATATAACAAGGATTTGCACTATCGTCAGCAATTACTAAAACTTCTGAAGGCCCTGCTATCATATCAATATCTACTTTACCAAATACTTGTTTTTTAGCTGATGCTACATAAGCATTACCAGGCCCTACAATTTTATCAACTTTAGGGATAAAACCAGCACCTAGTGTAAGTGCGCAAATAGCTTGAACACCACCAACTGCCAAAATTCTATCAACTCCAGCAATTTTTGCAGCAGCTAAAACAGCGTTATTTAAGTTTTCTGTTGGAGGAGTTACCATAATTATCTCCTCAACTCCAGCAACTTTAGCAGGTATTGCATTCATTAAAACAGAAGAAGGATATGCAGCTGTCCCCCCCGGAACATAGATACCAACTTTTGAAAGGCCTCGCACGTTTTGACCTAATGTAATCCCATCCTGAGGGTTATATTCCCAAGATTTCACAAGCATTTGGCTGTGATAATCATGAATATTTTTTGCAGAAAGTTCAAGCGCTTCAATTAAATCTTTGTCACATTCTTTATATGCTTCTTCAATTTGTTCTTTAGTAACTTCAAACGGAACTACTTTATCAAACCTTTTTGAATATTTTTCTACAGATTCGAAGCCGTTTGCTTTAATATCGTCAAGAATTAAACGCACACTAGCATCAATCATTTCAGAAGATTCGTCCATACGCATTTTCATTGCTGAAAGCACAGTGTTTTCAGTTTGTCCATCAGCTTTAATTATTTCAATAATCACAATTATTCCTCCCCTTTTTTAAGCGCATCTTTAATATCATTTGCAAATTTTTCAATTTCATTTTTTTTGATTTTCATGCTAGCTACATTTACAATCATTCTAGCTGAAATGTTTGCAATATCTTCGATTACATGTAATCCATTTTCCTTTAATGTAGATCCTGTTTCAACAATATCTACGATAGCATCAGCTAAATGAAGCAATGGTGCAAGTTCAACAGAACCTTCGATTTTAATTACTTCTACATCAATATTTTTCTTTGCAAAGTGTGTTTTAGTAACTTTTGGATACTTTGAAGCGATTGTAAATTGCTTATGTGCTTTATATAAGTCAATTTCCTTTGAAGTTGCAACAGCGAATTTACATTTACCAAAACCTAAATCAAGTGTTTCATAAAAAGAACCACCTTTTTCCATAATAGTATCTTTGCCAACAACACCTATATCACACACACCATGTTCAACATATGTAATAACATCGGCAGCTTTAGCAAGCACAACTTCTATATTACTATTCGGAATTTTAAAAATCAATTTTCGTGATTTTTCTGTTAGTTCACTTATATCGTAACTGCTTTTTTCCATAAGTGCAAGTGTTTTCTTCTCTAATCTACCTTTTGTAAGTGCAATTCTTATTATATTTTGTTCCATTTGCAAAATTCTCCTATTTTAAGTCATTTTACTATATAGTTATTTTTGAAATTTCATTTGCAGTTGCTATCGCTATAGTTTTAACTCCTATAGTTTTGCATTTAAGTTTAGTTTCTTCAATTGTAGAACAAGGAGAAAGAACAACTGTACCTGCTTCATTTGATTTAAGATAATTGATAGCTGTTTTAAATCCTGTTTTATCATAGAATACAACTTCATTTATTTTATTTTCATATTCAGTATTTAAACATTTGGAAAGGCTTACAATATCAATCGCAAAGCCAACTGATGGCATTTCTTTTCCAAATTTACTCGTTAAGTTATTATATCTGCCGCCACTAAGCACTGTATCACCCGCACCTTCAGCATATCCCCTAAACATAATTCCAGTGTAATAATCAATCTCATGTACCATACCAAGGTCAATTATTACATTATCTAAAAGCCCAGCTGTATCTAAATTATCTAAAATATCAATCAAATACTCAATTGCATTAATTACGTTTTTATCATTAGTAAGTTCTAGTGCTTTTGTTAAAACTTCTCTACCACCAAAAAGAGATGGAATAGCACGAATTGCTCTATATGCTTCTTTGTCTTTAAATGGTTCTAGTGCATCATTTAGTGCAGCAAAGCTTTTGCTTTCAATTAGACTTCTTATCTCTTCAGCTGTATTATCATCAACATTAAGTGAACTAATAAGAGACTTATAAACATCAGCATGACCAATTTCAAGTCTAAATACACTAGGATTTACTTCTTCAATTGCACATATAGCTGTAGACAATATATCTAAATCGGCATTTTTTCCATCCACTCCGATAAGCTCTGCACCAACTTGCATGATTTCTGCACTCTGCCCTGAGTGATGAGTGCTAGAACGGTATACATTCTGACAATATGATAATTTCAATGGGAAAAATTCCTCTTTAATTCTAGTCGCTGCGACTCTTGCAATAGGAGTTGTTGAGTCTGGACGAAGAACAACGATGCTTCCATTTTTATCATTAAATTTAAGCATGCTTTCTTGTTCGGTATTTGGGTTTGCCGTTGTGAAAACATCATAAAATTCGATTCCAGGTGTAATTATCTCGCTATAACCCATATTTGAAAGAAAATCTGACAATTTTTGTTGGCATTTTCTTATTTTTGTACATTCAGAGAATAAAAAATCTCGAGTTCCTTCTGGTGTTCTTATTGCATTCTTTTTCATAACTTTACCTCTTTATCACTTTATCTTAATGAAGTATATCATAATTTAAATATATTGTCAATATTTTGTTTATTTATACTTATGCTTATATAGGATAGCATTCAAATTTTCAAAACATAAGTTTATTTAGAAAAATGAAATCTGTGAAGATTTTGGCATATCACGCAATGCCCCAACAGATGTCAAAAGCTCAACAACTGATTTAGATACTTTTGGACAACGCATAATAAGTTCTTCTGATGAAATAAATTTTCCATTCTTACGTTCGTTAACAATTACTTGTGCCGCTGTCTCTCCAATGCCTGGCATAGATGTAAATGGAGGAATTAGGCCTTCGTCTGTTATTAAGAATTTTGTTGCATCCGAATTATATACGTCCATTGGAGCAAACTTATATCCACGTCGATAAAATTCATGACAAACTTCTAATGTTGCAAAACTTTCTTTTTCTGCATTTGTTATAGTTTTATCTTTTTCTTTTTGACCCAGTTCATTCATTTTAGAAATAACAACATCATCACCAAAAATCATTGTAGATGCGTCAAATCCTTTTGCACGTATAGAAAAATAAGCACTATAAAATGCAAGTGGCTTATGAACCTTAAACCATGCAATTCTAAATGCCATCATAACATAAGCTACAGCATGGGCTTTTGGGAACATATATTTAATTTTTTTACAACTATCAATATACCATTCCGGAACATCATTTGCTCGCATTGCATCTTCCCAATCTGGCTTAAGTCCCTTACCCTTACGAACACTTTCCATAATAGTAAATGATAATTTTGGTTCTACACCTTTCATTATAAGGAAATTCATAATATCATCACGACAACAAATGCATTCACGCAAGGTCGCAATGCCTTTAACAACTAAATCTTGAGCATTAGATAACCAAACATCAGTCCCATGAGAGAGGCCAGATATGCGAAGAAGCTCATCAAATGTTGTGGGTTTTGTATCATTAAGCATTCCACGAACAAATTTAGTACCAAATTCTGGAACAGCCAGAGAGCCTGTTGTGCCAAGTATTTTATCTTCATCAATACCCAGTGGTGCTAAAGAAGTAAAAATTGACATAGTGTCTTTATCATCAAGTGGAATTTGGCGAGCATTAACACCTGTTAAATCCTCGAGATGTTTAATCATCGTTGGATCATCATGGCCCAGCAAATCAAGTTTTAATAGATTATCATGAATAGAATGATAATCAAAATGAGTTGTAATAATATCAGAATCAGGGTCATCTGCTGGGTGTTGAATTGGACAAAATTCAAAAATTTCATTTTCTTTTGGAACAACCATAATTCCACCGGGGTGCTGACCTGTTGTTCGTTTAATCCCAGTGCAACCTTGTGTCAACCTGTTTTCTTCTGCACGAGAGCATAAACTGCCCTTTTCTTCAAGATATTTTTTAACAAATCCATATGCAGTTTTTTCAGCTACAGTGCCTATAGTCCCTGCTCTGAAAGTATGGCCTTTTCCGAATAAAACTTCAGTTTCTTTGTGTGCTCGTGATTGATATTCACCAGAAAAGTTAAGGTCTATATCAGGTGCTTTATCTCCATCAAAGCCTAAGAAAGTTTCAAATGGAATATCAAATCCGTCTTTAGTATATGGTGTATTGCACTTGGTACAATTTTTGTCAGGCATGTCTGCACCACATTGATATGTCTCATTTGTATAAAATTCACTATGCTGACAATTTGTGCATCTGTAATGAGCAGGTAATGCGTTTACTTCAGTTATTCCAGATAAAAATGCAACAACTGATGAGCCAACCGAACCACGAGAACCTACTAAATATCCATCTTCAATAGATTTTGCAACAAGCTTTTGAGAAATCATATAAAGAACATCAAAACCATTTCCAATTATAGAACCCAGTTCTTTATCAAGCCTTTTTTGTACTACTTCAGGCAAATTTTCTCCGTAAAGCTCTTTAGCTTTACTATCACATAAATCACGAAGTTCTTTATCGGAATTCGGCATTTTAGGGGTAAAAGTTTCTTTTGGTATTGGATAAATCGTTTCACACATGTCAGCAACTAAGTTAGAGTTTGTTACAACGACTTCGAGAGCCTTCTCACGTCCTAGATAATCAAATTCTTCAAGCATTTCATCTGTAGTTTTTAGATATAACGGTGGCTGATCATCTGCATCCGAAAATCCCATTCCTGCCATTAACACTCTTCTGAATATTTCATCATGAGGTTCTAAAAAGTGAACATCTCCAGTGGCTACTACTGGGATTTTTAGCTTTTCACCAAGTTCTACAATCTTCCTGTTGAAGTCTTTTAGCTCTTCAAAATCAGAAGCTAGTCCCTTTTCAATCATAAATTTATTATTTAAAATTGGCTGAATTTCGAGATAATCATAAAACTTCGCAATTTTTTCAATTTCATTTTGTTTTCTGTTTGCTGTTATAGCACGAAATAGTTCGCCAGCTTCACAAGCAGAACCAATTATCAGACCTTCTCTATGCTTAACAAGTAAACTCCTAGGCATGATTGGACGTTTATAAAAATATTCTAAATGAGCAGCTGAAATTAATTTGTATAAGTTTTTAAGCCCAATCATGTTTTTAACTAAAATTATTAAATGATTGCTCTTGAGTGTTTTAACTCCACCTGTATCTTTTTTTATAGTTAGCAACAATAAGTTTATATCTGATACTTGATTTGCACCATGCTCTTCAATCAATTTTCCGATTAACTTTAAGAATATATAGGCTAAAATTTTTGCATCTTCAGAAGCTCTATGATGGTCAAACTTACCTACTTCAAGTTCTTTAGCTAAAATGTTTAACTTATGACGTGATAAATTCGGAAGTAAGATTCTAGACATTTCTAATGTGTCAATATATGTAATATCCCAAGTTATATTTGCTTCTTTACACGCAACATTGATAAATGAAATATCAAACCCTGCATTGTGAGCTACTAATATATCATCTTTGCAAAATTCACGAAATGCAACAATTGCATCTTTTATATCAGGTGCATTTGCCACTGTTTCATCAGAAATCCCTGTAAGTTCAGTTATAAACGGCGGTATATGTTTTTTAGGATTTACATATGTTTGAAAGCTATCAACAATTTCGCCATTTTCAAGAACTGTCGCAGCAATTTCTGTAATTTTTTCTTCAGATGGCTTAAGCCCTGTTGTTTCAACATCAAAAACTATAAAACGTCCACCATTTAAAGGTACACTTCTATTTCCATTTACAACATTTAGTTTATCATCATCATTTACATAATAAGCTTCAACACCATAAATTATTTTTATATCATTTTTTTTGCCAGCACTCATAGCATCTGGAAAAGCTTGAGCTACACCATGGTCTGTAACTGCGATAGCCGTATGCCCCCAAGATTTTGCTCTTTTCGCAAGGTCTCCAATTGGGGATAATGCATCCATAGCTGACATATTTGTATGTGCATGAAGTTCAACACGTTTTTTCTCAGCAGTGTCTTTGCGCTTAACTTCTTTCTTCGACATAACTATACTTGTTGGATTAATAACATTTTCTCGCTCAAAGGTATTATAACTCATCATACCTTGAACAATTAAGTGTTCACCAACTTTAACGCCTTCAATTATCGGAATAGCCTTAGCAGTATCCATTACCTTAGATACACGTATTGAGCTAGTATAATCTGTTACATCAAAGTTAATTACAGTTAAATTTTTAGCTTTAATCTCACGTGTTTCAACAAAGAAAACATCACCTTTAATTGTAACTCGACCAAGCTCATTTGCGACAACATCAATTCCAACAGGCTTATCTTCAACTGGTTTGCCAAAAATAATACTTTCATTTTTCTTGATTTCCAGCGGCTTTGCTCTAGGTTTTTTATATGCATTTTGTTCACTTGGTTTTGGTTGCTGTAGTTTTGGACGATTTTCAGATGCTGCATTTTCAGCTGTTTGAATATCAATAGCTTTCTTAATAACTTCTTTACGTTTGCTATTACTTTGCTTGTCGTAATCTTGTTCATTATCAATAGGAATTGCATTTATTTTAATATTAAGTCCGGTTTCATTATAAATTGTCGTTGATAACTCACGGAGTGGTGACATCAAATAATCTACCCCTGATGAACTTAAATGAAATACAACTTCATTATCTAAAATTTCTGTTTTGCAGTCACAAAGATATCCGCATGAAGAAGGATATTTTTCAACTAATAACTCTTTTAAATTATCTAAATATTGCTGAGAAATACAAGTGAATTTATATTTTGGCAAAATATTAAAACGATTAAATCCATAAATTTCTTTTATATGTATTTCAAGTTTTTTAATTGTTTTACGTTTAATTAAATCAGAAAATTTCACATGACACATCATTACAGTTTTTTCTTTATTAACTGCTAAAGAGCATACCTCACCATGTGTAAGGCATGCTCCAAATTTTTCATTATCACATAAATCAAAAATACTGTTTAATGTTCTATTCATTCATTTCACCTATATGATTATAAATTTCATTTAAAAGTTCATTAACAAGTTTATCCTGTGGCACTTTTCTGATGATTTCACCTTTTTTAAAAATCAAACCTTCACCAATTCCACCAGCAATCCCAAAATCAGCTTCACGTGCTTCTCCAGGTCCATTAACTACACAACCCATAACAGCAACTGTGATATTATGTTTAACGTTTGCTAGTTTTTGTTCAACTTCATTTGCAATTTCAATTAGACCGATTTTAGTTCTACCACAAGTTGGACAAGAAATGATATTAACACCTTCATTCGTAATCCCTACAGCTTTTAAAATATCTTTTGCAACAGCGATTTCTTCTACAGGGTCATCTGTTAAAGAAACTCTTATAGTATCACCTATTCCCAAAGCCAAAAGGCCACCAATGCCAGCTGCAGATTTAATTGTACCCATATGTTTTGTGCCAGCTTCTGTAACTCCAAGATGCAAAGGCAAATCAGTTTTCTCAGACATTTTGACATAACAATTTACTGTGTTTTGAACACTTGATGATTTAAGTGAAATGCAAATATCATTGAAGTCAAATTTGTTAAGTAAATTCACATGATATAATGCACTTTCAACCATAGCATCTGGTGTAGGTCCGCCAAATTTAGCAAGAATATGACGTTCAACTGAACCACTATTTACACCAATTCTTATAGGAATATTTGCAAGTTTACAAGCATTAACTACCTGCTTTACCCTATCATCATCACCTATATTACCAGGGTTAATTCTAATTTTTGAAATACCAGCGTCAACTGCAGTAAGTGCAAGTTTGTAATTAAAATGAATATCTGCAACTACAGGCAAAGGCGAAAGTTTACAAATTTCATAAAGTGATTTCGCTGCTGTTTCATCCGGAACAGCTACTCGCACAATTTCACATCCAGCAGAATACAGGGCGTTAATTTGTTCTAATGTTGTATTTACATCTGATGTATCTGTATTTGTCATAGACTGAATAGCTATCGGATTTGCTCCACCGATAGCTATATTCCCTATTTTTATTTCTTTAGAAATTCTTCTCATTATAAACTTCCTTTAAAAAAATAAATTGCGTATATCATTGAAAGTAACAAACACCATCAACATCATTAACAATGCAAATCCAACTAAATGAACATATCCTTCATATTTTGGATTAAGTGGTTTTTTAAATATCATTTCCCAGATAATAAATACTAAGCGTCCACCGTCTAAAGCAGGTAACGGAAGCAAGTTCATAATACCTAAGTTAATAGAAATCAATGCAACTAAATTCCATAAAATAATAGGGTCTTGTGCTGTTTGACCTATTACAGTGCTTACACCTACAGGCCCTGACATTTGTTCCATTCCTATGTTGCCAGAGATTAAATCGCCTAAACTCACCCAAACTAAACGAGCATAATTCAATGTTAACATCATCGCTTGTTCGATTTTATCTGTAAAGTTCATTTCCTTTACAGATAGGTTAAATCCGTAAAGCATCGCTGTATTTCCATCTTCGAGAGTATATTCTTTTCGTTCCATCGGCAAATCTTCAATTAGGATTTTTTCTCCATCACGTTCGATTAAAATATCATGTGGTGCTGGATATTTATCAAGCGCCATAGTGATATCAGGAGAAACTAAGATTTTGTAACCATCAATTTCAAGGATTTTGTCACCAACCATAAGGGCAGCTTCACTCTCAAAATCAAATTCATCTTGGAATCCTTCTAATGTAGTTGTCACAAAAGATGTTCCAGGAATATTTAAAACAACTAAAATTAAAAATCCAAGCACAAAGTTCATTATAGCACCGGCAACAATAATTATTGCACGTTTCCAAGCTTTCGCACTTCCATAACTTCCCTCTTCTTTTGAATAAGCGTCCTCGCCTTCCATCACAACCGCACCACCGATTGGCAATAATCTTAAGCTATATTCAGTGTCGCCTTTTACTTTTTTCCAAAGAATAGGTCCCATACCAATCATGAATTGATTTACTTTAACACCTGATTTTTTAGCTGCAATAAAATGTCCTAGTTCATGAATTGCAATTAAAAGTCCAAATACTAAAATTGTAATTATGCCTGTAATAATATTATCTACTATCGCAATACCTGTAAAAATATTAATCACTCCTTATTTAAATTTTGAATACACTATTTCTCTTGAAAGTTTATCACTTTCAAGAACAGTGTCAATACTAAAGTCATCTTTAAAGGAAACATTTTCTAAAGCTTCTAACACAAGCTCTGGGATATTTCCAAATTTTATTTTATCTTGTAAGAATAATTCAACTGCAACTTCATTTGCCCCGTTTAAAACAGCCCCACTATTGCCTTTTTTATGTGCAGCCGAAATAGCTAATTTTAATGCTTTAAATGTATTATAATCTGGTTTGTCAAACGTAAGGTTAGACATTTCCCATAAATTAAGCTTTGGGATGTTACATTCAAAACGTTTAGGATATGTAATTGCATATTGAATTGGCAATCTCATATCTGGTGTGCTCAATTGCGCTATTATTGAATTATCATTATATTCAACTAATGAATGAATTATGCTTTGTCGATGAACAACAATATCAATTTTAGAAGGGTCTATGTCATAAAGCCACATTGCTTCAATAAATTCTAACCCTTTATTCATCATAGTTGCACTATCTATGCTGATTTTTGCTCCCATATCCCAGTTAGGATGTTTTAAAGCATCAACTTTTGTTGCATTATAAATTTCTTCAAGTGTTTTTCCAAAAAATGGCCCACCAGAAGCTGTTAATATGATTTTATTAATTGCTGATAAATCCTGACCATGCATAGATTGAAAAATTGCTGAATGTTCAGAGTCTACAGGTAAAATATTCACATTTTTTTCTTGAGCTTTTCGCATAACAATATGCCCAGCGCAAACAAGTGTTTCTTTGTTTGCAAGTGCGATATCTATACCTTTTTCAATAGCTGAAAGAGTAGGCAAAAGTCCAATCATACCAACAACAGCTGTAACCAGCATATCACAATCGTCCATAGTTGATGCATGAATTAACCCATCAATGCCAGTTTCAACTTTTACATTTGTATCAGCAAGTCTAATTTTCAAATCTTTTGCTGCTTGCTCATCATAAGCTACTGCAAGCGTTGGCTTAAATTTTCTCACTTGTTCTTCAAGTAGAATTGTATTTTTATTTGTTGTTAAAGCGCAAACAGACGCTCCAATATTTGGAACAATATCTAAAGTTTGTGTTCCAATAGAGCCTGTAGAGCCTAAAATCGAAAGTTTTTTCATAAACACCTTTAATTAATTAAATTCAGCAAAATTTCTACAACTGGTGCTGTAAAAATTACGCTGTCAAATCTATCTAGTACACCACCATGACCAGGTAATATTTTTCCATAATCTTTAATTCCATATTGACGTTTTATTGTTGAAAATGATAAATCTCCAATTTGACCTAAAATAGAACCTGCTATGCCGATTACAATGGCACTTATCATAGTTATTTCAAAATCAGTATATGTTCTCATAATGAAAACAAAAACAATCATCAAGAACACTGCGCCACAAATTCCACCGATTGAACCTTCAATTGTCTTTTTAGGGCTAATTTCAGGAGCAAGCTTGTGTTTCCCAAATGCCACACCAGCAAATAATGCAAAAGTATCAGAGCCCCACGCAGTAAATAATGGGATTAATACTAAAAATTCACCATAAGGCATAAAATAAATACGCATTAATGAAGTTATTGCAAGTGGAATAAATATAACTGCAAAAAACGATGTAGCTAATTCTTCAAATTTCATTGTACTATGATGTACCAAAAATTCTACAAATAAATAAACTGTAAAGAAGAATACAATCGCAATAAAGCTAATTTGAAATACTTCAAAATAAACAAAAAATGCTAAACTTCCTGAAAAAATTGCAGAAACTATTTTAAACCTTAATGTTCTAATTGTAAGTGATGCTTTTAATAGTTCATGTGTGCCTAAAGCACAAACGATTGATACCATTATTGGAACCAACATCGGAGGTCCAAGATAAATTACATATAGCGCAAACAGCCCCGCTATAATTCCTGCTAGAATTCTTGTTACCATAACGCTAAACCCCTCCAAATCTTCTGTTTCGTTTATTAAATTCAATAATTGCTGTATCGAGTTCTTTTTCATCAAAATCAGGCCACAATACATCAGTAAAGTAAAATTCTGAATAAGCAGATTGCCAAAGCAAATAATTTGATAATCTAATTTCGCCACTTGGGCGAATTACAAGATCTGGATCTGGCATTTCATGAGTATATAAATTTCGGCTTATTAACTCATCGTTAATATCTTCCGAAGATAATTTTCCGTCTTCAATTTGTTTTGCTATTTTTTTCATTGCATAACAAATTTCGTTGCGTCCACCATAATTAACGCAAAGATTTGCTATGATTTTTGCATCCATATCTTCAGTTATTTTATGGATTTGTGCGATTTTTATTTGTAATTTTTCAGATAAAGCTGATAAATCGCCTAAAATTCGTATGCCAACACCTTTTTTCTGCATTGTTTGTGCAGCTTCTTCTAAATATTCTTCAAGAAGTTCCATTATTTTTTTCACTTCTTCTTGTGGCCTTTTCCAGTTTTCTGTTGAAAAAGCATAAACCGTAAGATATTTAACGCCAATATCTTTTGCATAAGTGGCTATTTTTCTAAAAGTTTCACTACCAAATTTATGGCCAACTGTTCGTGCAAGACCTCTTTTCTTTGCCCAGCGACCATTCCCATCCATAACTATTGCAATATGCTTCGGAACGATTATATCATCAAGGTCATAATCGGCATTTTTCTTAAATAAGTCAAGTAATCCCATTTCTTACCTCGTAAATTTATTTAATTTTGAAATTATATATTATTGTACACAATATAATTATATGGGCGACCTTGTACAGTCGCCCTAAAATCTATTAATAGTATCTTATTTGTTTATAGACTAAATTTCTGATAGCTCTTTAGATTTAGCTGTTACCATTGTGTCTATTTCTTTAGTGAATTTATCTGTTACAGTTTGTAATTCTTTTTCACAATCCTTTAAATCATCTTCTGTGATTTCTGATTTTTTCTTCATATCTTTGAATTTATCCATAAAATCACGACGAATATTTCTAATTGCAACTTTAGCATCTTCACCATATTTTGAAACTTGTTTAACAAGATCACGACGACGCTCTTCTGTTAGCGGCGGGAAGCTTAAACGAATAATCTTACCATCGTTTTGTGGGTTGATGCCTATATCAGAAGTTTGAATAGCTTTTTCAATATCTTTTAAAATACTAGTATCCCAGGGTTGAATAACTAATGTTTTAGGATCTGGAGATGAAATATTCCCCACTTGTGAAATTGGTGTTGCAGCGCCATAGTATGAAACTGATACTTTATCAAGTATAGTAGCTGATGCACGTCCAGCACGCACCGTTGCAAATTCAGACGCAAGCACGTCTATAGTTTTTTGCATTTTTTCTTTTGCCTGATTATGTTGTTCTCTCATTTATTTGTCCTCCTTAACTATTGTACCGATTTTCTCTCCACAAACAACTCTTAAAATATTTTCAGGGTCTTCTAAAGCGAAAACTAAAATCGGAATATGATTATCCATAGAAAGCGATGTCGCAGTTGTATCCATTACTTTAAGTCCACGATTTAGTACATCCATATAAGTAAGTTCATCGAATTTTAAAGCCGATGGATTAGTTGCAGGGTCTGAATCGTAAACCCCATCAATATTTTTAGCTAAAAGTATAACTTCAGCATTAATTTCAGCTGCACGTAATACTGCTGCAGTGTCAGTTGAAAAATATGGATTTCCTGTGCCACAGCCAAAAATGATTACTCTACCTTTTTCAAGGTGACTATGTGCTTTGTTTCTAATATATGGCTCTGCTATTTCATTCATAGCAATCGCTGTTTGCACTCGTACTTTTACATCACGTTGCTCTAGCGCATCGGCTAATGCAAGTGAATTTATAACAGTTGCAAGCATACCCATATGGTCAGCACGAGAACGTTCCATTTTGTCGCCACCATCTTTTACGCCACGCCAAAAGTTTCCTCCACCAACAACAATACCAACTTCAACACCAATGTCAGAGATCTTTTTAATAACATCGCAGACAGGGCCAATAACGTCAAAGTTAAGTCCAAATTTTTTCTCACCCGCAAGGGCTTCACCACTTATTTTAATAAGCACCCTCTTGTAAACAGGTTTACTCATATCGCACCTCCATAAATAATTCTTCACTTATATATTCTAATACATTTTTGATATTTTTGCAAATGGTATATTATAAAATTTATGAATTTTTTGTAATATTACTTAAAATTTTTAATAAAATAAAAAAAGCCTGTGTAAAGACACAGACCTTTTTTATTAAATGTATAACGACTAAATTAATAGGAGTTAGTATTTTCCGTAATTGCGAGCTTCTTCAACCATGATTTTTGCTTTAGTGAAATCAAGCGGAGCTGGGTATTCACAACCAGTAGCAAGCACGAAACCACCATCTTTTTTGTATGTATCAATTTGTTTACGGCAAAGCTCACGAAGTTCTTCTTCAGTTGATTGGAATAACCAAGCTGGATCGATATGTCCCATAAGAGTTACTTTGTCACCATATTTAGCTTTAATATCAGCCATATCAGTACAGTCATCAGGGATTAGATTAAATGAGAATAAAGCTGGTTTCATACGTTTGATTTGAACGTCGAAGTATACACCTTTACCACAGTTATGAACCATAGCAAGTCCGCCTTCTTCACGAACGATGTTAGCTAGTTCTTCTACTAGTGGGCCTTCAAATTCATCCCACATTTCTTTTCTCATAATAGATTGTGCAGCAAATAGTGTATCAAACATTACACCAGTACAACCAGCACGAACAAATTCACGAGCAAAGTCTTTTAGAGTATATGTAATAGTTGCTAGAGCTTTTTTAACTTCATCAGGGTCAGTTAACATATCTACGAATAAATCTTCCATACCACGTAGCATACCAAGGATAGCTAGAGGTCCTAACATGAAGCCAACGATTGGTTTTTCATGACCACGTGCTTCAAATAATTTTTTAGCAAGATATACGTGCTCAACCATACGTTCAGCGTCTTTATACTCAATTCTTGGAAGCGTTTCATACTCATCAACATCATTGATTACATGTTTTTCATGGTTTGGACATGCAGCTTTATCTTCAAAGTATAGAAGTTCTTGACCCCATACAGCAGCTTCGATAGATAAGTCAACTAGAGTACACATAGCATCACAACCGATTTCGTCAGTTGCTCTGATAATGCTTTCAGCACATTTATCTACATCTTTAGTCCATTCTTCATAAGAAATACCTAAAGTTTTACGAGATACACTGTTAATTAGAGGGTAACAAGGCACGTGGTCTGCTTCTTTGTGTTGTAGCGTTAGCGTCATTCTTTCAATTGAGTTCATAATTTTTTGCTCCTTTTTATATTATCGAAACTTTGTGTTTCAACTGTTTATCATGTATTAATTATCACATATTTTTTTGTAATGATATATTACTTTTTTAGCGTTTTTGGAAAAATAATATCATTTTTTTACCATTTTTTTATAATTGGTCAAAAACATATCATCATAATAGACAATAAAAGTGTGCAAAATTATTGAAAATGAACAATGCATTTGATTTGCTATAATAAAAAAGGAGGCTGTTACAAATTCGAACTGCCTCCCCAAAATATTCTATTTTAGTTCTTTTAAAAATTCTTCCATACGCAAAACAGCTTCTTTTAGATGTTCCATAGAATAAGAATAAGAAATCCTAACATATCCTTCTCCACTCTCACCAAAAGCATTGCCAGGAATTACAGCAACTTTCTTTTCACGAAGAAGTCTTTCGCAAAATTCTTCCGAAGATAGCCCTGTGCTTTTAATTGATGGGAATACATAAAAAGCTCCGTTTGGTTCAAAACATTCAAGCCCCATTCTGCGAAGAGAGGACAACAAGAAAACTCTGCGAAGATTATATTCATCTCTCATACGAGCAATTTCATCATCACATGATTTAAGTGCTTCAATTCCTGCAAATTGGCTTACAGTTGGTGCTGACATTATACCAAATTGATGAAGTTTACATATACATTCACAAATTTGATAAGGTGCCGTTACATAACCCAATCTCCAGCCTGTCATAGCAAAAGATTTTGAAAAACCATTAATAACAATTGTTCGTTCACGCATACCTTCAATTTCAGCAAAACATACATGATTACCTTTATAAGTAAGCTCTGAATATATTTCATCTGAAATAACAATGATATTAGTATCACGAATAACTTCTGCAATTGCAGAAAGTTGTTCTCTCGTCATAATTGCACCAGTTGGATTATTCGGATATGGTAAAATCAATACTTTTGTTTTATCAGTTATTGCTGCTTTTAATTTTTCTGGTGTTAATACAAAATTATCTTGCGCAACTGTTTCAATCGGAACAGGCACACCACCTGCCATTAGTGTAAGTGGTGTATAGCACACAAATGATGGTTCTGGAATTATAACTTCATCGCCATCTGATAAAATTGCACGAAGTGCATTATCAATAGCTTCGCTGCCGCCTACTGTAACAATAATTTCACGATTAACATCATATTCTAGCGAAAATTTATTCTTCATATAAGAAGCTATAAGCTTACGAAGCTCTATCAGCCCCCAGTTTGAAGTATAAAATGTTTTCCCTTGTTCTAATGAGCGAATCCCAGCACGACGGATTTGCCATGGAGTATCAAAATCAGGCTCACCTACTCCAAGTGAGATTGCATCTTCCATAGTTGTCACAATATCAAAAAATTTGCGTATTCCAGATGGACGCACTTTTTTTGCTTTATCAGACAAAATTTTTGAATAATCTATCATTAAATAAAAACCTCTCTAGTATCTCTGGATTTTTTATCAAACTCCATGCCTTGTTCTTTGTATTTTTTAAGAACAAATGATGTTGAAGTTGATAGAACTTCCTCCATTGGTGCTAAATGTTCTGATACAAAGAAAGCTATATCTTTCATTGTTTTACCAGAAATAATAACACTCAAATCATAGTTTCCTGACATTAAAAAAACATTTTCAACTTGTGAAAATTTAGAAATACGTTTTGCAATTTCATCAAAACCCATACCTTTTTGAGGTGTAGTTTTAATTTCAATCATAGCAATTACACTTTCTTTATCCGTTTTTTCCCAGTTTATCATAGTTTTATATCCGATAATGACACCGTCTTTTTCTAATTGTCGAATTTTGGCGGCGACATCTTCCTCGCTCATCCCTGTCATATCAGCAAGCTGTTTAGTTGTAAATCTAGCATCTTGATTTAGTAGCGAAAGCAATTTATCCATTTTTTATACCTCCAAAAATTATATATATGTATTATACATTAATATGTGCCAAAATAAAAGAAATATTTTAATATTTAATAAAATAACATAAGACGACCGCACATGGTCGCCTTAAGCAGTCAAATATTATGTTATGTGATTAACCTATGTTGAAAATAAGTAAATTTAAAAGGCAAGGTCTATAGCTAAATCATCATCATTAACTGTTTTAACAATAAAGTTCCAAAAATCTTCATTTTCAGCATCTGCTAAATCTTTCTTTTGTACAATCATAATGCTTTTATTGATTATAAGTGCATATGCATCATTTGTTGCGAAAATAAACTCAAATTTTTCAAAAGGAACAACCCAGCCTGTGCTGTCTGACATACCATCTTCATTAAAAGTCAATACCGTGCCAGTTGAATCTTTAAGATTATTAAACAGCTTATTCGCAGCTCTATCATATTGGTTTTCTTTTTCTTTATCAGAAAAATATTTTAAATGAAAAACACCAAAAATTATAAGCAAAAGACCTACAAGCAAAGGTGGCAACATGCTCATTGGATTTGTAAGAGATGGCACAAATAATATACTACCAGAAACTGTATAAAACAAACCATACTTTTGATATCTATTAAATCGCTTTTTAGATATTGCAACAGGAACTTTATCTCGCATATCAAGAGCATCTTTTTTTGCCCAAATATCCGGATATTTTTTTCGAGATTGAATTTCTGTTTTTTGTTGAAGTGCACGACTAATTTGAGGCTTCAAAAGGTCTTTGTCATACATTGTACAATTAAATTTATATTCCATAACTTTCTCTTTCATGTAATTATTTTATTCTAAAACAAAAGGTGTTTTAAAGCAAAAGACTATAAAACACCCAATAGTATTAGTATTTAAGTCATCATTTGACGGCGACGAGATAGATTCATAGTTCCATCTTGCATCATTTCAAGAGTTTCAAGGCATTTACCAGTACCATGAGCTACACAGGAAATAGCATCATTAGCTACACGTGCAGGTACACCTATTTTTGAAGAAATAAGGCGTTCAAATCCCCAAATCAGCGCTCCCCCACCCGTCATAACAATACCATTTGTAGAAATATCCCCTACAAGCTCAGGTGGTGTGCGTTCTAAAACTGCATGAATTGTTTCAATAATACGAGAAGTAACTTCTTCAAAAGCCTCTAAAATTTCAGTTGAAGATACTGTAAACACACGTGGAAGCCCTGTCATTAAACAACGACCTTTAATTTCAATAGTTTCTTCTTCTTCACGAGGATAAACACAACCAATATTCTTTTTGATTTCTTCGGCAGTTCTCTCACCGATAAGAACGTTATGTTTACGTCTTATATACTTTATAATTGCTTCATCGAATTTATCGCCAGCAAGCTTAATTGAAGTAGATTCAACTACACCGCCTAATGAAATAACAGCAATATCAGTAGTACCACCGCCGATATCAACAATCATATTACCATTAGGTTTTGAAATATCAATACCAGCACCAATAGCAGCAGCCACAGGTTCTTCAATTAAAAATACACGTTTTGCACCAGCTTGAATACCAGCATCAATAACTGCACGTTCTTCAACCTCTGTTATAATTGAAGGTACACAAATAACAAGATTTGGCTTGAATAATTTAAAGCCAATAACCTTTTTAATAAATTCTTTAATCATTTTTTCTGTCATTTCATAGTCAGAAATAACACCTTCACGAAGTGGACGAATAGCGATTATGTTACCAGGTGTTCTACCAAGCATCTTTTGTGCATCAGCACCAACACTTAATATTTTCCCTGAACCTCTATCAACTGCAACAACAGAAGGCTCGTTTAAAATTACGCCTTTACCTTTTACGAAAACAAGAACAGACGCTGTTCCTAAATCTATTCCAATATCATGTGAAAAAATCATACTACACCCCTATATTTTATGATTATGTAATCAAAATTTGTATAAAAATTATTGAAATTTTACCCAGAATTGGTAAAAAACAATAGTTAAATTAATTATATACTATATCAACTGATATTTCAACATAAATTTTAATATAATTTGTAAATTATCTAACACGAGCAACACAGGCACAATAAATTTTGTCTGCACCATGAAGGTTTAACAGCTCTGCTATGTTTGTCAATGTTGACCCAGTTGTACAGATATCATCTATAATCAATATATTTTTCCCTTCAACATTAATTTTATTCAATTTTTTAAATGCTTTCTTAACATTTAAACGCCTTTCAGCAAATGTTCTTGCAGATTGTCTTTTAATAAATGCTGATTTTTTAAGAGTTTTACAACACGGAATATTCATTTGTTTAGAAATATATCTTGCTAATAGATATGATTGATTGTATCCACGTTCCATATAACGAATAAACCCAATCGGAACGTATGTGATTAAATCAAATTCACAATCACATTTATAAAGTGAATTTACTATTTGGCTTGCAAAATAATCACTATAATGTTTTTTTCCATGAAATTTATATCCTAGCATGGCTTTTTTAACCATTCCTGAATAAAAGAACGGAAAAGTTATTCCTTCTGTGCCTTCTAAAGAATACAAAGATTGTTTTGGTTTTTTATTTTCTAGTTCAATAGAACACTCATCACAAACTGCATTTTCTGTATCTGTAATTATTTTTTTGCAGAATATACACTTAGACGGAAAAATTTTGTCCTTGATTTTTGCACTTAACATCATAACCACTCTCCGTTACAATTCTTGCACGCAGTGCACTATATCGCTTATGTTTAGTGTTATTATTTACCATATATTCTATCACTTCATTTGTTGAAATTAACACAAGAAGTGATTTTGCACGTGTAATAGCTGTATATAATATACTTCTTGTAAGTAGTTTTTTCGGTGCAGTTTCAGGAATAACTAAAACTACAGCGTCAAATTCGCTCCCTTGTGATTTATGCACTGTCATAGCATATGATAGCTCAAGATCTGTCAGCATTTCATACGGATATTTATAGATTTTATCATCGAACTGAATAACAAGCACCTTTTCATCATCATCAATATACAGTATCCTGCCCACGTCACCGTTAAATATACCTTGTCCGATTTCATCATCTTCGTCTTTATAAAAAGTCAGCTCATAGTTATTTCGAATTTGCATAACTTTGTCACCAGTTCTAAAAATCAAATCACCAAACCGTTTTTCAGTTTTATTATCATCTTTGGGATTTAATGCTTCTTGCAACATTCTATTTAACATCGCAGTGCCCACACCTTTGTGCTTCGCAGGGCTTATAACTTGGATTTGGTCAGGATTTATCCCATAAAATGACGGAAGTCTATCTTTACAAAGAGATACAACTGTTTCAACAATTTCTTGACCTTTTTTCTTCATAATAAAGAAATCTCCGTCTTTCGTTGCACTTTGTGGAACTATTCCATGATTTATTTTGTGTGCATTCGTAACAATCATACTTTTGCTAGATTGCCTAAACACTTCAGCAAGCTCTACAACAGGGAAAACTTCACTTGTTATTATGTCACGCAAAAAGTTTCCTGGGCCAACAGGTGGAAGTTGGTCATAATCCCCTACTAATATAAGCCTTGTGCCAGCTTTAAGTGCTTTTAATAAGCTTTGTATTAAAAATATATCGACCATTGAAACTTCATCTAAAATAACTACATCAGCATCTATTGGATTGTGTTCATTTCTTGCAAATCCAAGATTACCTTCCATAGGCAAATATCCCGCTTCAAGAAGTCTATGTATTGTTGTAGCATCTCTCATACACAGCTCAGATAGTCTTTTAGCTGCTCTGCCAGTTGGTGCTGCAAGCACAGTCTCAAGTCCTAATGCTTCAAATACTTCAAGAATTCCACGAACCGTTGTAGTTTTACCTGTACCTGGCCCTCCTGTTAGAACCATAAACCCGTTTGTGGCTGCATAATATATTGCATCTTTTTGTAATTTGCTATAAGTGAGACCTGCACTTCTTTCAATTTCATCAATCAAATCATTTACATTAAAATCATATTCATATTTTGACAAATAAGTTAACGTTAAATAATGTGATAAAAAGTCTTCTGTTTTATGAGATTCTTTTAAATATACAGCATTTTCGCCACAAATATGTTCATTGGTTATACTTCCTTTTTCGGCAAGCCTTTCAATTCCACTTTCAATAATAAGCTGTTCACATTCAAGCAGATTTCCAGCAGCTGGCATAAGTTTATTCATAGGAATAAAAGTATGACCATTTCCAAGGTTATGTCTTAATATATATATTATAGCAGCATCTATTCTAACAGGTTCATCATCATGTATTCCAAAATTTTCTCTAGAATCATCAATAACTGCAAAATCAATTCCAAAGAATTCATCAGTTAGCACATAGGGGTTTTGATGCAAAAGTTTAATCGCAGATGACCCTAGTCGCTTATGAATTTTGGGTGCTATTTCAAGCGGAAGATTATACTCACCCAAAAACTCAACTATAGCACGAACTTCATTTTGTGTTAAAAAGAATTCTGAAATTTTCTTTGCTTTTTGCGCTGTAATTCCTTTAATCTCTGTTAACCTGTCAGGATGATTTGCAAGTACATCAAATGTATCTTCGCCGAATTTTTTGGCTATTTTTTCGCCAAGTTTCGGGCCTATGCCAGAAATTACACCAGCCCCTAAATATGAAGAAATACTTGCTACTGTTTCAGGTAATCTTGTTTCATGTGATTCAATTTGAAATTGTTCACCGTATGTTGGATGTGTAATAAAATTCCCATCAGCAATGATTTCTTCACCCACTCCAACATAAGCCATATATCCTGTAGCTGTAATTTGTTCATTTATATCTGTACGAATTTTAATTACACTGTAACCATTATCTTCATTTTTAAAAAGAACAGCTTCTACTGTACCTGTAATGCTCAATAATTCCTTTTCCATGCACCATTTCCTATTAATAATTTATATTTAGATTAATTTTATTTTCATCACATAATTTATATACTACATCTTCTTTAATTTCTTTAGTTAATACAATTAAAATTTCAGCATCTAATAAAAAATTTTCTCTTACATAAAGTGCTGTTTTAATTGCCTGCTGAGTTTCATAAATTGAACCATTACAAAAAAGTGTAATTTTCGAAGTTGTATTAGCAAAGTTTCTTTTAGAAAAAATATACTTTTTAAATAAGTTTATTAAAAAGAAACAAAGTAAAATTATGATAGTTTGAATGCAAAACATATGTAACACCCCTTTACACCATATATATGCAAAAGGGTATTTTAAAGTTAATTTTACATTATATCTCAATGATACTATAAACTGTAATTTATTACAATAGTTATAGCTGTTTTTATTGTGTTTCATCAATAAATTTTATAGTATCATATATTAACATCGATGCTTGTTCTCTTGTTAAATAATCATTTTCAAAATTTACTGCTAAGTTATCATCTATAATTTGTGCAGAACTTAAATTAGCTATTGCTCCAATTGCCCACGTAGGGATAACTCCTTCATCTTGCAACATGACCGACTTAATAACCTGTGTACCTATTGCAATTTTATCTAGGATAACTAATGCTTCTGCATGTGTTATAGCATTTTGACCATTAAACACTGTTCTATTTTCTATAGGATCACCATATCCAATTACAAATCCACTGCTTTCAGCTGCAGAAACATAAGGTTTTGCCCAAGTTTCTATATTTTCAAAATCACTAAAAACTGAAGATTGATTTTCAGATATATCAATATCTAAAGCTGTTAATGCTAAAGCTAAAAATTCATTTCTTGATACTTGTTCAGTTGGATTAAAGAAATAATCTTTACCTATTTTATTCCCTGTAAATACATCTAATTCGTGAAGTTTTATTGCTGAATAATGTGACGGATTGTTTATCATATCTACATATTGTATTTGTGATTTATTTTTAATGATTTCAATTGTAACCGTTGATGGTTTTGATATATTGCCAGCAGTATCAATCGCAACAACAGATAAAATCTCTGTCCCTATTACATTTTCAAAAGGTGTATAGATTAATTCATTTGATGAAATCTCAGCTGTACCAAATTCAGGTTTATTTACAAGCTTAAAAAATACAGCATCTTTTTCAGCATCTGATGCTTTCAGCACACTTTCAATTAATATTCCAGAATATGTTTCATTTCGAGCTGGATACATAATCGGAGCATTATTTTGTGGCAAACTACAATCAATAGAAACTTCAATAACTGAATCACTGATGTTATTATCATTATAAATAGGGATAAAGGAAATTGAAGTTGAATTTTCTAAAAGCAATGGAGTAAAACTTAATCTATCAACAGCATTTATTGAAATACCTTCACCTATTGATATAACTTTATCATCAAGTTTCAATACGCCTTGTGAAGGATTAGGTAAATCGTCTATTATAATTCCAGTAAGTTTGTTATCTGTTTCCCCTATTGCATTTAAAAAATGATTATCATTAAAATAAAATTGTTCAGCACCATTAGCAAAAACTACATATGTTTTCTCATTTAAATTAGTATTCCACCAAAAAGCTGTGACTGATGAAAGTAATGTAAATGATATTAATAATGATGTTATAATTATAAATGTTTTTTTCTTTATACTATTTTTACTTTCCAAAATATTTCCTCCTTATAAAAAGTGTATTTTTAAATTTAGTAAATAGTGTTAATATCTTCTGTAATATTTTACATATTTATACTTAATTTTTACAGAATAAAAAAACATTTATATTAATTTTATAAAATAACTTGCTTTTTTTCTAAATACGTGGCAAAATTTAATATATATATAATTTAATTCAAAGGAGTATTTTAATGAAAGCACATCAATATGTATTGGTTTTAGATTTTGGTGGGCAATATAATCAATTAATTGCACGACGTGTTCGTGAATGTAATGTATATTGTGAAGTTAAACCATATTCTATTTCTATTGACGAAATAAAAGCATTGTCCCCTATTGGGATTATTTTCACAGGAGGTCCTAATAGTGTTTATGATGAAAAATCACCTAAAATTTCCAAAGAAATTTTTGATTTAGGTATTCCTGTACTTGGGCTATGTTATGGCTCTCAACTTATGGCTTATACATTAGGTGGACAAGTTGAAACTGCACCAGTTGGTGAATTTGGTAAAACAGAAACAAAATATAATACATCTTCTGAATTATTTAAAGATATTCCTGAAACTGCAATTTCTTGGATGAGTCATGTTGATTATATTTCCAAATTACCTACAGGTTTTGAAGTTTTGGCTACAACTAAAGATTGTCCTTGTGCTGCTATGGCTGATGCAAATAGAAAATTATATGCTATTCAATTCCATCCAGAAGTTAATCATACTGATTTTGGAACAAAAATGTTACATAATTTTTTATATAATGTATGTAATGCTAAAGGCGATTGGACAATGGCTGATTATGCAAAAACTGCTACAGAAGACATTCGAGCAAAAGTTAAAGATGGTAAAGTATTACTTGCTTTATCCGGCGGAGTTGATAGTTCTGTTTTAGCTGCTCTTTTAGCAAAAGCTATTGGAAATCAATTAACTTGCATCTTTGTTGACCATGGTTTAATGCGTAAAAATGAAGGTGATGAAGTTGAAAATGCATTTAAAGATTGGGATATTAATTTCATTCGTGTTGATGCTGAAAAACGCTTTTTAGATAGACTTTCTGGAATTTCTGATCCAGAAACTAAACGTAAAGCAATTGGCGAAGAATTTATTCGTGTATTCGAAGATGAAGGTAAAAAAATCGGCTCTGTTGATTTCTTAGCTCAAGGTACTATTTACCCTGATGTTATTGAATCCGGTGTTGGTGATGCTCATGTAATTAAATCACACCATAATGTTGGTGGTTTACCTGATCATGTTGATTTTAAAGACATCGTTGAACCCCTTCGATTATTATTTAAAGACGAAGTGCGTGCACTTGGTGAAGAATTAGGACTAGACCCTGTTTTAGTATGGCGTCAACCATTCCCAGGACCTGGACTTGCTATACGTGTTATTGGTGAGATTACACGTGAAAAATTAGATATTTTAAGAGATGCTGATTATATTTTCCGTGAAGAAATCGCAAAAGCGGGACTTGATAGAAGTATTAATCAATACTTCGCAGTTCTTACAAACATGCGTTCTGTTGGCGTTATGGGAGACTTTAGGACGTATGATTATACTCTAGCTCTTCGTGGCGTTACAACAACTGACTTCATGACTGCTGATTTCGCTAAAATTCCTTATGATATTCTTGAAGAAATTTCAAGACGTGTTGTAAATGAATGTACTGGAATTAACAGAGTAGTGTACGATATTACGACTAAACCACCTAGTACTATAGAGTGGGA
>CAYJKB010000025.1:0-30573 GCA_964370625.1 uncultured Oscillospiraceae bacterium | reverse complement strand
GCGGTGAAATTGGACTTGTAAAAGTCCAATATAATATTTTTAGATCTAACTTGACAGCAGAATACGTCAGCCGAATAGAGAAGAAAGCACTTGAAAAAATGCGAGAGGGGTTTTAGGGATAAAATAATAATAGTAAATAATATGTAAAAAGAGACTTTGTTTTCTTGAAAAAGAAAAAATAAAGGTTATAATTAAGCTATAACATTTTATTTTCAAGCATTTAAAAGCGGATTTTTAAAAGTATATGAAAGGTGGTAGTGTTATGGCATTACTTAGCATTAATGAAAGAAATTTTGAGGAAAATATTTCAAGTAAATCAAAAGCACTTGCTTATTTTTGGGCAGATTGGTGTGGATACTGTAAGCTTATGTCACCATTAGTTGAAATAGTTGCAAATGAAAATCCAGATTTTATTATTGGAAAAATAAATGTAGATGAAGAAGAAGAACTCAGAAGTAAATATGAGGTGGAAACATACCCTACGCTTTTATTACTTGAAAATGGAGAAGTTAAAGATAGAATTATTGCAAGAGCAACAAAGGCACAAATTGAACAACTAATGAAATAAACTATCGATAATTATCTTTACAATTTAGGGAAATTGATAAAACATAAAAAGGAGTGTATAAATCATGAGCAATATTATTGATATTGCAATTATTGGTGGAGGCGCTGCAGGTTTAACTGCAGGAATATATGCATCAAGAGCAAACCTTAACACAGTTTTATTTGAAGAATTTTTCCCAGGTGGACAAACAGCAACAGTTGAACTTATTGAAAATTATCCAGGGTTTGCAGATGGGATAGATGGAAATGAACTTATGCAAGCGATGAATACACAGGCTACAAAATCAGGAATGCTAACACGTTATGAAAAAATTATTTCAATAAGTAAAATAAATAATGAATTTATACTTATAAATGAATCAAGTGAAAAAATAAAAGCTAAAAGTGTTATAATTTGTACAGGTGCATCACCTAGAAAATTATCTATAGAAAATGAAGAAAAATTTACAGGTAGAGGTGTACATTATTGTGCAACCTGTGATGGAGCTCTTTATAAAAATAAAACTGTAGTAGTTTTTGGTGGTGGGAATACAGCTGTTACAGATGCTTTAGTCTTATCTAATTATGCAGAAAAAGTATATTTAATTTATAGAAAAAATGAATTAAAAGCAGATAAAACACTTCAAGATAAGCTTGTAAATAATACTAAAATTAAGAGTATACCCAATACTGTTATAAATGCTTTAATAGGGGATAAGCGAATAAATTCTATTGAGCTTAAAAACACAAATACAAACGAAATAGAAAAAATTGATGTAGATGGCGTTTTTGTAGCTATAGGAATAATACCAAGAAGTGATTTTGTTAAAGATATCGTTGATGTATCTGACACTTCACAAATAATTACAGATTGTGATTTAAATACAAGCTTAGAAGGTGTTTTTGCTGCTGGTGATGTGAGAAATTCTAAACTTAGACAAGTAGTTACAGCAGCGGCAGATGGTGCACTTGCTGCTAGTATGGCTATACATTATTTAAGTAAAAAAGCATAAATGAATGGAAAATGCTGGAATAGATATTAGAGTTATGAATGAAAATAAAGATTTCGGACTTTTTGCACCAACAACTCCTGGAACAGGTTCAACGTGGCTAAATCTTATAGTAGATGATATTGATGCATTTTTTTCATATGCAGAAAAAGAAGGAGCTAATGTATTATCTCCAGTGCAAGAATTTCCAGAAATTCCAGCTAAAAACTGTGTTTTTGCTGATAAATTTAATAATACTTGGGTAATAAATCAAAGATATTAATAATAAAAAGAAGCTGTGATGAATCACAGCTTCTTTTTTATACACTAAGGTACAATTGTATCAAGTCTTCCAGTTTCAGGGTCCATAAGATAACCTGAAATATAAACATCACTTGGGATAAGTGGGTGAGTTCTAATCATCTTTACTGATTCTTTAACAGATTCAGCAGCATCATCAAATCCATGTAACCACTCTTCAACATTTTCCCCTAAATAATCTAAAAACTCTAAATCACGAGTATCAATGCCACGTGCAAGCATTTTATCAATCATGCTTTTAGAATCAATATTTTGCATACCACAATCATAGTGGTTAATAACCATAATTTGATTTACTTCAAGTTGATAGATTGCAACAAGCAAACTACGCATAATACTGCCAAAAGGATGCGAAATAATAGCACCAGCATTTTTAATAAGTTTGATATCACCATTTTTAATATCAAGTGCAGCGGGCAATAATTCAACTAACCTTGTGTCCATACAAGTTAAAATTGCAATACGTTTTTTAGGATATTTAGAAATAGAATACTTTTCATATTCATGACTTTCCACAAATTTTTTATTAAAATCTAAAATATCTTGAATTTTTTCCATCTGTTTAACTCCTTATATTTATAATAATTATTACTAAACATTATACACTTTATTTATTAATATTGCTAGTGTAAAATAAAAAAATTTATAATTTTGTTACGCTTTACAGGATAAATTGAAAATGTTATAATTTAATTAGATTATTATGAAATTTAGGAGAAAAGTTTATGCATAAATTAGGCATTTTAATGTTAGATACACGTTTCCCACGTATACCAGGAGATATAGGCAATGAAAAAACCTTTAAATATCCAATAGTTAAAAAAATAATTGAAGGAGCAAGCCCTCAAAAAGTTGTGCTTGAAGGAGATAGAGCATTATTGCCTGATTTTATCGAAGGAGCAAAACAACTTGAATCAGAAGGTGTTTCAGCTATAACTACAAGTTGTGGTTTTTTAGCTATGTTTCAAAAAGAAATAGCCGAAGCTGTAAAAATCCCTGTTTTCACTTCGTCATTACTACAAGTTAGCATTGTATCAGCTATGTTGCCACAAGATAAAATCGTGGGAATTTTAACAGCAGACAGCACAAAATTGTCACAAAAACATTTTGACGGTGTTGGGATTTCACATGTATCTAAAGTAGTTTATGGCATGGAAGGCACAGCTTTTGGTTCTGTTTTTGTGGGAAATGGTGACACACTTGACAAAGATTTAGCAGAGCGTGAAATGCTAGCAGTTGCTAAAAAAATGATGGAAGAGCACCCAAATGTCGGCGCAATCGTGTTTGAATGTACAAATATGCCACCATATGCAAAAGCGATTTCACAGCAAACAGGTCTACCTGTATATGATATTTCAACACTTTCAGACAATGTAATGAATTCACTTTATAGAAAAGAGTTTTAACTTTAAAAGAGGTGTTGTTATGATAAATCGTGTAATGGGATTTTTTGTATACTCAGGTGCTGTTTTCATTTCAGCATTTTATTATACCTTTGCGTGGATGTGTAACTCAATGCAACAAGCTCCGTCGGATACTATAGTTTATATAGGACGTGGTTTAGGTGGATTTCCACTTATGACAATAGCTTTTATATTTGCTTTTATTATTTTTAATGATACGAAAATTCGACAGGAAAAGTTTGGAATTGCTTTAGATAATTCATTTTTTGGAAGTATAGCTTTTTTCTTTTGGCAAGTTGCAACATTTCGTGTGCCAGATGGTTTACACGAAACACATGCAATCGAAATTTTTAAATTCGGTTGTCACACTTTAATGTGGATAGTTGGAATACTTATAATATTATCAAGATTGGGGTTTATTAAAGAAAATCGATATATTCCACCGAATGACGCTGTCTTTATTGCGATTACTGGGATAATAGCTTTCTTTTGTACACAACCAACTGTTTTTAAGATGATTTTCACATAACTAATTTCAAATCATAAAAGAAACACAGTATTTTTTTAAAAGGTCACACATATTTTTTATTAAGTATAAAAATATGGAGGTGAGCGATATAAGACGCATTGAAATCAGCACAACACGACAAGGTGCATATATAGAGTTTTATATTTCTTGTAAAAAATATGAAGATGAACAAGGGATATATAAAGCATACTTAGGTGACCCAGTTAAATTTTTGCCACTGTGTATTTTAGAGCCATATGGGCAAAATTTTATTGGTAAAGTCAAAATTTCGGTTACGAATTTGGAAAATAGTGGATTTTATCCAGATTATCCGAATATCGGATTTATTTTGGGAGTAAACGATAATTCTATCCATGAAAAAGCTGAAAATATGCCAATAGAAAATATAGTTTATGATGAAAATGCTCTTCACCAAATAAAAAAACAATCAAAACTTATATTGATATGCGATTTTAATAAAAATATTCCATGCCCACTTATTTTCATTGCTTGTAAATGTAGGTTGTTAACAGATAAGGGACAGATTATATATGAAACACCTTATAAATTTTAAATATATGTGTATAATCATGATTTTTGTTGAAGTTATGTTTAAACTATGTTAAAATAGCTTTGGATTAACATAATAAAAGGAGATTACCCTTTTGACAATATTAGGCATAGACCCAGGTTATGCAACCGTAGGTTATGGTGTTGTGACTTATATTAGAAATAAATTTACACCATTGCAATATGGTGCTATTACTACGGATAAAGACACCGATTTTCCACAGAGATTATCAGAAATTTATACAGATGTTAATACATTAATTGATGTATTTAAACCTCAAGCTGTAGCTGTTGAACAATTATTTTTTAACACAAATCTTAAAACAGGTATTGCTGTAAGTCATGCGAGAGGTGTTATACTTTTAGCATTACAGCAAAAAAATATACCAATTTTCGAATATACACCACTTCAAGTTAAACAATCTGTTGTAGGATATGGAAGAGCAGAGAAAAAACAAGTCATGGAAATGACAAGAATGATGTTAAACCTTGATAAAGTACCAAAACCAGATGATGCAGCAGATGCATTAGCTTTGGCAATTTGTCATGGACACGCTGCGGGCTCTGCACTTAGCAAATGGAATTAAATAGTAAATATGCAAAACCAAAGGAGAAAAAATGTTTTATTATATAGAAGGTATAGTGGCACATACGGAACAAAATATAGCAGTTATAGACTGCAACGGCGTAGGATATATGTGTAGCACATCAGGATACACATTGGGAAATATTAAACATGGAAGCAAAGCTAAACTATATACATATCTGCATGTCAGAGAAGATATTTTTGATTTATATGGGTTTTGCGACATGGAAGAGCTCAATTGCTTTAAAATGTTAATTGGAGTTTCTGGTGTAGGACCTAAAGCTGCACTTTCAATTCTATCAGCATATCCACCGTCAAAAGTTGCTTTATCAATAATCACTGGTGATGAAAAAGTGCTGACAGCAGCATCGGGGATAGGCAAAAAAATTGCGCAAAGAATTGTGCTTGAATTATCAGAAAAAATGTCTAAACAACAGCTTGCAACTTCGGCAGATAGCTTTGTTATGCCTAATAACTCAGGTAAAGGCTCTGATGAAATGCTTGTTGTAAACGAAGCGTTATCAGCTCTTATGGTTTTAGGATATTCGCAAGCTGAAGCGATGCAAGTTATATCTTCAATGAATACCCAAGATATGACATCAGAAGAAATTATAAAACAATGTCTAAAACGACTTGTAAGATAGTGAGTAGGTGATATATTGAGTATAGAATTTAATCAAGGATTTGAAAATCGTATACTTACATCAGAAGTTTCGACATTAGATGAACAAGAAGTATCACTTCGTCCTAAAAGTATTGATGAATATATCGGACAAGAAAAAGTAAAAGAAAACTTAAAAATTTTTATTGAAGCTGCAAAAATGAGAGACGAACCACTAGACCATTTGCTTCTATATGGGCCACCAGGGCTTGGAAAAACCACATTGTCTAGCATTGTTGCAAATGAAATGGGTGTAAATATTAGAATTACATCAGGCCCTGCAATTGAAAAAGCAGGAGACCTTGCAGCTCTACTTACGAATTTGCAAGAAAATGACATATTATTTATAGATGAAATACACAGACTAAATAGAAGTGTAGAAGAAATTTTATATCCAGCAATGGAAGACTATGCACTAGATATTATAATCGGAAAAGGTCCGTCGGCACGCTCTATCAGAATTGATTTACCTAAGTTTACTCTAGTTGGCGCAACGACAAGAGCAGGACAACTATCAGCACCTTTAAGAGATAGATTTGGTGTAATTTTGCGATTGGAACTTTATACGCCAGAAGAACTTATGCAAATTGTCAGCCGAAGTGCTGATATTTTTGGAACACCATATGATGAAGATGGTGCCTATGAAATAGCAAGGCGTTCTCGTGGGACACCACGTATTGCAAATAGAATACTTCGTAGAGTGCGAGATTTCGCACAAGTTAAAGGTGATGGAAAAATCACAAAAGAAATTGCAGACACATCGCTTACAGCACTTGATATAGATTTCCTTGGGCTTGACATGGTAGATAGGCGAATGCTTATTAGCATAATTCGAAACTTTGGTGGAGGCCCTGTAGGGCTAGAAACCTTAGCGGCAACAATTGGCGAAGAAGCTGTGACTATCGAAGATGTGCTAGAGCCATATTTAATGCAAATTGGATTTTTAAACAGGACGCCACGTGGCAGATGTGTAACAAAATTTGCATATGACCATTTAAAAATTGATTTTTCAGATCAGCAATCATTTAATATCTAAAAAGAGCCTATTGAAGGCAGAATGGAGCAAAGTTATGGGAAAATATTTTGGAACTGACGGAATTCGTGGAGTAGTAGGTGTTGAACTTAATGCAATGCTTGCATTTAAAGTTGGGAAAGCTGCAGCATACACATTAACTGAAGAAAAAGGAAAAAAACGAGCTAAAATTTTAATAGGTAAAGATACACGTGTATCATCTGATATGCTAGAAGCAGCACTTATTGCTGGTATTTGTTCTGTTGGAGTTGATGTTGAACTTTTAGGCGTAATTCCAACGCCTGCAATTGCATATCTTACACTTCGTCACAAAGCTGATGCAGGTATAGTGATTTCGGCATCACATAATTCATTTGAATATAATGGCATTAAAATTTTTGGATTTGATGGATACAAAATACCTGATGCAACAGAAGAAAAAATTGAACATTTAGTTGATAATATTGATGAAATTCCCGTTACTGATAATGAAAAAATCGGTAGAATATTGCAAAGCAAAATTTCTCCCGTTGAAGAATATGTTAATTTCCTAGCATCTACAATTACAGGTAACTTGTCGGGGCTTAAAGTAGCTGTTGACTGTGCTAATGGTGCAGCATCTGCAACAGCTTCAAGACTGTTTTCAAAGCTTAACTGTGATATTGAAATTCGTTATTATGAGCCAGATGGATTTAATATTAATGAAGGCTGTGGATCTACTCACCTTGAAAATCTTAAAGAAAGAGTATTAAAAGGTGGATTTGATGTAGGTGTTGCATTTGATGGCGATGCTGATAGATGTTTAATCGTTGATGACACTGGTGAAATTATCGATGGAGATAGAATTATGGCAGTTTGTGCTGCAACAATGCGTGAGGCTGGAAAATTGCGTGGAAATGCTTTTGTAGCCACAGTATTATCAAATATGGGACTGCATGCATATGCTAAAGAGCAAGGCATGGAAATTAAATGTTCTAATGTTGGTGATAGATTTGTTCTTGAAATGATGAGAGAAAATGGATATGTACTTGGAGGAGAACAATCAGGACATGTTATTTTCCTTGAATATGTTACAACTGGTGATGGACAACTTACAGCTATTCAATTCCTTAAAATCTTAAAAGATAAAGGTGTTAAATGCTCTGAAATTTCAGCAGAAGTAAAACCATATCCACAAGTTATGATTAATATAAAAGTGCCTAATGATAAAAAGAAAACCTTGTCAAATGAAGCAGTAGTTATAGATGCTATTGCTAAGGCTGAAAAAAAGCTAGGTGATGGACGCATTTTAGTTCGCCCTTCAGGCACAGAAGCACTTGTAAGAGTAATGTGTGAAGGAATTGACAGTGCTCTTGTAAACGAATGTGCAGAAGAAATTTCCGAAGTAATTCGTCAAATGGTAAACTAATAAAAGTGATATTTTGTATGCAAAATAATGCTTTTGTATACAAAATATGTATACAAAAGTCGATTAAAATATAGTTTAGTCAAAATGCTTGACATAGCAAATAAATTACTATATACTCATGGTAACATACTACAAATGTATAATAATGGATAAGAGAATTATAAATATTTTATGCAATTTTTTGAAAATGAAACAGATGAAAATTTATGTACTTTAGCAAAAAAAGGCGATATTTACGCCGAAGAAGTGCTTATCAAGCGTTATAACAAGCTTGTTAAGTCGTGTTCTAGGCCGTATTTTCTAATCGGAGCTGACTTTGAAGACTTGCTTCAAGAAGGTATGTTAGGTCTTATAAAAGCTATAAGACAATATGACGAAACTAAAGGGGCGAGCTTTAGCACATTTGCTAGAGTTTGCATATTAAGTAGCGTTTACAATGCAGTAAAAATTGCAGGAAGTGCAAAGCATATTCCGCTAAACAGTTATATTTCTATCGAAAAACCTCTTTTTAATGACAGTGAAGACAGACTTTTTTTATCACCGCTTTCACTAAGCGACCCAGAGTCATTGGTAATAGGCAGAGAAGAGCAAACAGAAAACACGAAAAGGCTAATGGATAACCTATCTGCGTTTGAAGCATTAGTTTTAAAGTTGTATTTGACGGGTATGTCATCTAGGGAGATGGCAGAGCAGCTTCAAAAATCGCTCAAATCTATAGATAATGCTGTAAAGCGTATTAAAAGGAAAGCTACAGAGCTTTTCCCACAAAAGTCCTAGAAAGGCGGTTACAGGCAATTGGTCTGTGCGCATAAATGAAGTCCCGTTTATCGGGCTAGGTGGGCGCAAAAGGCGTTCAAGTCAAGCTGGAAAGAGGTAGAAAGAAATGTACCAAGACAAAACTTTAAACTGCAAAGAATGCGGTAGCGAATTCAATTTTACAACTGGCGAACAAGAGTTTTACGCTGAAAGAGGATTCATGAATGAACCACAACGTTGTAAACCTTGTCGTGACGCTAGAAAAACAGCTGCTAGAGGCCCTCGTGAGTTTTTCGCAGCAACTTGTGCTAGCTGTGGTGGCGAAGCAAAAGTTCCTTTTGAACCAAAATCAGACAGACCTGTATTTTGTAGCGAATGTTTCGCTAAAATGAAGGAAGCTGAGTAATTTAATTACTTAATAAAGAGATGTGTTAATTCACATCTCTTTAGCTTTTTATACAGCTGATTTTTAATGCTAAAAAACTATTGAAAAATATATTTATTTATGATAAAATATACATATATATAAACGGAGTAGGTGAAATGATGATAACTAAAGAAACTAAAATTGGTGAAATTCTAGCTCGTGATGTTGGCACTGCTAAATATTTTCTTGAAATGGGAATGCATTGTTTAGGATGTCCTGCATCTCAAAATGAAAGCATTGCAGAAGCTTGTGCTGTACATGGAACTGACGCTGAAAAACTTGTATCTGAACTTAATGCTTATTTTACAAAGTAATCTCTATCAATAAATATATTTGATTTTGATAGGCTAAGTTTTTGCGCACATAGTTTTAGAAAACAAATCTTGAGACTGTTGCAGAGCAGTCTCTTTATTTTTATAAATACAAATCTTCAAAGCAAAAGAGGAACGTTTATGCAAAAAATTAAGCTATCCAATAGATTATTAATGCTTGCAAACCAAGTAAATTCGGCGAAAGTAGTTGCTGATATAGGAAGTGACCACGGTTATTTGTCGATTTATCTAATGCAAAATCAGCTTTGTAAAACAGCGATTGCATCAGATATTAATGAAGGTCCTTTGAATGTTGGGATAGAAAACATAAAAAATACTGGATTTGAAGAGCAAATAAAAACAAAATTATCAGATGGACTTCGTGAATATAGTTCTGATGAATGTGATACAATTATTATAGCTGGCATGGGTGGAGAAACCATAGCTTCAATTCTTAAAGATGCACCGTGGACAAAGGATGGAAACCATAAATTAATCCTTCAACCTATGACATTGCCAGAAGAACTAAGATTTTTTCTTTACACAAATGGATATAAAATTACAAAAGAAATTTTGTGCAAAGAAGGAAAAAAGATTTATTTATGCATTTGTGCAATAGGTGGAGGAGAAAAACTTCAAATAGAGCATGCATCTAGTTGTCTGGTTTCAAAACATTTAAATAATGATAAACTTAAAAAAGACTATTATGTAGACTTACATAAAAGATATAAAAAAGCTCAAAAAGGAATCTTGAAAGCTCAAAAAGAACGAGAACTTACAAATCAGGAAAGTCATATTCTTAGATTGATAAAGGAACTTGAGACGGAGGTTATCCATATGAAAACTACAGTATCAAATGTTTTAACATTGTTAGAGAGAATTGCTCCATATAGCATGGGTGAAAGTTGGGACAATATCGGACTTTTAGTTGGTGATGAAAAATCTGTTATTACAAAGGTACTATGTGCGCTTGATATAACTGATGAAGTAATTGATGAAGCGATTAAAATTGGAGCAGGGCTTATTGTAGCACATCATCCGCTTATTTTCACTACTATCGATAAAGTAACTACAAATAATCTTACGGGAAGAAAAATTATAAAACTAATTCGCAATGATATTTCAGCAATTTGCATGCATACTAACTTAGATTGTGCATGGGGAGGCGTGAATGATTGTCTTGCAGACAAACTAGAACTATTAAGAATAGAACCTCTTGGTGTTGGTGAAAATAAATCATTAGGCAGAGTTGGTAGCCTGTGGCAATCCATGAAGCTTCAAGAATTTATTAGCTATGTAAAAGAGAAGATAAACGCAGGTGGAATAAGATATGCTGATGGGGGACGTGATGTAACTCGTATAGCAGTAATTGGTGGGTCTGGCTCTAAATTTATTGAAGAAGCATTAGAAAAAGAAGCAGATACTATACTTACAGCTGAAATTAGTTATGATAATTTCCAAAAAGCAAAGGTTTTAGGAATAAATATTATTGATGCAGGACATTTTCCAACAGAAAATATTATTATTCCTCATTTAACTGACATAATTAAACAGAACTTCCATGAAATAGAAGCTGTAGAAAGCAAAGTTCATGAAGATGTTGTAAAATTTATCTAAAGGAGAACATTAATGCCTCTAGACGCTGTTACACTCAGTGGGGTAGTACATGAATTAAATCAAACACTAATCGGAAGTAGGGTTGATAAAATTCATCAACCTGAACGAGATGAAATCATTATGGTTATACGTGCATTTGGCTGTACAAAAAGACTTCTTTTAAGTTCAAACCAATCGTCACCAAGAATGCACTTTATAAATGAAACAAGGGAAAATCCAGCTGCACCTCCTATGTTTTGCATGTTAATGCGAAAACATTTAGCAGGAGCAAGAATTGCAAGCATTACACAGCCAAAAATGGAACGTGTAATTATAATTGAATTTGATGCTACTGACGAAATGGGTGTTGCTTGTAAAAAATATTTAAGCCATGAAATTATGGCTCATCAAACTAATGTCATTCTTTATGATGAAGAAATGCGTATAATTGATGCAGTTCGTAGATTTGAAGGCGATATTGATGCAAAAAGGCAAATTCTCCCAGGATTATTCTATAGGTTACCACCAGTGCAAGAAAAAATCAATCCATGCGATGTTTCAAAACAAGGCTTATTAGCAGCAATTTTAAATGAAAATAGCGAATTGCCTATACACAAATGGATTATTTCAACCTTCTTAGGTTTTTCGCCGTTATTATGTAGAGAAATAGCGACAAAAACTGCAGGAAATAAAGATGCTTTGATGTCAGAGTTATCTCAAGAAATGCGTTATAAGTTGTGTGATGTATTTTTATCACTTGTCAACAATATGACAGAAAATAAGCTTAAACCATACATGCTTATAAATTCACAAGATAACACTGTATTTGATTTTACAATTACTCCACTTATACAATATGGAGATACAATTATAAGTGAAAAATACGATGATTTTAGTTCGATGCTTGAATTATTTTATGCAAAAAAAGAGCGAATTAATAGAATAAAAAGACGTGCAACTGATATTTCTAAAACAATTCAAAATGCAAGAGATAGAGCAAAACGTAAACTCGCAATGCAATCACAAGAGCTTTTAAAAACTGCGGAGAGAGATAAATATAAACGAAATGGTGATATAATCACAGCAAATTTATATCAAATTTCAACAGGAATGACAAAAGCTACTTTAATAGATTATTATGACCCTGAATGTGGTACTGTTGAAGTTCAATTAAAACCAGAATTAACAGCTCAAAAAAATGCTGAGAGATATTATAAACTATATAATAAAGCTAAAACTGCAGAAAAAATGTTGACAGAGCAAATAGAAATTGGTTCAGCAGATATTGAATATCTTGAAAGTGTGCTAAGTGCTATTGAACGTGCCGAAACAGAAACGGACTTAAATGAAATTCGTCAAGAACTTACACAAACAGGCTATTTATCACCAGTAAGAGGTACGAAAGGTAAAAAGCAAAAGAAAATTAGTAATGCTCCAATAGAATATCGCACTCGTGATGGATTTACAATTTTTGCTGGAAAAAACAACTTACAAAATGATTTACTAACATTTAAAGTTGCATATAAATCAGATATGTGGTTTCATGTGCAGAAAATTCATGGAAGTCATGTAATTTTAGTTTGTGAAGGAAAAAAACCAACTCTTGATGCATTAAATGATGCTTGTATGATAGCAGCTTTCCATGCTAATGGAAAAGGATTGGTTAAAATTCCTGTTGATTATACGGAAATTCGTAATATCAAAAAACCACCGGCAGCGAAACCTGGAATGGTAATTTATCATGTATATAATACAGCATACATTACACCAGATGAAAGCTATGTAGAAAGCTTAAAAGTAAAATAAATAAGCTATAAAAGCTAATAAGAAAAGTGGGTGAGTCGCAAATCGGCGCACCCATTTTTTGCATCTTTAATTAAATTCAAATTTCACAAAATCACGTAATAAATAGCGTTGTATACAGTTTTTGTATTAATTTAGCAACTTGCACAACTTTTATACTGGAAATTTTTATAAAAATAACTTTACAAAATATTGAAAAAGCGATATAATAAAGGACGTAGTGTACCTGTTGGTACGGTAGTTTAGGTAGTAAACTTGATAAGAGCAAAAACTCAAAAACAAAATATTGTAGAACGGAAGGTAAACGTAGTATGGAAAAGATTATTGTAATTCTAATTTACGCTATAGCTATGATTGGTATAGGCGTATGGAGTTCGAAACACACAAAAGACATGGCTGCCTTTTTGCTAGGTGGACGTAAAGCTGGCGCACTTGTTAGTGCATTCGCTTACGGTACCACTTACTTCTCGGCAGTTTTATTTATTGGTTACGCAGGGACAAATGGCTGGACATTTGGTGCTTGGGCAGTGCTTATCGGCGTAGGTAACGCACTTATCGGCACATATCTTGCATGGAAAGTTCTTGCAAGTCCCACAAGAAGAATGACACATCAGCTAAAAGTTGCAACAATGCCAGAATTTTTCCACAAAAGATATAATTCAAAAGGCATGAAATCAGTTGCTGCAATCATAATATTTATATTTATGACACCTTATTCAGCATCTGTATACTCAGGGCTGTCTTACTTATTTGAACAAGTGTTTAATATTGATTATTTATATGCGATTTTAATGATGGCAGCTATATCAGCAATTTATTTAACACTTGGTGGATACATTGCAACACTAATCGCTGACTTTGTTCAAGGGATTATTATGTTAGTTGGTGTATCTTTAATGCTTGGTGTTATGATGGATAACGAAATCATCGGAGGAATTGTTGAAGGAACTTCAAAAGTGCTTGATTTCACATCACAGCAAGTGAATATACTTGGAAATGGAAATGATGGGTATTTAAGCCTTATTTCTCTAATTTTACTTACAAGTTTTGGTACATGGGGATTACCACAAATTATACATAAATTTTATGCAATTGCTGATGAAAAAGCTATCAAAAGTGGGACAATTATATCAACACTTTTCGCAACACTTATCTCTTGTGGTGCATACTTTACAGGTGCAGTTGCTAAATACTTCTTCAGCGTGCAAGACGGCTTAACACCACTTACAGAAACAGGTGCTGTAGCTTTTGACAGAATTATTCCAAACTTCCTAACACTGACACTACCAGATTTACTACTTGGAATAATTGTAGTATTAGTATTATCAGCCTCTGTAACAACGCTTACCGGTATCGTGCTTGTATCAAGCTCATCTTTTGTAATGGATATCGTAAAACCTTTAAAACCAAATATTACGCCACGAAACCAACTTATTTTAACACGTGTAATGTGCTTTGTATTTATCGGAATTTCAGTGCTTGTAGCACTTACAAAATCGCCAATTCAAACACTTATGGCTTTCTCATGGGGAACAGTTTCGGGATCTTTCTTAGCTCCTTTTGCTGTTGGACTATATTGGAAAAACGTAACGCAAAAAGGTGCTTGGGCAGGAATTTTAGGTGGATTTTTAACAAGTGCAACTCTTGCTATAGTATTCAAATTTAACACAGCAATGTCACCTGTTTTCGGTGTGGTGGCAATGATTGTATCATTTATACTTACTATCACAGTTAGCTTAGTTACTAAAAAGTTCAATGAGGAACACATAGAATTTGTATTTGGAAATGATGCAGATAAAGCTTCATAAATAACGGAGGATAAAAGATGTTTTTTCAAAAAGATATAGAAACGATAAAGCGTGATAAACTTAAAGAAATTCAAATTCAGAAATTACGCAAAACAGTAGAGCATTGTTATAATAATGTGCCTCTATACAAACGTAAATTTGATGAAATCGGACTTAAACCAGAGCACATTAAAACACTTGATGATTTAGCAAAAATTCCGATGACAGTTAAAGACGATTTAAGAGATAATTATCCTTTTGGCATGTTTGCAGTGCCACAAAAAGAACTTGTTCGAGTTCATGCATCATCAGGCACAACAGGAAAACCTACAGTTGTAGGATATACTAGAAACGATATTGAAATGTGGTCTGATATAGTTGCACGTGTCGGTGTTATGGCTGGTGTCACAGATGAAGATGTAGCACAAGTTGCATTTGGATATGGATTATTTACGGGGGCATTTGGACTGCATTATGGGCTAGAAAAAATCGGTGCAACTGTAGTTCCTATGTCTAGTGGTAATACAGAAAAACAACTTATGCTGATGGAAGATTTTGGAGTAACGTCACTTATTGCAACTCCATCTTATGCTGTGTATTTAAGTGAAGTAGCACGTGAAAAAGAGATTAAAGATAAATTATCTTTAAAATACGGTCTGTTAGGTGCAGAAGCATGTACAGAACAAATGCGTGCCGAAATTGAAAAAAACTTTGGACTCTTTGTTACAGATAACTATGGCATGAGTGAACTTATAGGCCCTGGTGTAGCTGGGGAATGTCAGTATAGATTGGGTATGCATATTGCAGAAGATCATTTCATCGCAGAAGTTATAAATTCTGAAACTGGAGAAGTATTGCCAGAGGGGGAAATCGGCGAACTTGTAATTACATCACTATCTAAAGAAGCACTTCCAATTTTAAGATATAGAACACGTGATATCACAAGGGTTGTATATGAACCATGTAAATGTGGAAGAACACATGCACGTATTGAAAAAATACGTGGAAGAAGTGATGATATGCTGATTATCAAAGGTGTTAATGTATTTCCATCTCAAATTGAAAGTGTTCTTGTTGGTATGGAACAAATTGGTCCTCATTATCAGCTTGTAGTTCGCAGAGATGGTTTTATGGATAGCCTTACTATTGATGTTGAACTTATCGACGGTTCTGTGCTGGAAAGCTTTACAGAACTTGAAAACTTGCATAAAAAAGTAAAATCAGCACTTAAAACAGTTTTAGGGCTTGACGCTAAAGTAAACTTAGTTCAGCCACGCACGCTAGAGCGTTATGAAGGCAAAGCGAAGCGTGTAATTGACCTTAGAAACGAATAATTCTTTGCAAATATAGTATAAAAGTATGATTTGCAATGTGTTATAAATTAAATTTTAAAAATAATTAAGGGAGAATATATAAATGAATAAAAAACTTATGCTAGGCAACGAAGCTATAGCAAGAGGACTTTATGAGGCTGGTGTAAACTTTGTATCAAGTTACCCTGGTACACCTAGCACAGAAATTACAGAATATGCAGCAGAATATGATGAACTATACGCAGAATGGGCACCTAATGAAAAAGTAGCAGCTGAAGGCGCTTTTGGTGCTTCTATTGTAGGTGCAAGAGCATTTACGGCTATGAAACACGTTGGCGTAAACGTTATGGCAGACCTTTTATTCACAGCTTCTTACATCGGAGTAAATGGTGGATTTGTAATGGCTGTGGCTGATGATATGGGAATGCATTCATCACAAGATGAACAAGATAGCCGCCATTATGCAAAAGCATCTAAAGTACCAATGCTAGAGCCTTCAAACTCACAAGAATGTATTGATTACATTAAAAAAGCTTATGAAATTTCAGAAAAATATGATACACCAGTATTTGTTAGAACATCTACTCGTATTGCTCACTCACAAAGCCTTGTTACAACAACGGACAGAGAAAATGTACAAATAAAAGAATACAAAAAAGATTTCAGAAAAAATGTTATGCTTCCAGCAAATGGACGTGTTCGTCACGTTTTTGTTGAAGAACGTACAGAAAAATTAATTAATGAAATCGCAAATGTAGAAGGAATTAACCAAATCATTCGTGGTGATGATGAAATTGGTATCATTACATCAGGTACTGGATTTAACTATGCTTATGAAGCATTAGGTGATAAAGCATCTTATCTAAAACTTGGTATGGTATATCCTATGCCAACAAAACTTATTGAAGATTTTGCAAAATCAGTTAAAAAACTTTATATCATCGAAGAACTTGACGATATTTTCGAAACACAAGTTCGTAAAATGGGTATTCCTGTAACAGGTGGTAAAGATTTATTTAGCCTATGTGGAGAATACACAGCTGAACAAATTCGTGAAAAAATCTTAGGAATTAAAATAGAACTTATCGAAACAACTGATGTAGTATCACCTCCTCGCCCTCCTGTGCTATGTCCTGGCTGTCCTCACCGTGGGATTTTCCATGTGTTCAGCAAAATGGGGCTTGTAGTATCTGGTGACATTGGCTGTTATACTCTAGGTTCGCTTGCACCACTTTCAGCAATGGATACAACTATTGACATGGGTGCATCTGTTTCAGCACTTCATGGTATGAACATTGTTCGTGGTTCGGAATTTGCTAAAAAATCTGTAGCAGTAATTGGGGATTCAACGTTCCTACATTCAGGTGTTACAGGTCTTATGAACATCGTATATAATGGCAGTGCATCAACTGTTGTAATTCTTGATAACTCAATCACAGGTATGACAGGGCATCAACAAAACCCATCAACAGGTCTTACACTTAAAGGCAAACCAGCTTATCAAATTAATTTTGTTGAATTATGTTCTGCTTTAGGTGTAAAACGTATTCAAATTGTTGACCCATTTGATTTAGAGGCATGTGAAAAAGTGCTTGCTGAAGAATTAAATGCTGATGAGCCTTCTGTTGTGATTGTTCAACGTCCTTGTGCACTTCTTCCAATTGTTGAGAAAAAACCTTCTGTTTGCATTTCAGATTGCAAAAAATGTAAAGTTTGTATGAAAATTGGTTGTCCAGCAATTTCATTCACTAAAGAAAATGGTGCAGTTGTTGACTCACCACTTTGCACAGGCTGTAGACTTTGTAAAAATATGTGTAAATTCGATTGCATTAAATAGAAAAGGGGAGAGTAAAATGACTAGAAACGTATTAATCGTAGGAGTTGGAGGTCAAGGCTCGCTCCTTGCAAGTAGAATTTTAGGGAATTATTTCATGGAGCAAGGGCTTGAGGTTATGGTATCTGAAGTTCATGGTATGTCACAACGTGGAGGAAGCGTTGTAACTTATGTTCGTGCTGGAGAAAAAGTTGTAAGCTCACTAATTCCAAAAGGCGAAGCAGATATTATTGTATCATTTGAAGAACTTGAAGCTATTCGTTGGCATGAATATCTAAAACCAAATGGAGATATTGTTGTAAATACACAAAAAATCTGGCCTATGCCTGTAATTACAGGTGCAGCTGATTATCCTGAAAAAATTATAGAAAAAATGGAAGCTACAGGTGCTAATGTACATGCACTTGATGCATTATCATTAGCTTTAGAAGCGGGAAGTGTTCGTTGCACTAACGTTGTTATGCTTGGAGCTATGTCTAAAATCTATGGTGGAGATATTGCTCATTGGCATAATGCACTTAAAAAAGCAGTTAAACCTAAGCTGCTTGATATGAATATGACAGCATTTGAAAAAGGTAGAAATCTAGTAAAATAGTATCATTTTTAATAACTAAAAAGATGGGGTAGAAAATATGTATAACAAACAAATGGAGACACTAAGCCGTAATGAGATGAAAAAAATTCAAAGCGAACGACTTATTGCAACAGTTAAGCGTGTTTATGAAAACGTTCCAGCTTACAGACAAAAATTTGATGAAAAAGGGATAAAACCAGAAGACATCAAAAGTGTTGATGATTTATCTAAGCTTCCGTTTACATATAAACAAGATTTAAGAGATAATTATCCTTATGGATTGTTTGCAACGGATATGGAAAAAGTTGTGCGTATTCATGCCTCATCAGGAACTACAGGAAAACAAACTGTTGTGGGATATACTGAAAATGATATTGATGTATGGGCAGAAGTTATGGCTCGTACATTTGGTGGACTTGGAGCAACAGCAAAGGATATTATTCATGTTTCATATGGTTATGGACTTTTTACAGGTGGACTTGGAGCACATTATGGCTCTGAAAAATTAGGTTCAACGACAATTCCTGTATCTGTTGGTAATACACAAAGACAAATCCAAATTCTTAAAGATTTTAAACCTACAGTAATTTGTGCAACACCATCTTATGCACTTTATCTTGCAGAAACTATGGAAGAAATGGGAATAAGCCCAGATGAATTATCGCTTAAAGCTGGATGTTTTGGTGCAGAACCTTGGACAGAAGAAATGCGAGCAGAAATTGAACGTAGACTTAAAATCAAAGCATATGATGTGTTTGGATTATCTGAAATTATAGGGCCTGGTGTATCTTTTGAATGTTCTGCACAAGCTGGACTTCATGTAAATGAAGATCATTTTATCCCAGAAATCATTGACCCTGACACAGAAGAAGTTCTGCCTTATGGAACACCTGGTGAACTTGTATTTACATGTATCACAAAAGAAGCTCTGCCATTAATTCGTTATAGAACTCGTGATATTGCTGTGTTAAATGTTGAAGAATGTTCATGTGGACGTACTTTGATTAGAATGTCAAAACCACGAGGAAGAACAGATGATATGCTTATTATTCGTGGGGTAAATGTATTCCCATCTCAAATTGAAAGCGTTCTGCTTGAAGTTGGAGATACAGCACCACATTATCTATTGATTGTTGACAGAGAAAACAATACAGATACACTTGAAATTGTTATAGAAATGACAGATGAGCATTTTTCAGATGAAATTCGTAAAGTTGAAGCTTTGAAAGATAAGATAAAATCAAAAATCGAAAGTACGCTTGGCATTGCTACAAAAATTACGCTTGTAGCACCAAAAACTATTGCTCGTAGCGAAGGAAAAGCTAAACGTGTTCAAGATAACAGAAAAATTTAGTTTTACCTTGTGTTTTTATGGAAAATATACTATAATAACTTTATAAATTATTATAAATAAAATTGCTATATGGTAAGTTATAAAAATTTATGATATACTAAGATACAAATATATTTTAAGTATCAAAATGGAGGTAAACTTATGATTATTAAACAAATTTCAGTTTTTTGTGAAAATAAACCAGGAAAACTTGTAGAAATTACATCTGTAATTGCAAATGCTGGTGTCAGCATTAGAGCATTTTCAATCGCAGATACTACGGATTTTGGTATTCTTCGCTTAATTGTAACAGATCCGGATAAAGCACTTGAAGCTCTAAGAGCTAATAATATGACGGTGTCTATGACAAATGTAATTGCAGCTCATATGGATGATAAATCAGGTGCCCTTAACGGAATTTTACAAATAATGAATAATGCAGGAATTAGCCTTGAATATGCTTATGCATTTATAACACGAAAACAAGATGACGCATACGTTATTTTACGTGTAGAAGATATCGAAAAATCAATTGAAACACTGCAAAAAGCTGGTGTTGAACTACTTTCAGCAAATGAGGTATATGAAATCTGATGAATTACTTAAATCTATCAGATAAGACGTTCGCCCTTGGCAATAATGCTGAGGGCGATATTTCGCCTTATCTTAAATCTATCGACGAAATTGCACAAATTAATACAGCAAAAGTGTTATCTGCTTTTAGAAATCATAAAGTATCCGATACAATGTTTGCAGGGACAACAGGTTATGGATATGATGATAAAGGAAGAGAAGTGCTAGATAATATTTATGCTGATATTTTTGGTGCAGAAGCTGCTCTTGTGCGTATTCAATTTGTAAATGGTACACACGCACTTTCTTGTGCTATCCGTTCTGCACTTAAACCAAATGATACTATGTTATCTGTAACAGGTGCACCTTATGATACACTGATGAACACAATAAATGGTGAATTTGGAAGCCTTAAATATTATGGTATAAATTATGCACAGGTTGATATGACACATGACGGAGCACCAGATATTTTAGCCATAACAGAAAAAGTACGTGAAGTAAAACCAGCGTTAGTGTTTGTGCAACGTTCAAAAGGATATGCAGTTCGTCAATCACTTTCTTGTGCACAAATTGAAGAAATTTGCAAAGTAGTGAAATCAGAAAGTAGTGAAACTGTAATTCTAGTTGATAACTGTTATGGAGAATTTTGCGAAACAGCAGAGCCAACACAGGTAGGGGCAGACCTTATCGCAGGGTCGCTTATCAAAAATCCAGGGGGTGGGCTTGCACCAACAGGAGCATATATTGCGGGTAAAAAATATCTTGTAGATAGAGCTGCCGAAGCACTTACAGCACCTGGAATTGGTGGAGAATGTGGGCCTACACTAGGTCAAAATCGTCTGCTTTTTCAAGGGATTTTCACAGCACCTCATGTAACTGCTCAAGCACTTAAAACAGCTGTATTTTGTGCTAGAATTATGGAACTTGTGGGATATAATGTTTCACCATCTTGGACGGAAACACGATATGATATAATTCAAGCGATAAACTTTGGTAAACCAGAACCACTTTGTGCATTTTGCCGTGGTATCCAATCAGGGGCACCAGTAGATTCTTATGTAACACCAGAGCCTTGGGATATGCCAGGATATAACGAACAAGTTATAATGGCAGCTGGGGCATTTGTACAAGGAGCATCTATAGAGCTTTCAGCAGATGCACCAATGAGAGAACCGTATACTTGTTTTATGCAAGGTGGAATTACTTATGAATCAGGAAAACTTGGCGTACTGCTTGCAGTAGAAAGTATTTTAAAAGAAAATGAAAAATAAAAAAGGCATTTTATCTTGTTTTATTTTTTGGAGTTATATAATAGTATTAATAGTTTTTGTAGTGATAAAATTTGATGGTTCAATAGATGGTTTGCTTGATAGAATTGCACTTTACGAGCAAAGAAAAGCACAAGGTACAGATAACATGAATTTACAGCTTTTTTATTCTATAGGTGTGCAACTTCGCTTTATTGATAACGCATGGGCGATTAGAAATTTAATTGCAAATTTGCTTGCGTTTGTGCCACTCGGATTTTTATTGCCACTTGCGTTTTATCGCCTTAGATGGTTTATAAAAACAGCATTTATATCATTGCTTTTTATATTTGGAGTTGAAACATTTCAATATGTAACACTTCTTGGAGCATTTGATGTTGATGATATATTTTTGAACTTCATAGGTATGTGCATAGGTTATATTTTTTATAAACTATTGTGTATAATAGATAAAAAGGAAAAGATTGTTAATTAATATTTAACTTTAGATATGTTGAAAAAACCCATAATTTGTGATAATATAAAACAAATGGAGGTGAGCATATGCACTTAGTATATCTTTGGCTTGCAGGTATAGTGATTTTCATACTAGCAGAAGCATTCACCATGCAACTTGTATCTATATGGTTTGCTGTAGCATCTTTCTTTACAATGTTAGTTGCTTATGCAGGAGTGTCGTTATCAATCCAAATTGCTGTATTTGCTATACTTTCGGGTATTCTCTTATACTTTGCAATGCCTGTAACGAGAAAATTTCTTAAAAGAGGAAAAGCTACTAATACAAATGCTGATAGGATTATAGGGGAAATCGCAGTTGTTTTAGAAGATATTGATCCTGTAAGTGAAACAGGACAAATCAAAGTAATGCATCAAATATGGTCTGCAAAATCAGCAGATGGCACAAGAATACCTAAAAATTCTATGGTTAAAGTAAATTTAATCGAAGGTGTCCGTGCTGTAGTTGAATTATCTATTGCAAATACAAATAAATAAGAAATGAGAGGGTTTAAGGTATGGAATATATTATTGGAGGATTAATTCTTTTTATAGTAATAATTGTTTCGCTTAATATCGTAATTGTTCCACAGGCAAAAGCATATGTTATAGAACGCTTAGGCACATATCATATGACGTGGAATACAGGTCTACACTTTAAAATTCCATTATTTGAAAAAATTTCAAGAAAAATCACATTGAAAGAGCAAGTTGTAGATTTTCCACCACAACCAGTTATCACAAAAGATAATGTAACAATGCAAATTGATACAGTTGTGTATTTCCAAGTTACAGACCCAAAACTATATACTTATGGAATTGAAAATCCGATTGCTGCCATTGAAAATTTAACAGCAACAACACTTCGTAACATCATTGGTGATTTAGAGCTTGACCAAACGCTAACTTCACGTGATATTATTAATACAAAAATGCGTGCAATTCTAGACGAAGCAACTGATGCATGGGGCATTAAAGTAAATCGTGTTGAACTTAAAAATATTATTCCTCCACATGCTATTCAAGAAGCAATGGAAAAACAAATGAAAGCTGAACGTGAACGTCGAGAATCTATTCTTATGGCAGAAGGTAGAAAACAATCTTCTATCCTTGTAGCTGAAGGTGAAAAAGAAGCAACTGTTCTTCGTGCAGAAGCGATTAGATTATCTAAAATTAAAGAGGCTGAAGGGGAAGCAACAGCACTTCTAACTGTGCAAAAAGCTTTAGCAGATTCTATCGAAATGCTAAACACGGCAAATCCTACAGAGCAAATTATTAAAATCAAAGCTTTAGAAGCATTTGCAAAAGCTGCTGATGGTAAAGCTACTAAAATAATTATTCCATCAGAAATTCAAAGCCTTGCAGGACTTGCTACATCATTTAAAGAACTTGTAGTAGATGATAAGCCAGCAGAAAAACAAGAGTCTATAGCAGAAAAAATAAAAAATAGTAATTAAATTAAAATCACCTACATATTATCTAAAAAGAATGATAATAGGTAGGTGATTTCCTTATGGAAAAATTAAGAAAATCAATATATACATTGATTTTAGCGCTGTCTCTCATGGTGTCAATTATATTAATAGCAAAAATATTTATGTATGAACCGATACCATACCATAATCCATATTTAAACAATAAGGTTGTAGAACAAGAAACACAGTCAGTAACACTAAAAGAATATGAAAATACTAATGTTTCTAATAAAAAAATAGTGATAACAGATGAGCAAATAAGCAAACTTATATCGCAAAGTATTCCAAATACCTTTCCGATTGAAGATATTGAGATGAAGATATTTGCAGATGATACTATTAGTGTGATGGGTGAAATTAAAAAAGATAAACTTATTTCATATGTAAAAACACTATGGAATGATGTTCCATTTGCTATTACAGCATTAATATTAAGTTTACCTGATGAATTTGATACAAACGTTAATTTTAATGTAAATATAGACCCTGATGCAGGGCTGTTAATTTTTTCGCCAAGTAAAGTGCTATTTAATGATATTTCATTTCCTGATGATTTATTAAGTCCTATATTATTTGAAGAATTAGGTAATAAAGTTAATGAAATTCTGTGTGATAGTGAACTTTTTTTTACAAGTATAATATTTTATGATGGATATATTGAGCTTAAATAAAAAAATAGCGTGACTTTAAAGCCACGCTATAAAAAATTAAATTATTATTCTAAAGGAAGAATTGCAGCATCAATTTCAATCCAAGTATTTTCATCTGCTTCATAGTATTCAGCTTTTTCAGTGATTACCATAGTAAATGTTTGAGGCTCTAAATGGCCTACTGTAGTTAAAGCTGTTTCAAGAGTTGTAAGTAAATCATTGATTAAGTATTCGTTTAGTTGTTCATCAGTCATATCAATTACAGCAGAATCAGCAAGCATTCTATCAGATAGATCTGTGAAATATGCATCTGTAATTGTATTAACAATAACATCAATTGGATAAATAGTAACGTCTACTGAATAACCAGTGTCAGTATTTACAGCTTCAGAAACTTCAAATTTTGTATTTGAATAGATGTTTTTGAAAAGTGTAGTAGCTCTTTCTAGAGTTTCAGGAGCAACAGAAGTAGTATCAGCACCTAAATAAATTAAGAAATATTCACCAATCATAGACATATTATCATTGTAGTATGCTTCAAGTTCTTCAATAGTATAAGCATCTGCTAGAGTTGCAAGATATTCATCAGAGTGTATGTTTAAATAATTTGATTCGATTTCGCCAGTGATGAATGTTTGAGCATCAAATCCACCGAATAGTGAACATCCAGCCATAGACATAATCATAGTGAATACTAATGCTAGGAGTGTTAAGCTTTTTAAAAATTTCTTCATTTCTTTACCTCTTTTTATTTATTTTATATTAACATCTAATTATACCAAATAAATATATTCAATACAATGTAAAAACCTTACTGTAAACATACGGATACAGTAAGGTTTATTGTGTAATTTGATGAATTAATATTTCATATCAAATCTCATAAGGATAGTTGCAACTTCTGCACGAGTAGCTGTTGCTTGTGGTTTAACAGTCCCATCACTGTAACCAGTTAAAATTCCTTTTGAAATTGCCCATTGCATAGGAATATCTGCCCAAGATGAAATATCATCTAAATCTTTTGGGTTATACTCATCTGATGAATAAGTAGGCCCGCCTGCATATCTATAAAGCATAGTTACAAGTTGTTCACGTGTAATATCTCCATTTGGAGTGAATGCATTTCGGCTAGTCCCTGATGCAATTCCTTCTTTAACAGACCAAGAAACAGCGGTTGCATACCAATCAAGCGATTTTACATCATTAAACATAGTAGTCGTTGCAACGTAAGGCTCGCTATCAAGTCTCCACAGTACAGTAACTACCATTGCACGTGTCATTTTACTATTAGGAGAGAAAGAATTATAAGAAGTTCCATCGAATAAACCATTTTGATTAACATATTTTACTTGCTCATAGAACCAGTCACTATTAAATACATCTAAAAATGGGTTTTTCCAATCAGATGTATCGCTAGTAGTTTGAGCAATATTATCTAGAAAGAAAATAGAAAAATGATCAACCTCAGCTGTAACGGTGTCTTCTTTTTCATCAACATCAGTATCAAATTCTTCGATTTCACCATCTTCATCAACATAAGTTACAAGGATGTCTTCAGCTTCTTCATCACCGTCTAATTCATAATGGAAAACAACAGTAATTGTTTTGCCAGAAAAATCAGTTATTACATCGTCGTCATCATTTCCAGAAAATACCTTCAGTGAATAAACAGGTCTATCACCGATAACATGTTCCTGTTCTTGAGTTAAATCTTCAACATCTACTTTCTTGATTTCAAAAGTTAGTTCATCAGTTTCTTTATAACCTTTGATTTTAGTTTGTAGAGATAGAAGAGTTGTAACAGTTGTTTTATCTAAATGGATATTAGCTAAATCATTTTCAAGAAGTAAATCATCAACCTTACTTTTGCTATAAAGTGTAAGTGATTCTCGTTCAAGTTCAATTCTAACTGTATCAGCTTTGCTTGACATATCAGCATCAATTTTAACTATAGCCTCATCAACATCATCATTACTAGCTTTTTCATCTTCTGCAAGTTGTAAAGCAGCTTCAAATTCTTTATCATCAACTTTGTTAGTAGTAACACTGCCACTCGTATCATCTTCTGGAATAATTTCAGCAGTTAAAATATCATCATCAATATCGTATTCAACTTCGTCTAAAGCTTCACTTTTCCAAATTGCATAAATTGTAGTATTCGCTGAAAATTTATGGTCTTCATCGACTTCAGTGCCACCTGTAGCAGTTGTATACCAACCATCAAATCTAAATCCATCGATTTCAATTGGCTCTACTAAATATTCAGGTTCAAGCGTTTTCTCAGCATTAGTAGTAGCTGTTATTTTTTGTGCTTTACCGTCAGCATCTTTATAGCTTAAAGTAATATTATATGTAGTATCGGGTGTCGCTGTTAGCTGAACAGTTTCGCTTTTTCCCTCAGAATTTTCAGCTTGAAGATAAAAAGTATATTCTTTTGCATTTGTAAGGCTTCCAACAGAAAGCAAAGTTTTATCAGTACTAACTTCTTTAGTAACACTACCAGATTGGATATAAGTGACAACATATGTAACATCAGCGCCACCGTCATCCTCAGGCTTTACCCAACTTAAATTAACTAACTTGTTTCCGGCAACAGCAGTGAATTCAGTTGGCACTCCAGGAGGTGCAGGTTTTACAGTGATACCATTTCCCTCGTTACCAATTCTGCCCGTATATTCATCATTCATAGCAACTATAGCAGCTCGAATTGTTTTTCCTCTATCAGCTTCACGAATCTGATATGAAACATTAGATACACCAGTAATAACTTCGCCATTTGCTGTCCATTCATAGATATAATCCTCTTTATATACAGGTACTATGGAGCTTGAAAATTTTGGTTCAACATTAAGTGTTTCACCAGCATGAAAAATTCCATCAGCATTAGGTGCTTGTATAAAGGAAAGTGTCCCACTTAAATGTTTCGGGATTTGAAGGCTGTTATCGATTGTAATTGATTGAGTATTAGTGTTTATGGAAACTCCTTCTTTAGAAGTGTCAGCAGTTAATTCAATTCCACTTCCATCAACAGGTGAAAATTCAATTCTAGCTTTGATTATTTTTCCAGCATCTGAAGCTTTAACAGTGTAAAGCGTTGCATCTTCACCAGATGGAGCTATAACAATTTGATCACTACCGTTTACCCATTTATATTGATAAGTATATTCAGTTTCTTCAAGTAATGGTTCACCATTACTTTTTTGGACACCGTTTAAATCATGGGAAATTTTAAGAATATCCCCAACACCAATTCTTCCATCTTCATCTTTATCTTCATGAAGCGTATAAGTTACAATTACGGGAGTTAAATCTACAATAGATGCATCGGGAATTGTAATAGACGCTTTTTTTTCAGCAGCAGCACTACCAGAAATAGCTGAAATATTAGCTGTAACTGTAATTGAGTTCTCGCTACCAGCAGTTGCATCACCAGATTTTACTGTATAGATATTGCCAGTTCCAAGTTCTTCATTTGCTGTATTTGTCCATGTATATTTAACAGAATAATTACTGTCCAAATCAATAGAATTATCTCCAACATACACACTAGCAGTAAGTTCATCTCCAGCTAAAGCATTTCCATCGGCTATTGCTGTATTGTTATTTTCAATAGTTACTATAGCATCTTCGATATTTATTGTTTCCGTAGCATAAACAGAATGCCCACTATATATAGCACTAGAAGTTATCTGCAAACCTTGTGAAAATACAAGCATAGATGCCAAAAAACCGCATAATATTTTTTTTATTTTCATAAAAATATCTCCTTATAATCGCAATTATCTAATCTTATTATACATAAGCTAAGCATAAAATGCAATTATAAATTACCAAAATTTCTATAATTTCTCTCTGCAAAATCGTAAGGTAGAGTTATTTTTAAACCCTACCCTAAAATATAAAATTACAACGAATATAAATCCTTTTTAATTCTTGCAAGTGCATTTTTCTCTAATCTTGATACCTGCGCTTGACTAATACCAATTTCAGTTGCAACCTCCATTTGAGTTCGCCCTTCGTAAAACCTTAGAGATAAAATGTGTTGTTCTCTATTAGTTAGTTTTTCTATAGCTTGACCTATAGCAATTTTTTCAACCCATTTCTCGTCAGTGTTTTTAATATCACCCACTTGATCCATAACACAAATACTATCACCACCCTCTGAAAACACAGGCTCAAAAAGTGAAATAGGTTCCATTATAGCATCAAGTGCAAAAACAACATCTTCAGAAGGTAGTTCTAAAACTTTCGCAAGCTCAGTTATTGTAGGTTCTCGCTGATTTTTATTTATAAATTCTTCTTTAGCAGATAATGCACGATAAGCTGTGTCACGCATAGAACGAGATACACGAATTGTACTATTATCTCGCAAATATCGTCTGATTTCACCTATAATCATAGGTACAGCATAAGTTGAAAAACGGACATCCATAGTAATATCAAAGTTGTCAATAGATTTAATAAGCCCAATACATCCCACTTGAAATAAATCATCTACAGGTTCTTGGCGTCCTCCAAAACGTTTAATAAGACTTAAAACTAAACGCAAATTGCCACTTATAAGCTCTTGTCTTGCATTGCTATCACCAGTTCTTGCAAGTTTTAAAAGCTCCATAGTTTCGGCATTTTTCAGCACTTTAAGTTTTGAAGTATTAACATTGCTAATTACTACTTTGCCTATCAAAAAATTCCCTCCTAACTATAAATTTCTATAGTAGGAGTATTGCCTAAGTTTTAAATTTAATTCTGATTTTACGAACATATATTTTTTATTTTTTGCGTAAGTTCTACAAATTTCTCATAATATTTATGCTATATCAAGTCCATTTTTTAATATCTTTTGCCATGCGTTTAATAATTCTTTTTTCAAGTCTTGATATATAAGATTGTGAAATGCCTAGCAAATCTGCGATTTCTTTTTGTGTTTTTTCTTCCATTCCATATAAACCAAAACGCATTGAAATTATCGTTTTCTCACGTGGAGCTAACCTGTTTACAGCTTTTTTAAGCAGTTCAATATCAACACTATCTTCAATACTTTTAAGGATAGTATCTTCTCCATTTCCCAATATATCAGATAATAAAAGTTCGTTTCCATCTCTATCTGTATTTAGTGGTTCATCAAATGAAATTTCTGTTTTTTGGCCTGATACTTTTCTAAGATGCATTAAAATTTCATTTTCAATACACCTTGAAGCATATGTTGCAAGTTTTGTATTTTTTGATGTGCTATATGTATTAATTCCTTTAATCAAACCGATTGTACCAATAGAAATTAAATCTTCAATATTAATTCCTGTATTTTCAAAACGTTTTGCAATATAAACAACAAGCCTTAAATTATGTTCGATTAATATGTTTCTAATACTTTTATCTCCGTTTTCATAAAGATTTAGCAAACGACCTTCCTCCTCAGAAGTAAGAGGTGCTGGCAATGTTTCAGAACCTCCTATATACATAATATTATCAGGAATAATAATACCCAGATGATATAATATGCTGGTGAATTTGTTCATTATTTTAATATGCATAAAAATTTCCTTCCTATACTCCAATTAATGCAGAATAAATACCCTTTGTCACACGATTAGGACTAATTGCAACAACTGCATCATATGATTTATTGTTTCGCAATATTTTATCAGGTTTAAAAGCAAGTAGAATTGCATTTTCTAAGCCTAAGGCATTATAAGTGATAAGCCTAAAATATTTACCATATTTTGTACCATGCAAATCTTCAAAAACTTCACAGGCAGGGCGTCTATGTAAATCGAAAATTACTTGAAGCAAGTTATGCGAAAATAAAATTGCAGCTATGTTTTTTTCAATAATAATAACAGGCAAATTTGTTAAATTATCTTTAAGGTCATTGCCAGTATCAATTAGAGCTTTGATTTTAATTTGTCTATCGCCTAAAAAAATTTCGATTTCATCATATTCATTTGTTTGTGATATATCATGTTTGAAATATTTGCTGAACACAAAAGAACAAACGCCATAACATAAAATTGCTGCACATAAAATTTGGCCAAAATCAATATCCATATAATAAACCCCATTTCTTACCATCATTCCACCAAACATAAAATATAATGCCATTATAAATCCTGAAAAACATGCTGAAACACTGAAAAATGCAATAAATAATCTTAGTAAATTTTCTCTTTGATATAAGCCAAAAGCGATTAATATTATAATAACACCACTTAATATATAAAAGGGAAGTGTATATGCAAAAAATAGAGGTTCAAAAAACATAAATATACTGTAAATAGCACCAAAAAGTGATGCTAAAATAATTCTTTTACGACTTGTTATCATACCACATAATTTGCAAACAGATAATAAAATAAGATAATCCATCAAAAAAT
>CAYJKB010000024.1:16596-30831 GCA_964370625.1 uncultured Oscillospiraceae bacterium | reverse complement strand
ATAATTAAAATTTCATTATAATATTCATTATTGGCAAAAATATAAGTATCAGCTATAACATAATATAACAGAAATAAAGTTCCAGCTGAAATAATATCACAATGAAGATTAGAGTCAGATAAATTAATAATATTACTTGTAGGAATTAAACTCTTGCCTAAAAGAAATAAAAGCGTTAAAAGTGAAAAAGCTATACAAATAGATAGAGCATATATGGAATCATTTGAATAAATACTCTGCAAAGGGATATTAAAATAAAAAGATACTGCTACTTTTGCAAGAAGCGAAAAAGTAGAAATGTGAAAACTAAATACAGCACTACCTAAAATACATTTTCTAGCTGAAGCTTTTGAAAAAAATAAAAATTCTAAAAAAATTAGTATTGGAATAAGCGAAAATGTGATATATAGAGGTGGTTTTAAAAAGAAGTTAGTGATAAGAAAAATAGAATTAATGATCGCAATAGAAATCCTAATTAATGGTTTATTTACTAAATTATTTAAGATAAATAAAGAATAATCAAGAACTATGAGATTGAAAACAAAGAAAATTATAAATCCGCAAGTAATGTAAATATTAATATCCATAAAATTATCCTCTACTAATATAAAAATATCTATATGAACATTATATCTAAAATTACAAGAAAAAGCAATAAATCAGAGGAAAAGTATTAATATTTCACAAACTAATTCATAATTATAAAAATATTCGAATAAATATTAATATGTCTTTACATAAAAAATTGTGCAAAAATAGCAATAATGCTTAAATCCATAAACCAAATTTGACACATGAAACAAAAAGTGGATAATTAAAAGAAAAAAATGTTAAATTATGTTGTAAATTTATAAATAATTATTTTATTTTAACTTGACTTTACTAAATATATGATATATAATAATAAATGAACGGAAGACATCTTTGAATGTCACCGTATTATTTTTCTAAGAGGTACTCCATGTATAACGACAAAACTATCGTCTGCAAAGACTGCGGACAAGAATTCACTTTCTCCGCTAATGAACAAGAATTTTTCGCTGAAAAAGGTTTTACTAACGAACCACAACGTTGCAAACCTTGCCGTGATGCTAGAAAAGGCAACACTCGTGGCAACGGTGGCACTCGTCAAATGTATGACGCTGTTTGTGCTGAATGTGGTACAGACTGTAAAGTTCCTTTTGAGCCTCGCAATGACCGTCCAGTATATTGCAGTGATTGTTTCAGAAGATAAACTAAGTGATTTTAAAGGTGTAACAAATTTTGTTACACCTTTTTAATTTCTAATTCAATAATTAAGGGATTGAGCCACATAGTGTTTCAATCCCTTTTGTCTATTAAGTAAATAAATTTGCAATTTTAGCATAATCTTCAAGAGATAAATTTTCTCCACGCAAATTGGTATCATATCCGTTGTCTGTAAGTGTTTTAATGATGGTAGCCTTATCAAATTTAGGTGATAAAGCGCCTGAAAGTGAGTTTGCGATGTTTTTTCTACGTTGATTAAAAGCACTTCTAATAAGTGCAAATAACAGTTTACTGTCATTAGTATCAACTGGTGGATTATCTAATACTTCCATACGAACTACAGCAGAATCTACCTTAGGCATAGGTACAAAACATCCGGCTGGCACATCAAGAATTATCTCTGGTTTAGTGTGATAGTTACAGTAAAGAGAAAAAGCACCATAATCCTTAGTTGAAACTTTAGCACAAATTCGCTTTGCAACCTCTTTTTGTACCATAACTGTAATACTTTTAAAGCACTTGCTATCAATTAAAGCTGCAATTGCAGGCGTTGTTATGTAATAAGGAAGATTAGCACATGCATGAATATCCATGTTTTCGAAATTTTCTTTACAAATTTCAGGCAAATTAACTTTAAGTACATCCCCTTGAATTACCTTAACGTTCGAACATGGAGCAAGAGTTTCTTCTAAAACAGGGAATAGGGAAGTATCTAGCTCGATAGCCACAACATGATGTGCAAGTTTAGAAAGTTCATTTGTTAGACACCCCATACCAGGGCCAATCTCAACTACACCACTATTTTTATCAACGCCACATTGCTCTGCAATGCCTTCTGGCACCCAATTTGCTGTTAAAAAATTTTGGCCAAGAGATTTTGAAAAGTGAAATCCATGACGAGATAAAATTTCTCGAATTTCAATTATATTACAAAGATTCATTTTTTTTAATTCCTTCTAGATTTATTTTTAAATATATGATACATTAAATAAGTGACAATAGCAAGTTAAGAGAATTAATTGAGGTAATAAATGAAGAAGAAATTTAAAAAATACTCCATTTTGCTGACACTGGCTATAGGGTTTGTGGTTTGGCAAAATAATCATATTGTAATAAGTGAATATAGTTATCAAAATATGAAAATTTCACAAGAATTTGATGGGTTTACAATTGTACAAGTTTCAGATTTACACAATAAGAACTTTGTATATAATCAATCATATTTAGTTCATGAAATAGAAAAATTATCACCTGATATTATTGTTATCACTGGAGATGTGATAGACAGAAGAAGATTTGATTTGCAACCTGTGCAATTATTTCTTGATAAAGCTAAAGAAATTGCACCAATTTATTATGTAAGTGGTAATCACGAAGCGTGGAGTGATAATAATTCTGAAACAGTTGACTTGCTTGTAAATAACAATGTGAATATTCTTCAAGATCAAGCTGTACAGATTACAAAAAATGAGCAAAGCATAAATCTAATAGGAATAGAAGACCCCGATATGTTAACGCAAAATAAATCATTAGAGATATTGACGGAATATAGTGAAAGCCAAAATCTAAATATTTTACTGGCTCATAGACCTGAAAATATAGAAATATATAAATCATACAACATGGATTTAGTATTTTCAGGACATGCACATGGAGGTCAAGTACGATTGCCATTCATAGGAGGGATAATCGCCCCAAATCAGGGCTTTTTGCCTAAATATGATGCAGGAAGATTTGATGAAGATGGCACAACCATGATAGCCAGCAAGGGGCTAGGAAACAGCCTTGCTCCGATTAGAGTATTCAACAGACCAGAACTTGTGGTAGTGAAACTAAGCGCAAATTAAGCCATTTCACATAAGCTATAAGCGACTTTATTAATATCGCCAGCACCCATAGTTATAATCAAATCTCCAGCTCCTGCCTCGTTTGTTAGGTAGGAGCATATTTTGTCAAAATCAGGAATATATATTGCATTATTAAGCTCGTTTACAAAGTTTTCAGAACTTATTCCAATGGTATTAATTTCACGAGCAGCATAAATATCAGCTATAATTACTTTGTCACAAAGCTTTAGTGCAGACACAAAATCAGCCCATAAGGCTTGAGTTCTTGTATATGTGTGAGGCTGGAAAATCCCAATAACACGTTTGAAATTCATTTGAGAAGCAGCTTTTAAAGTAACTATCATTTCTGTTGGATGATGAGCATAATCGTCAACAACTAAAGCATCATTGAAAGAGCCGATTTTTTGAAAACGTCTTGATGAGCCTGAAAAGTCAAGCAAACCTTTAGCAATAGCAGCTTTATCAATTGCTAAATGAATTGAAACAGCAACACAAGATAATGCATTAAGAACGTTATGAATCCCTGGCACAGATAAAGTAATTGTAGTGTAAAAATCATTTTTGTAATAAACATCAAATGTAAAATAACCGTTATTTGAAACAATATTGCAAGCTTTTACATCATTTTTTTCGTTTAAGCCAAAAGTTAATACATTAGCTGTGACATTTTCAAGGCACTTAAGAGCATTTTCATCATCGCCGTTAATAGCAGCAATACCATTAGATGGCAATAATTTTAAAAAATTATTAAAAGTTTCAATAATATCATCAATTCCCTTGAAAAAATCCAAATGATCTTCTTCAACATTTAAAACTACAGCTGATGTAGGCTTGAAATTTAAAAATGAGTTGCAATATTCACAAGATTCAGCGACAAAATAAGATTTAGCACCAATTCTTATAGTACCATCAATAGATGGCAAATCACTACCTACCATAATAGTAGGGTCTACACTTGCAGCCATCAGAATATGACCCATCATAGAAGTTGTTGTAGTCTTGCCATGAGTACCAGATAGACAAATTACATTTTTGTAATCCTCCATGATAAGTCCCCAAGCTTCAGCACGTTCTAAAATTGGTATATTAAGTTCTCTTGCTCGAATGATTTCTGCATTATCATCATGAATTGCAGAAGTACGAATGATTAGATTTGTATCATTAACATTATCAGCTTCATGTTTATAAATCACACGAATACCACGGTTTTCAAGGTCAATAGTAGCCTGTGATTTAACTCTATCAGAACCTTGAACATCAGCGCCTAAATGCTTTAATAATTTCGCTAAAGCAGACATAGAAACTCCACCGATGCCGATTAGATGAATTGTTTTATTTAAAGAGATTAATTTATTAAAATTGGAATATTCCATTGTTTTCCTCCGAAAATTTTTAAACTTATGTATTATTATATGATATTTTGATAAAAATATAAATAGTAAATTTGAAAAAAATAAATATTTATTTAAGGAGACAGCAAATATGCAGATTACAGATGTCAAATTTAGATTAATGACCAATGAAAGCAGGCTAAGGGCATTGGTTTCAGTGACTTTAGACAATGAACTTGCTGTTCATGATATAAAAATAATAGCAGGAGATGACAAGTTATTTTTAGCTATGCCTTCACGCAAGCTAACAGATGGGACTTATCGTGATATAGTTCATCCAATTGGAAGCGAAATGAGAAAGACTATGGAAAAAACTGTAATAGAAAAATATTTACAAAATTTAAAAGAAGAAAGCTAAAAAACGCTTGCTAAAAAATGTTAAATGCTATAAAATACCATTATGATAAAAGAAAATAAAAAAGCTTAGGAAGTGGTATTTTGAAAGTTATGATATTAAGCGTAACAGCTGGTTTTGGACATCATGCAACAGCAAAAGCCGTAGGAGATATGTTTGAAGCAAAAGGAGATACTGTACAAATTGTTGATATATATGAATATATTAGTAAATTAGTTTATGATACTATATCAAAAGGATATCTGTTATCTACTAAGTATGCACCTAAAGCTTATAGCTTATTTTACAAATCGTTAGAAAAGAAAGATAAAGATGATTTATTATTAGAAAAATTGAATATTATAAATCATATAAATACATTTGGTATAACAAAATTTCAAAAAGTAATCGATGATTTTGAACCAGATGCAATAGTATGTACTCATGTGTTTTCTGCACAACTTATGGAAGTTATGATTAAAGAAAATCTCATTAAAGCTCTAACTGTAGGAATTATTACAGACTTTACAATTCATCCGTTTTGGGAAGAAGTTAAAGAACTTGATTATATTGTTACAGCATCTGAATTGCTTACATTAAGAGCTGAGAAAAAAGGAATAGAAAAAACAAGACAGCTGCCTTTTGGTATTCCTATTAATCCGAAATTTAATAAGGGTATATCTAAGAAAGATGCAAGAGAGCAATTAGGATTAGATGCTGAAATACCTGTTATTTTAGTTATGGGTGGTAGCATGGGATATAGCAATGGTAAAAGAATTGTCAAAGCTATTGATAGAACAGGATTTGAATTTCAGATTGTTGCTGTTTGTGGAAATAATGAAAAACAGTTTAACAAATTAACTAAGTATAAAGCTGAATATAGCGGGAAATGCAAGATTAATATATTAGGATTTGTAAATTATGTTGATGTATTAATGGATGCAGCTGATTGCATTGTTACAAAACCAGGTGGGCTTACAGTTTCAGAAGCACTTGCAAAACGTTTGCCGTTAATTTTAGTAGACCCAATACCAGGACAGGAAGAGCGAAATGTAGAGTTTTTGGTGAATAATGGGCTTGCATCAAAGGTGTCTAAAACTTATCCATTAGACGAAGCATTATTCCAAATGTTTGAAAATCCACATAGACTTAAAAATATTAATGACAGCATAGACAAAATTTCAAAACCTAATGCAACAGCTGATTTAATATGCTTTATTAAAGAAAAATTTGAAAAATCTAGAAATTCTAATGAAATAAACATAGATTTAGAAAAATAACATACAGCTAAACAAATTAAACATAGTGCATCTATTGACAAAATTGTATGCAAATGTTATATTTAGTGTGGAGTTTAATAAAAGAACTTTTTTGACCGCTCAGAAATGAGCTTATCCTTTGATTTATTTCATAGGCTATGGCAACGGACAGCCAGGTCAACTGCCGAAACATGGAAATTCCATATTATTGATAGCGTTTTTTACGCAAATTTTATAAGTGGGGTATTATTAACCACAAGCTTGTGAAACGGTCAATAAGAGTAGTAAAGGCGGACATTTGCTGTATAGACTCTGAACAATGTGACAAAATAAATGCGGTATTAATTATCGTGATTAAATGCACTCGACTTTTTGACGTTTATATAAGATGTATTGTGGTGAAATGCGCCATAATACATCTTATTTTTTGGGAGGGGATACCTGTTATGTCTGCAAAACTACAACTTTATGGATTTAACAATCTTACAAAATCTTTAAGCTTTAATATTTATGATATTTGTTATGCAAAAACAGAGCGTGAGCAGAGAGATTATATAGCTTATATTGATGATCAATACAATTCAGAGCGTTTAACTAATATTTTATATAAATTAACTGAGATGATTGGTGCAACAGTTCTAAATGTATCCAAACAAGATTACGAGCCACAAGGGGCAAGTGTTACTTTTTTGATTGCAGAAAGCAGCATGATGTCAAATCGAATGGGTGAAACTGTAGTAGCACATCTTGATAAAAGCCATGTAACGGTACATACATACCCTGAATATCATCCTGACACAAGCATTGCAACTTTTCGTGTAGATATAGATGTTGCTACATGTGGGGAAATTTCACCACTTTCAACATTAGACTTTTTGCTAGAAAGTTTTGATTCTGATATTATAACACTTGATTATAAAGTTCGTGGATTCACACGAAATGTCGAAGGTAAAAAGCTATTTATAGATAATAATATTACAAGCATTCAACACTTCATAGATCCTGTTACATTAGATAAATATGATGCTGTTGATATAAATGTTTATAATTCAAACATTTTCCATACAAAAATGCTTATTAAAGATGTAGATCTTCAAAACTATTTATTTAATGCTGATGTATATGAAATACCACCTCGCAAACGACTTGAGATTACTAATAATATCAGACGTGAGATGATTGAAATATTCAGCGGTAAAAATGTATTTTAAAGGAGAAGAAGATTTGAATATTCAAAAAAAAGCTCCTATATATGAAGCGCTACAAGAGTTTAAATCAATGAGAATGGTTCCGTTTGATGTCCCGGGACATAAAAGAGGAAAAGGAAATCCAGAACTTACAAAGTTTTTAGGCGAGAAATGTATGACAGTAGATGTAAATTCAATGAAACCTCTTGATAATCTATGTCATCCTGTTAGTGTTATTCATGAAGCTGAAAAAATAGCTGCAAAAGCCTTTGGTGCTGCCTATGCATTTTTTATGGTAGGAGGAACGACATCTTCTGTACAAGCTATGATTTTATCTGTTGTAAAACGAGGAGATAAAATTATATTGCCACGAAATGTGCACAGAAGTGTTATAAATTCGCTTATCCTATGTGGGGCAATACCTGTTTATATAAATCCGCAAACAAACAAACGCCTTGGCATATCACTTGGTATGTCTATTCATGATGTTAAGAAAGCGATTGAAGAAAATCCAGAAGCTAAAGCAATTTTAGTAAATAATCCGACATATTACGGTATATGCTCGAATTTAAGAGAAATTGTTCGTGTTGCACATGATGCGGGCATGAAAGTTTTAGCTGATGAGGCACATGGTACACACTTTTATTTTGGAGAAAATATGCCAGTGTCAGCAATGGAAGCGGGGGCAGATATGTCATCTATTAGTATGCATAAATCTGGTGGCTCGCTAACTCAAAGCTCTTTTTTGTTATGCAATGAAAATATAAACGAGGGATATGTACGCCAAATAATCAACCTTACGCAAACTACAAGTGGCTCATACTTGCTACTGTCTAGCCTTGATATATCCAGAAGAAATCTTGCACTTCACGGAAAAGAAATCTTTGCAAGAGTTACAGAGCTTTCAGATTATGCCCGTTCTGAAATTGCAGAGATAGGTGATTATTATGCGTATTCAAAAGAACTTATAAACGGAGATACAGTATTTGATTTTGATAGCACGAAACTGTCAATTAATACGCTAGATTTAGGACTTGCTGGTATTGAAGTTTATGATCTTTTACGTGATGAATATGATATTCAAATCGAATTTGGAGATATAGGAAATGTGCTTGCATATATCTCTGTTGGTGATAGTGATAAAAATATAGAAAGACTTATTGGAGCATTATCTGAAATTCGAAGAATTTATAAAAAAGAGAGAAATGAAGCAATTCCGCTTGAATATATAAATCCTGTAGTAGAAATGTCACCTCAAGAGGCATTCTACGGGGATAAAAGGAGTGTCAAAATGTCTGAAGCAACAGGGCTTATCTGTGCTGAATTTGTAATGGCATATCCTCCTGGTATTCCTATTTTAGCACCAGGTGAGCGTATTACCGAGGAAATAATTAATTATATTAAATATGCAAAGGAAAAAGGTTGCTCAATGACAGGCCCTGAAGATATGACAATTGAAAACATTATGGTGTTGAAAGGGGAGTATTAATGGAATTTTGGTTTAGCGAAGAACATACAAAAAATGTTAAACTTTCTATTAGAGTAGATAGACAAATATGCAGTTTCCAAAGTAAATTCCAACGAATAGATATTTTTGAAAGCCCTGAATTTGGTAAATTTTTAACGTTAGATGGATTCATGATGGTAACAGAAAAAGATGAATTTATCTATCATGAAATGATAACACATGTGCCGATGTCAGTGCACCCTAATCCAAAAAATATTCTGGTAATTGGCGCTGGTGACGGCGGAGTAATCCGAGAATTGTGTAGATACTCTGATATTGAAAATATAGACCTTGTAGAAATCGATGAAATGGTTGTAAAGCTTAGCATAGAGCATCTGCCACAGACAGCTTGCTCATTCGATGATCCTAGACTAAATATTTATTATCAAGATGGCTTAAAATTTATTAGACGATATGAGAATAAATATGATATAATAATAGTAGATTCAACAGACCCATTTGGCCCAGGAGAAGGTTTGTTTACAAAAGAATTTTATGGAAACTGTTTCAAAGCACTTCGTGCAGATGGAATCATGGTAAACCAGCATGAAAGCCCATTTTATAAAGGTGATGCAACAGCAATGAAACGTGCACATAAGCGAATTGTACAATCCTTTGATATTGCTAGAGTTTATCAAGCGCACATACCAACTTACCCATCAGGACATTGGTTATTTGGATTTGCATCTAAAAAATATCATCCAATACATGACTTTAACAAAGATAAGTTGAATGAAAATGGAATAAAAACAAAATATTATAATAAAAAGCTTCATAAAGGTGCTTTTTATTTGCCGACCTATGTAGAGGAGATGCTAAAAGAAGATGAATAGAAATATACAAACATTCATTTCCTGTGATGAAGAATATGACAACGCAAAAATAGTTATTTTTGGTGCTCCATTCGATGGGACAACTTCCTATCGACCAGGAACAAGGTTTGGTCCTTCTGCGATACGAAATGAATCATTTGGAATAGAAACATATTCTCCTTATCAAAATCGTGATTTAACATCAATTTCTGTTTGCGACATCGGTGATTTAGATTTGCCTTTCGGAAATACAGAAAGAGTGTTATCTGAAATCAGTGAAACAACTGCTAAAATTTTAAGTGATAATAAAATCCCTGTTATGGTAGGTGGGGAACATTTAGTAACACTGGGAAGTTTTACAGCTGTGCTTGAAAAATATCCAGATGTTCATGTAATACATCTAGATGCACACACAGATTTGAGATTTGATTACTTAGATGAAAAATTATCACATTCTACAGTTATGCGCAGGATTTGGGAATTTATAGGAGATGGAAGAATTCATCAATTTGGTATTCGCAGTGGTGAAAAATATGAATTTGAATTTGCGAAAAACCATACAAAATTTACACCGTTTTGCCTTGATGGTTTTGAAAAAACAGTTGAAGAACTTAAAGGTAAACCTGTGTACTTTTCACTTGACTTAGATGTATTAGACCCATCAGAGTTTCCTGGAACAGGAACACCAGAAGCTGGTGGAATTACATTTAAAGAGCTAATTTCAGCTATTAAGCAATTAAGAGATGTGAACGTTGTAGGCTTAGATATCAATGAACTTGCACCAATTTATGATCAAAGTGGAATATCTACAGCAGCAGCTTGCAAAATATTAAGAGAATTATTATTAATTATTTAACATAAAGGAGATAAAAAATGGGAAAAGTGTTAATTATTGGTTGCGGTGGAGTTGCATCTGTTGCAATCCATAAATGTTGTCAAAACAGCGAAGTTTTCGAAGAAATTATGATTGCCAGCCGTACAAAATCAAAATGTGATGCACTAAAAGCAAAACTTGATGGTGGCAAAACTATTATTCATACAGCTAAGGTAGATGCAGACAATACAGAGGAGCTGATTGAACTTATAAACAGCTTTAAACCTGATGTTGTTCTAAACCTTGCACTTCCATATCAAGATTTAACTATTATGGACGCTTGTTTAGCAACAAAAACTCACTATGTTGATACAGCAAACTATGAGCCACTTGATAATGCTAAATTCGAATACAAATGGCAATGGGCTTATCGTGAAAAATTCAAAGAAGCTGGAATTTGTGCACTTTTAGGAAGTGGTTTTGACCCTGGTGTAACTGGAGTTTTTTCTGCTTATGCACAAAAACATTATTTCGATGAAATTCACTACCTTGATATTTTAGATGCAAATGGTGGTGATCATGGTTATCCTTTTGCAACAAACTTTAACCCTGAAATCAATATTCGTGAAGTAGCTGCTAATGGTAGATATTGGGAAAACGGTGAATTTATCGAAACTTCTCCAATGGAAATTAAAAGAGAATACAATTTTGAGCAAATTGGCCAAAAAGATATGTATCTTCTTTACCATGAAGAGCTTGAAAGTCTAGCTTTAAATCTTAAAGGAATTAAAAGAATTCGTTTCTTCATGACTTTTGGACAAAGCTACCTTACTCACTTAAAATGTCTTGAAAATGTTGGTATGACATCTATTGAACCTATTGAATTTAATGGTCAAAAAATTGTTCCAATGCAGTTTTTAGCAGCTGTACTTCCAGACCCATCAACACTAGGACCTCGTACAAAAGGTAAAACTAACATTGGTTGTATCTTTAAAGGTGTTAAAGATGGCAAAGAGCGTACTTACCAAGTATATAACGTTTGTGACCACGAAGAATGTTACAAAGAAGTTCAAAGCCAAGCGATTTCATATACAACTGGTGTGCCAGCTATGATTGGTGCTATGCTTGTTATGAATGGAACTTGGAATAAACCTGGTGTCTATAACATGGAAGAATTTGATCCAGATCCATTTATGGATGAACTAAACAAATGGGGATTACCTTGGATTGAAAATCATAACCCAACTATGGTGGACTAATGATAGATATTGCAAATTTTGATATAAATGCAGTGCAAACTCCGTATTATGCCACTGATGAGCGTCTGATAGTTAAAAATTTAGAGATACTTCAAAGCGTAAAAGAACGTACTGGTTGCAAAATTTTGCTTGCACAAAAAGCATTTTCAATGTATTCACTATATCCTAAAATAGCACAGTATTTAGATGGAACTACAGCAAGTGGTCTTTATGAAGCAAAACTCGGTTTTGAAGAATTTGGCAAAGAAACTCATGTGTTTTCAGCAGCATATACACCATATGAAATGGATGAAATTCTAAATATTTGTGATCATGTTATATTTAATTCATTCTCAGAATGGGAAAGATATAGAGAAAAAGCTATAGCAAGTGGAAAAGAAATTGGCATTCGTTTAAATCCTGAATGTTCAACAGGTGAGCATGGAATGTATGACCCTTGTGGGCAAGGTTCTCGCATGGGTGTAACACTTGAAAATTTTAGGGAAGAGATGTTAGACGGATTATCAGGATTTCATTTTCACACACTTTGTGAGCAAAATAGCGATGATTTGATTACTACACTTGAAGCTGTAGAACAAAAATTTGGAAAATATTTTCATAATATGAAATGGATTAACTTCGGTGGTGGTCATCATATCACTCGTGAAGATTATGATGTTGATTTACTGGTAAACGCTATAAATAAATTTAAATCAAAATACAATGTTGAAGTTTATTTAGAACCAGGAGAAGCTATAGCACTTAATGCTGGATTTTTAGTTTCTACAGTGCTTGATATTATCAAAAATGGCATTAATATTGCAATTTTAGATACATCTGCTGCATGTCATATGCCTGACGTGCTCGAAGTACCTTACAGACCTCGTGTTATTAGCTCGGGTGAAGTAAATGAAAAAGAATATTCATATCGTTTTGCAGGGCCAACTTGCCTATCTGGTGATGTTATAGGGGATTATTCTTTCGATACACCACTTGAAGTTGGAGATAAGCTTGTTTTTTGTGATATGGCTATCTATTCGATGGTTAAAAATAATACATTTAACGGAATGAAACTGCCGACTATTGCTAAAGTGGATAACAATGGTGTAGTAACAGTTGTAAAAACCTTTGGTTATCAAGATTTTAAATGTAGACTATAATTTTAAAGATGGTGTGTCACATTGTGACGCACCATCTTTTTTGTATATAAAAATCTGCTAAATCAATATTTTAAAACATCTTGGAAATACTATCAACTATATCTCCAGCCATGTGAATGGTTTTACCAGCAGATTTTTTAACAGTTTTACGAGCTTTATTTTGCATACTTTTGTTTGATAACATAAAGGCAGTAGCACCTGTTGCTACAGCAGCGACAACACCTGTCATTATTGAATTTACTTTCATATAAACACATCACTTTCTTAAAAAATTATAACAATTAAAACTACAATATTATTGTTTACAAAAAGGTAAATAAAATTACTTTAAAGTGTTGGTAAAAACAGAAAAAAAAGTCAAAAAATGATTTAATTTGTTTACATATATTATGTTATATAGTATAATATCAAAAGATTAAAAGAAATTTTTCTTAAATAATGGAGGACAAAAAATGTCAATTAATACTTTAGTGCAAAAAATTAAAGAAACAAATAATCCAACAGTTGCAGGTCTAGATGCAAGACTTGAATATATTCCATCATTTATCGTTCAAGAAAATATTGCAAAATATGGTGAAACATTAAAAGCTGCAGCTGAAAGTGTTCTTACTTTTAATAAATATTTAATTGACGGACTATATGATATTGTTCCAGCTGTCAAACCACAAGCTGCATATTATGAATTACTAGGTGCTGAAGGTGCTGTGGCACTTCGTGATACTATTGCTTATGCAAAAGAAAAAGGTATGTATGTAATTGCTGATGTAAAAAGAAATGATATCGGTGCAACAGCAACAGCATATGCTGAAAGCTATTTAGGTGTAACCCGTGTTGGAGATACACATATCGAGCCTTATGGAGCTGATAGCGCAACTATTAATGCATATTTAGGCACAGATGGTATTGAACCATTTTTAAAACAATGTAGAGAACGTAAAAAAAGTATTTTTATCCTAGTTAAGACATCAAATAAATCTTCAGGTGAACTTCAAAACCGTGATATGGAAGGTAAACCACTTTATGCAAATGTAGCTGAAATGCTTAAAATTTGGGGAGAAGGACTTTATACTGAATGTGGATATAATGAAGTATCTGCTGTAGTTGGTGCAACTTATCCTGAAGAACAAAAAATTATTCGTGATATTATTCCTAAATCATATTTCCTAGTACCTGGTTATGGTGCTCAAGGTGCAACAGCAGCAGATATTGCAAACTGCTTTAATGATGATGGTTTAGGTGCTATAGTAAATTCATCTCGTGGAATCATGTGCGCTTGGCAAAAAACAGAGAAAAACGGTACAGATTTCATAGAAGCTGCAAGAAATGAAGCAATTCGTATGAGAGATGATATAGTAGCTCACATTAAATAATTTTCAGTGCATAAAAACGCTCCAAACACAAAATCAAGCTAAAATCGTAAAAGATTTTGTTTTCTTCG
>CAYJKB010000024.1:0-16496 GCA_964370625.1 uncultured Oscillospiraceae bacterium | reverse complement strand
TTTAAAAATTCCCATGTCTCGACTTGAAACATTTTTAAAGCACTGAAATAAGTGGCATAAAACGCTCCAAACACAAAATCAAGCTAAAATCGTAAAAGATTTTGTTTTCTTCGTTATGGAAATTTGAAAATATCGGTCACATATACTGCATATGCTCCCTCATTTAAAAATTCCCATGTCTCGACTTGAAACATTTTTAAAGCACTGAAATAAGTGGGATAAAAACGCTAAAATTACACACTATTTAAAACCAAAAGAGGAGTTTAGTAATGATATTAAATGAAATTTGTACTGTAGTTTCAAATACAGCACTTACGAATACGTTATTTTCTATGGAAATAAAAACAGACAAAATGGCAAAAGATGCACTATGTGGGCAATTTGTACACATAAAATGTGGCGATGCTGTTTTGCTTCGCCGTCCTATCAGCATTTGTGATGCCTATGGCGATACACTAAGAATTGTATTTGAAGTAAAAGGTACTGGAACAGACTTTTTAGCAAAATGCAAAACAGGCGACAAACTTGATATTCTAGGACCTATCGGAAAGGGATTTAATATTGAAAAATCAGGGGATAGCCCTGTATTTATCGGTGGTGGCATCGGAGTCCCACCATTGTTATTATCATGTAAAAAGGCTAAACAAGCAGGAAAAACTGTAACAGCGATTTTAGGATTTAGAAATCATGATGCAGTTATACTTGAAGAAGAATTTACTAAAGTTTGTGATAAAGTAATTATTACAACTGATGACGGAAGTTATGGAATGCATGGTTTTGTATCTGATGCATTAACTCAAAATATCGAAAAATTCACAGCTATTCACTCTTGTGGCCCACACGCAATGCTGAAAGCACTTAAAAATGCGTCAGGTGGACTTTATTGTGAAGTTTCTATGGAAGAAAGAATGGGTTGTGGAATTGGTGCATGTTTAGTGTGTGCTTGTAAAGTTAAATCAAATGATAAAGACTTTGATTTAAAACACGTTTGTAAAGATGGCCCTGTATTTGATGCGAGTGAGGTGATACTATAATGAAAATGTCAGTTAATATTTGTGGGGTTGAACTTAAAAACCCTGTTACAGTAGCATCTGGTACTTTTGGATTTGGACATGAATATGGCAAATTCTATGATTTAGGTGAAATTGGTGGTATCTCTGTAAAAGGTCTAACTCCTACAGAACGCACAGGAAACCTTGCACCTCGTATCGCTGAAACTCCATATGGTATACTTAATAGTGTAGGTCTGCAAAATCCAGGGATTGACCGTTTTATTACAGAAGAAATCCCATTTTTACGTAAATTTGATACAAAAATAATTGCAAATGTATCAGGAAATACAACAGAAGAATATTGCTCTATGGTTGAAAAAATTTCTGATGCCGATGTTGATTTGATTGAAATGAACATCTCTTGTCCAAATGTAAAAGCTGGTGGTATGGCTTTTGGCACAAAACCTGATATGGCAGCTGATGTAGTTCGTCAAGCGAAAAAATATGCAAAAAAACCACTTATCGTAAAGCTTTCACCTAACGTATCAGACATCGCTGAAATTGCTCGTGCTACTGTAGACGCTGGTGCTGACGGTTTAGCACTTATAAATACAGTTCTTGGAATGAGAATTGATGTTAACACAAGACGTCCAGTTCTTGCAAATGTTATGGGTGGTATGTCAGGCCCTGCTGTACTTCCTATTGCTGTTCGTATGGTTTATCAAGTACGTAATGCTGTTGACGTTCCAATTATTGGAATGGGAGGTATTTCCACTGGTGCTGATGCTGTAGAAATGATGCTTGCTGGTGCAAATGCAATATCTGTTGGCACTGCAAACTTTGTAGACCCTTATGCACCTGTTAAAATTCTAGCTGAAATGAAAGCGTATATGGAAAAATACGGAATTTCTGATGTTAATGAACTTTGTTCTGCTGTTGAGGTAAATAAATAATGTCTACAACTATTTATTTAATAAGACATGCAGAAGCTGATGGAAATATTACACGTCGTTGTCATGGGCATTATAACAGCATTTTAACTCCACGTGGAGAAAAACAAGCTATAAAAGTTGCAGAGCGTTTTCAAAACACTCATTTTGATGCGATTTATTCAAGTGACCTTAATAGAACTCGCCAAACAGCGACACCACTTGCAAAACAAAAAAATCTGGAAATTGAAACTTGTGTTGAACTTCGTGAAATGGATTTAGGAATTTGGGAAGATAAAACATGGGGGGATATAGTTCGTTCTCATCCTACTGAATATAGATTTTTCCAAAATGAAGTATGGAATTTTGCTATTGATAATGCAGAAACTATACATGAATTAGCTGAAAGGGTAGCTAATAAAATCTATGATTTAGCAAAAAGTAATGAGGGAAAAACTATAGCAATTTTTTCTCATGGTATTGCAATTCGTGCAGGTCTCTGTAAAATCCATGGTTTACCTATGGACGAAATTGAGCAAATGGGCTGGTGTGAAAACACTGGAATTGCTAAACTTGTTATGAATGATGAAGGTGTACTAGATATAGAATTTAAAAATGATAGTACACATATTCCAATTGAAATGTCAACGCTTGCAAACCAAACTTGGTGGAAAAAAGGGGTAGACCCGAATAAATACAACATGCATTTTATTCCTGCAAATCCACAAAAGGACTATGACAAAATACTTTCATATGCTAAAGAAGCTCATAGATACTCTTATGGAACTACAGCAATGTTTGATGAAACTGAAACTATGGAACATATCAGTAAAGTTGCAAATATAGCACCTAATGCATGTGTTTTCGGTGTTATTGATGGTGAAATAATTGCATTTATCTTGCTTGATGTACTTGATACTGATGATGAAAAATGTGGAGTTGCAAAAATTTTCTGCATTGATGAGCCAAAACGTGGAGAAGGTTTTTCAGCACAAATTATAGGCCATGCGATGTCTGTTTATCAAAATATGGGCAAAACTTTTATTAAAGCTTATGTCAGCGAAAGTAACGCTCATGTACTTAAATTCTTTGGAAAATATGGTTTTGATAATGTTTGCACTTGTATGGTGAACAAACATGGCAGACATTGCTTGCTTCAAAAACGAATTATTTTGTAAGCGTATATTTCACGCAGAGTGTGAGGTTGTTTATATAGTAAAAGGAGAAAATAATGAAGAAAAATTTAGCTATATTTGTAGCAGGACTTATAAGTTATTGGATTATCGGTGGATTATTTATTTTTTTCACTGGAAATTCTCCAGGAGAACTTATAGCTTTATTCATTGAAACAATATTTGGATAAATCCAGTTATAAACAACCCCCATATACAAAAGAAAAAATCATCTAATAACCTTCTGGTATATTATTTTGCAAGTTGACAAAAACTAAAAATTATAATATACTTAATGTATATCGAATAAAATAGCGATGATAAAGAGGAGTAAGTAAATTCTAGCGTTAGAGAGAGAACGGTTGGTGAAAGTTCTTGCAACGGTTTACTGAAGGTAGCTTTTGAGCTGAAAAACTGAAATTTCAGTAAGTTTTTCCGTATTGTCTGCGTTATAAGGCTAAAAGTGCTTACGTAAGTAAGAATTTAGGTGGTACCACGGAAATTATACCTTCGTCCTATGTTTTAAGGGCGAAGGTTTTTTATTTTTAATAATTAAAATTAAGGAGATAAAATATGTTAAACGAATTACCAAAAACATATAACCCGAATGAAACAGAAGATAAACTTTATGAATTTTGGCAAAAAAATGGTTTTTTTAATGCAGAAATAGACCCTGATAAAAAACCTTTTACAATAGTAATCCCACCTCCAAATGTAACGGGACAACTCCACATGGGTCATGCATTTGATGATACTCTGCAAGATATTTTAACACGTACAAAGCGTATGCAAGGCTATTCAGCACTTTGGCTACCAGGAACAGACCATGCTGGTATTGCAACACAAATTAAAGTTGAAGAAGCACTTCGTCAAGATGAGGGCATCACTCGTTATGATTTAGGGCGTGAAGCATTTTTAGAGCGTGTTTGGGACTGGAAAGACAAATACGGTTCTCGTATTATTGAACAACTTAAAAAAATGGGTTCATCTTGTGATTGGCGTCGAGAACGCTTTACTATGGATGAAGGTTGTTCTAAAGCAGTTCGTGAAGTATTCGTTACTTTATACGAAAAAGATTTAATTTATAAAGGCAATAGAATTATTAACTGGTGCCCAAAATGTACAACTGCATTATCTGATGCTGAAGTTGAATACACAGAGCAACAAGGTAATTTATGGCATATTAAATATCCGATTGAAGATAGTGAAGAATTTATTGTTGTAGCAACGACTCGTCCGGAAACAATGTTAGGGGATAGCGGTGTTGCTGTTCATCCTGAAGACAAACGTTATGCACATTTAATCGGTAAAAATGTTGTTTTACCATTAGTAGGGCGTAAAATTCCGATTTTTGCAGATGAATATGTTGAAAAAGAATTTGGTACAGGCTGTGTAAAAGTTACTCCTTGTCATGACCCAAATGACTTTGATATGGGTAAACGTCATGGATTGGAAGAAATTTTAGTTCTTGATAATAATGCTAAAATTAATGAAAATGGTGGGCAATATCAAGGGTTAGAGCGTTATGAAGCTCGTAAAACTATTATAAATGACCTTAAAGAGCAAGGATTCCTTGTGAAAATTGATGAGCATAACCACAATGTAGGTCAATGTTATCGTTGTTCAACTACAGTTGAGCCTATTACTTCTGCGCAATGGTTTGTTAAAATGGAGCCACTTGCAGAGGATGCAATTAGAGTTGTAAATGATGGCGAAGTATCTTTTGTGCCAGAAAGATTTTCTAAAATTTACACAAATTGGATGGAAAATGTACACGATTGGTGTATTTCTCGTCAACTTTGGTGGGGACATAGAATACCTGCTTTCTATTGTGATGATTGCTCTCATACTACAGTGTCACGTCAAGATGCTACAGAATGTGAAAAATGTCACAGCAAAAATATTCACCAAGATGAAGATGTGCTTGATACTTGGTTCTCATCTGCATTGTGGCCTTTCTCAACACTTGGCTGGCCTGACAAAACACCTGAACTTGACTACTTCTACCCTACAAGCGTACTTGTAACAGGTTATGATATTATTTTCTTCTGGGTTGCTCGTATGATTTTTTCTGCTATGGAAAACATGAAACAAATTCCATTTGAAAAAGTATTTATTCATGGTATTGTGCGTGATGATAAAGGTAGAAAAATGTCGAAATCACTTGGAAATGGTATCGACCCACTAGAGGTTATTGAAAAATATGGCGCTGATGCGTTAAGATTTACTCTAGCCACTGGTAACAGCCCTGGTAACGATATGCGTTTTTATCATGAGCGTGTAGAAGCTAACCGTAACTTTGCTAATAAAATTTGGAATGCATCACGTTTCATTCAAATGAATTTAACTGTTAGCGATATGACTTTGCCTGAAAATCTTGAAATTTCAGATAAATGGATACTGACAAAATATAATGAGCTTGTTAAAAAAGTTACAGACAACATCGAAAAATATGAACTTGGTATCGCAGCTTCTAACCTTTATGACTTTATCTGGGATAATTTCTGCGATTGGTATATAGAACTTGTAAAAGCAAGACTTCAAGATAAAGAAAGCGATAGTGCAAAAAATGCACAACGTGTACTTTGCTATGTGTTGTCAAACACAATGAAATTACTTCACCCATTCATGCCATTTATCACAGAAACAATTTGGCAAGCATTGCCACACGAAGGTCCGTCAATCATGATTTCAAGTTTCCCAGTATACGATGATAAACTTACTTTTACAAAAGAAAGTGCTGATATGGAAATTTTGATGGAAAATATTCGTGCAATTCGTAACAGACGTGCAGAAATGAATGTGCCTCCATCTAAAAAAGCAAAAGTTATTATTGTATCAGAAAATGCCGATGTGTTTAAACAAGGGACAGCGTTTATGCAAAAATTAGCATCAGCAGCTGATGTTGAAATTGCAAGCGTTCAACCAGAAGATGCAGCTAAAATGGTAAGTATTATTACTAAAACTGCACAAATTTACCTACCAATGGCTGAACTTGTTGACAGCGATAAGGAAAAAGAACGTCTAAATCGTGAAAAAGCTAAAGCACAAAAGGATTTGGATTTCATTATGGGTAAACTAAATAATGAAGGATTTGTAGCAAAAGCACCAGCTAAAGTTGTAGAAGGCGAACGTGCAAAAGCAGAAACTTTAAAAGCAGTTATTAGCAAAATCGATGAGAGTATAGCGAATTTATAATGAATAATATGAATGAAGTTACACAGTGGATAGAAAGTTTTACTGGGTTTCCACGAAATCCGTCACTTCATAGGGTTAAGGCACTGCTAAATGCAGTGTCTTCTCCACAAGATAAGCTAAAATTTGTGCATGTTGCAGGCACAAATGGCAAAGGAAGTACGGCTAAAATGATTGCAACAGCATTAAGAGTTGCAAATTATAAGACAGGTCTTTTTATTTCTCCTCATTTGTATAGAGTAAATGAAAGAATTTCTATCAATGAAAGCTTAATTTCAGATGAAGATTTTATTGAAATTGCAAACAAAATAAAAAATTCAGTTCATGATTTTGAAGAAATTAAACCTACTTTTTTTGATATATTAACTACAATAGCGCTTGAATATTTTGCAAGGCAAAATTGTGACATTGTTGTACTTGAAGTTGGTTTAGGTGGAAAATTTGATGCTACAAATATTATTGCAAAAAGTGAAGTTTCAGTTATCACTTCAATTTCATTAGACCATACCCATATTTTAGGCGATGATATAATACAAATTGCAAATGAAAAATGTGGAATTATTAAAACAAATAGCTTAACTGTTTGTTATCCTTTAAATAATAGTGAAGTTCAAAGTGTGATAGATAGTGTATCTGCCAAAAATAGTGCTACTTTAATTAAACCTAATTTATCAGATTTAACTATAAAAAGCGAAGATATTTTAAGTAGTAAATTTTCTTATAAAATGATTGATTATACACTGACATTAATTGGTAGACATCAAATCTATAATGCAATTATGGCTATAGAAGCTGTTGAAGTGTTAAACAAAAGTGAGTTTAAAATTTCATTGGAAAACTTACAAACTGCACTTAAAACTGCGTCATTTAATGGCAGAATGGAGTGTTTACAACAAAATCCACCCACTTTTATTGATGGCGCACATAATGAAGATGGAGTTTTATCATTAGTAAACACATTGAAAACGCATTTTAATAATTATAAAAAGATTATTGTATGTGGCATGGTAGCTGATAAAAACTATAATGACTGTGTAGATGTTTTATCTCGAAACACTGATATTTTTATTGCAACAAAACCTACAACTTATCGGGCGTTAAGTGAAGAAATTGTCGCTGATATTGCTGAAAAAAATTGTAATGATGTGCTGATTGCAGAAAATATAGAAGAAGCTATTAATCTTGCAAAAGAAAAGGCAAAAAATATTCCAAATTCATGCATAATTTTTTGTGGTTCGTTGTATACTGTTAGTGACGTTCGAAATAGCTTTAAATAAATTTAATCAACTTACATAATATGCCAAAAAATAACTGGAAAAAAATGTATAATATCCCTGTAGATAGTGAAAATTATCTACAGGGATTTTTTATGTAAATTAGATTGTTAAAAATTAAAGAGGTGCAGAAAATGAAGTTAAAACATATTAAAGATGGTAACAAAGTGAAGGTAGCATTGGCTGGCGAGTTAGGTCACCATGAAGCAAAAAGCGCCATTAGTTATATTGAAAATATTACAGATTTGTATGCAAAAGACAATATAATATTAGACTTTAGTGGTATTACATTCATGGATAGCTCAGGAATTGCTGTAGTAATGAATGGATATAGAGGGTGTAGAAATTCAGGAAGAAAATTTACTGTAGTTGAAACACCTGATTTTGCTATGAAAATTTTTAATGCTGCAGCGATTACAGGAATTGTAAAAATTATGGAACGAGGGAACTCTTAATGAAAAATATAGAAAATTCAATGACATTGAAATTTGAAAGTAAATCGGTTAATGAAGGATTTGCAAGGCAAGCTGTCGCAGCTTTTGTATCACAGTTAGACCCTACGATTGATGAACTTCAAGATATTAAAACAGTGGTGTCAGAAGCTGTCACAAACTCGATAATTCATGGTTATAAAAATAATCGTGGATACATAATAATTGATGTTAAACTTATGCAATATAACACTGTAGAAATTACAGTAAAAGACAAAGGCTGTGGTATACCTAATATCGAAGTTGCACGCCAACCGATGTATACAACAGGAAATAATGAACGTTCTGGAATGGGCTTTACAATTATGGAAAGTTTCACAGATAAAATTAGAATTCGCTCAACAGAGGATAGTGGGACAACAGTAACGATGGTTAAACGTCTATCTCCAAGAGTGTCAGGAGGTAATTTCTGTGCTGAATGAAACTATTGAATTAATTCGTAAAGCACAAGCAGATGATAAATTAGCAGCAGAACAGCTATTAGAACAAAATACAGGACTTATCTGGAGTATTGTTCGAAGATTTTTAGGAAGAGGTATAGAAACAGATGATTTATATCAATTAGGATGTTTAGGTTTTGTCAAAGCAATAAAGGGATTTGATTTAAATTATGGAACGCAATTTTCAACTTATGCTGTTCCAAAAATTTCAGGCGAAATCAGACGATTTATGCGTGATGATGGTATGATAAAAGTTAGTCGTAGCACAAAAGATTTAGCTACCAAAATATTTAGGGTAAGGCAAATGCTTGAAGGAAAATTAGGTAGGGAACCTAAAATTTCTGAAATTGCTGAAGAATTAGAAATTACAATAGAAGAAATAGCAGCATGTGATACTGCAATAATGGCGACGGATTCATTACAAAGAGATATAGGTGAAGATGGATTAACAATCGAAAAAATGTTAGGTAGTGAAGGCATTGAAGATAAAATTATTGAAAATTTGACATTGGAAAGTGCAATTTCCAAATTACCTAACAGGGAAAAAATGGTAATAAACTTAAGGTTTTTCAAATGCTTAACTCAAGAAAAAACAGCAAAAATCATGCAAATCTCTCAAGTGCAAGTATCACGTATAGAACGAAAAGCAATATCTATTCTGCGAGAAAAAATTAGTTAAATAACCTTTTTATTCATGTTTATACTTTAATAATAATTTAAAATATGCTATAATAGTAAAGTATAACGAATTTAGATATAAAAGGAAGTAATTATGAAATCTATTTATGCAGGAATTTTATTGATGCTGTTATCAGCATTTTCTTTTGCCTTAATGCAAGTATTAGTTGCTATGACAGCTGATACAATACCATTATTTAGCCAAATATTTTTTCGAAATTTTGTAGCTGTAATTGTGAGTTTTATCATACTTAAAAAGAAAAAAGTAAAAATGTTTGGAAAACCAGAGAATAGGAAAACTTTAATTTTCCGTTGTATTTGTGGATATATTGGAATGGTACTTGTTTTCTATGCTACAAGACTCGGGAATCAGGGTGATGTTGCATTGCTTACAAAATTATCCCCATTTGTAGTAATTATTATTTCAATGATTGTATTTCGTGAAAAATTATCAAAATTCCAATGGACGGCATTAATTTTAGCTTTTACAGGAGCTTATATCACTGCAAACCCTGCATATAATACAGATATTTTGCCTGCTTTAGCTGGAGTGTTATCATCAGTTTTTGCTGGTGGTGCATATGCTTTTGTAAGCTTTTTAAAAGGAAAAGAAATACCGGAAGTTATTGTGTTTTGTTTTGCATCATTTTCAACTGTATGCTCTGGAATACTTATGATACCAGAATTTACACTTCCAACACTTTCAGATTTTTTATTTTTAATTGGAATTAGCATCACTGCATATATTGGACAAATGACTATTACTTATTCATATTCACTTGCAAATGCATCTGAAGTTAGCATTGTGAACTATAGTGGCATTTTCTTTTCAATGTTTCTTGGGTGGTCATTGCTTGGGCAAGCAGTTAAGATAACTACACTTTTTGGTTGTATTTTAATTATAGTATCAGCCATATTGGTTTTAATTGATAAAAAAAGAAAGCAGTAAATGTTAAGTAATTAAATAAAACCTCTGAAAGTCAGATTTAATATCTAGCTATCAGAGGTATTTTTTATTTAATTTATAGTTCGTTATTTAATTCTTCGATTTCTTGAAGCCATAATGTTGACATTGCATCACTTGGCATACGTAAATCGCCACGTGGGGACAGTGTAACAGAACCAACTTTTGGACCATCTGGAATGCAGTTTCGCTTAAATTGTTGCATAAAGAAGCGAGTACAGAAAATTTTAAGCCACTTTAATATAATTTTATCTGTATATTTGCCATTAAAAGCATATTTAGCAAGGAAAAATATTTTTTTAGGTGAAAAAGTAAAACGGAGTAGATAATACAAAAAGAAGTCATGAAGCTCATAAGGTCCTACAATTTCTTCAGTTTGTTGGCTGATTTCACCATCTTTTGCCGGAAGAAGTTCAGGGCTTACAGGTGTATCTAGTATGTCTTGTAACACAATAGCTAAAGATGGATTATGAGTTATGTCAGCCGAAAAAGCTACTAAATGACGTACAAGTGTTTTTGGAATAGAGCAATTAACGCCATACATACTCATATGGTCACCGTTGTATGTTGCCCAGCCAAGTGCAAGTTCAGATAAATCACCAGTACCAACAACAAGTCCACCTGTTTTGTTTGCCAAATTCATAAGAACCAAAGTACGAACACGAGCTTGAACATTCTCAAATGTTACATCATGTGTATTTTCATCATGATTGATATCTTTGAAATTACTTAAAACCGTATCAGTGATATTAATTTCTTCAAGTGTTACACCAAGCTCATCACATAATTTTTGAGCATTTGAACGAGTGCGTTCAGTAGTGCCAAAACAAGGCATAGTAACTGCAACAATATCACTAAGTGGCCTGTTTAACATTTTAAATGCACTAGCCATAACTAAAAGTGCAAGACAGCTGTCAAGTCCACCAGAAATTCCAACTACAGCAGTTTTGCTATGTGTATGTGCAAGACGTTTAGCAAGACCAGAAGCTTGCATAGTTAAAATTTCATTGCAACGTTCATCACGCAAAGATTTATCAGATGGGACAAACGGAGAAGGGGAGTAGTATCTTGTAAGTTTAGTGTTTTTTGTATCAACAGTAAATGGAATAGTGATGTAATCGCTATCATCTTGTAAACGAAAAGAAGTGTTGCGAATACGTTCATTTACAAGCTTGTCAATATCTATTTCACTGATAATTATATCATTTTCAAAAAGATTACTTTGTGCAAGAAGTGAACCATTTTCACAAATTAAATTATGCCCTGCAAAAACCATATCTGAAGTAGATTCGCCAAATCCAGCACTAGAGTAAACATACCCACACAATAAACGTGCAGATTGATTGCAAATAAGATTGCGACGATATTCAGCTTTTCCAATTATTTCATCACTAGCTGATAAGTTTACAATTAAATTTGCACCAGCTAAAGCATGACGAGTACTTGGCGGATTTGGAGCCCAAACATCTTCACAAATTTCAGCAGCAATACAAAGTTCGGGCATATTGAGTGCATTGAAAAGAATATCAGTGCCAAAAGGTACTGAATTTCCATTGATTTGTATAGTAGAAAGTTTATCAGGCGCTTGAGCAAAATGACGCATTTCATAAAATTCACTGTAATTTGGAATGAATGTTTTTGGAACAGCAGCTAAAACTTCACCCTTTTGTATAGCAACAGCACAGTTATAAAGCTTTGAGCCATGCATAAGTGGCATTCCAATGAAAATAAGTGCATCAATATGTTGGGTTTGCTTACAAATACTAGCTAGAGAGTCTAATGCTCCTTTTAATAATGTGCTATGAAAAAACAAATCATTGCAAGTATATCCTGTGATACAGAGTTCAGGAAGAACTATTATTTCTGCTGCTTCTGCACTTGCTTTTGTGCACAATGCAACCAAACTATCAGTATTATATTTTGTGTCAGCTACTTTGATTTGTGCTGTAGCAGCTGCAACTTTTATAAATCCATGTTTCATTTTAATCCTCTTTTCGGTAATTGCTATAATATTTTAGCCTTTTCTTTAATATAATTAGTAAGCCAATCAGATGTTTTAGGATGTTTTAGCGAAAATTCTAATATGCTTTCAAGATAACCTTCAGCGTTACCTGTGTCAAAACGCACACCGTCAAAATCAACAGCTATCATACGTCTTTTGTGTGCAAGTGTATTAAGTGCATCTGTAAGCTGGATTTCCCCATTAAACCCAGGTTTAGTATTTTCTAAAATAGGGAAGATATCAGAAGTCAAAACATATCTGCCTAAAATTGCATAATTTGACATAATTTGTTCTGGAGTTGGCTTTTCAATAAGAGTATGGACATCAAAACACTTATCTTCAATCGAAGTTACATTAAGTGAACAATATTTTGAAATTCTATCATCAGATACAAGTTGAACACCTACAGTAGGTGAATTGAATTTATTAGCTTTTTCAATTAGTTGTGCTGTTACAGGTATATCTGAATTCATTATATCATCACCTAAAAGAACAGCAAAAGCATCATCACCTACAAAGTTTTTAGCACAAGCTATAGCATGGCCTAAGCCATGAGTTTCTTTTTGTCTTATAAAATAAAAATTTGCCATATCGGCAATATCATGTAGCATACGAGCTTCGTCAGTTTTGCCAGTACGCAAAAGTCGTTCTTCGATTTCAGGTGTATAATCAAAATAATCTTCAATAGCACCTTTTGTACGATTTGTGATTATTAGAATATCTGTGATACCAGAATCTACAGCTTCTTTTACTATATAATGTATAGCGGGAATATCACATATTGGAAGCATTTCTTTTGGAATTGATTTTGTTACAGGTAACATTCTAGTTCCAAGACCTGCAGCTGGAATAACAGCTTTTTTGACATTCATATTTTTGCTCCTTAGAAATAAAAGATATTTGCTAGTGGGAATTGGTATTTTTAAGTAATTATAGCATATAACTAGATGATTTTCAATAATTTATAATAATTTACAAATTTACTAAAACTTGACTTTGAATATGAATATATGGTATTATAAAGAATAAATTAAATAGGGAGGATATGGAAAATAAATCTTATAAGGAGGGGATAATACCTTATGCTTTTCGCATGAAAGCGCCAGAACCATTTTAATTTAAATGGTTGACGAGGTGAGAAATTATCGAAATTTCGGCGGATGTTTCTCTGCACTTTATCGTATGCATTAGATAAACTTACAAAACTTAAAAGTAATTTTAAGGACAAAAAGTTGTCAACGATATAAAACATGAATTTAAATAATACTTAAAAATAAACTTTAATATGATTTATGAAATGGAGTAAATATATATGTGTGGAATAGTTGGATATACAGGCACAGGCACTGCAACAGATAAACTTTTAATGGGACTTACAAGACTTGAATATCGTGGATATGATTCTGCTGGTATTTCAATCTTTGATACTAATAATAAAATTAAGACATTTAAAACAAAGGGTAGAATTGCTGATTTAACAGCTAAAGTAGAAGGTGAAGAAACTACAGCAAATTGTGGAATAGGCCATACAAGATGGGCAACACATGGAGTTCCTTCAGATGTAAACTCACATCCACATAGCACAGATAGATTAAGTCTTGTGCATAATGGGATTATTGAAAACTATCTTGAACTAAAAGAGTTTTTAATGGGAGAAGGATATACATTTATATCTGAAACTGATACAGAAATAGCTGCTAAATTAATGGATTACAACTACAAAGGTGACCCTATCGAAGCGATTATTAAAACTAGTGAAAAAGTAGAAGGACAATATGCCTTTGGCGTAGTTTTTTCTGATTTTCCTAATGAAATTTTTGCAACTAGAATGGGTAGCCCACTTGTTGTTACAAAATCAGAAGATGGATTATTTATTGCATCTGATATGCCAGCTGTGCTTGAATACACTAAAGATTATTATACTTTAGATGAAGCTGAAATTGCTCATTTATCTAAAGATAATGGTGAAGTTTTCTATGATAAAACTGGTAAAAAAATCACAAAAGAAATTAAAACATCTAATCTTACATTTGAACAAGCAGAAAAAGGTGGATATGATTTCTTTATGTTAAAAGAAATTAATGAACAACCAACAGCTTTAGAACGCACAATTTCAGGCAGAGTATCAGCTGATAATTTACCTGATTTTAAAGGTGATAATATAGATGATAAATTCTTTTCATCATTTAATAAAATCTATATTGTAGCGTGTGGTACAGCATATTATGCAGGGTCACTTGGCAAACAAATTATTAGAAAAATTGCAAATATCAATGTATCTATTGAAATTGCATCAGAATTTAGATATAATCCACCTGTGCTTACAAAAAATGATTTAGTATTAGTTGTATCACAATCAGGAGAAACAGCAGATAGCTTAGCTGCACTTAAACTTGCAAAAAGTATGGGTATTGCAACAATGGCAATTGTAAATGTTCAAGGTTCTGCTATAGCACTTGAAGCTGATAATGTATTATATACACATGCAGGTCCTGAAATTGCTGTAGCTAGTACAAAAGCATTTACAGTACAAATGGCTACAATGTATTTAGTAGCAATTAAAATTGCTATGGAAAATAACACAAATACAAAAGAGCAAACTCGTGAACTTGTAAAAGAATTTACAGATGCAATTGCTAATATGCAAAGTGCATTTGATGTAAATGAAATTTGTTTAGAGTGTTCAAAAGAATTTACTAAAGCTTCAAGCCTATTTTATATTGGTCGTGGTCATGATGCGAGTTTATCAGATGAAGGTGCATTAAAACTTAAAGAAATTTCATATATCCACAGTGAAGCATATGCAGCAGGTGAACTTAAACATGGAACAATTTCGCTTATTACAGATGAAACTCCAGTAATTGCACTTGTAACTGATAGTAAACTTGCACCAAAAACTATAAGTAATATGAAAGAAGTTAAAGCACGTGGAGGAAAAATTACAGCTATTTGTTTAGAAAGTATTGACCTTCCAAAAGATAGTTATGATACTATAATTACTGTAAAAGGTATAAGTGATTTATTTGCACCATTATATGCAATAGTACCACTTCAATTAATTGCATATCATACAGCTTGTCTTAAAGGTTGTGATGTTGATAAACCACGTAACCTTGCAAAATCTGTAACAGTAGAATAATACTTATTTATATTAAGGGGTGACAAATTAAAAAATGTTGCCCCTTTTATGAATTTAGATAACTGATTTTGTCTATAATTAGTGTTAATGGAGAATGATATGTTTGGAAATAAAGATAAAAAAGAGAAAAGATTTATTATAAAAGAAGAACAAGGTCTAGCTTTTGGAGGGATATATATAATATTAGATACAGTTACTGGAGTAAATTATATTACAACAAGTGCATCAGGTCCTACTGGAATTACACCACTATTAGATAAAGATGGAAAAGTTGTAATTGACTTAATTAAACCACAAGAGTAAAATTTGACATTTTCATAAAATTATGCTATCATAATATTTACAGATTTTCAGAAAAAGGAGATGAGATAATTTATGCCAATTAAGAAAGGCACAAAAACTGTATCAAGTAATAAAAAAGCATATCATGATTATTTCATCGAAGAAAAATATGAAGCGGGAATTTCACTAAAAGGTACAGAAGTAAAATCAATTAGAATGGGTACACTTAACCTTAAAGATTCATATTGTACTTTTAAAAATGGTGAAATTTTCATAACTGGAATGCATATTAGCCCTTATGAAAAGGGGAATATCTTTAATTCTGACCCTACTCGTGTTAGAAAACTTTTAATGCATAAGCGTGAAATTATTAAACTTTTTTCAACAGTAAAACAAGATGGATATTCTGTTGTGCCACTTTCAATTTATTTTAAAGATAGCAAAGTTAAAGTTGAACTTGGTCTTGCTAAAGGTAAAAAACTTCATGATAAACGTGATAGTATAGCCAAAAAAGATGCATCTCGTGAGATGGATAGGGCTATCAAGGATAAAAATAGATATTAAATCTTTTGATTTTATATAAATATGGGGGCGTACGGGTTTCGACGGGGATGTTGAAACTTTATAAGCGAGTAGTGGTGAGGATCCACTTTAAAAGCCTTAAAATGTTATAAATTAAATAACAATAATAAAACTTTAATGGCTGCCTAGTGCTAGCCCGTCCTCCTAAAGAGTACCACGGCTTTAGATAGGGCGTCACTTAGTGGTGCACGTGCGTATGCAAAGCTTTGAGTATACCATGAATTATGAAGCTACTGAAACTATAAACCCGTCACTTGGTGTATAGCAGAGGGAATGTAAAATTTGTGACTACACTCGTAGAAAGTGAAGCGAATATGTTTTCGGACAGGGGTTCAACTCCCCTCGCCTCCACCAAA
>CAYJKB010000023.1:25805-30866 GCA_964370625.1 uncultured Oscillospiraceae bacterium | reverse complement strand
GCATGATTTGGTGAAATTCCAAAGCCGACAGTATAGTCTGGATGAGAGAAGATAAGAAACGTGCACTTATGGTGTATTCTAATGTTTATTGCTCTGAAATGATATAATCATTTCAGAGTTTTTGTTTATAGAATACATTAATTTGTTTACCTTTTATTGCCTTGATGTTTTTTCAAGGCAATTTTTTTATTTTAGGGAGGTAAACATGAATGAAGAAAAATATATGCAAATTGCATTAGAACAAGCAATAAAAGGGAAAGGAAAAGTAAATCCAAACCCATTAGTCGGAGCTGTTATCGTAAAAGATGAAGAGATTATTGGAAAAGGATATCATGAACAATATGGTGGTCTACATGCAGAAATAAATGCACTGAAAGATTGCAAAATTTCATCAAAAGGAAGCACAATGTATGTCACTTTAGAACCTTGTTGTCATTATGGAAAGACACCTCCTTGTACTGAGTCAATTATTAAAAGTGGTATATCAAAAGTGATTGTTGGTTGTCTTGATCCAAATGAAAAAATGGCTGGTAAAGGTGTTAAAATCCTACAAGATGCAGGAATAGAAGTACATGTAGGTATATTAGAAAAAGAATGTACCGAAATAAATGAGATATTCTTTCACTACATCAAAACCAAAACACCATATGTTCTAATGAAATATGCTATGACAATCGATGGAAAAATAGCAACTACTACAGGTGAAAGCAAGTGGATAACAAATGAATTATCACGAGAAAATGTTCACAAAACTAGAAATCAATATACAGCAATTATTGTTGGAGTTGGCACTATTTTGGCAGATAACCCAGAGTTAACTTGCAGGCTTGATAATGCTAGAAATCCTATTCGCATTATCTGTGATAGTAAATTACGTACACCACTTGACAGTAATGTGGTAACGACTGCAACAAATATCAAAACTATTATTGCTACAACAAATAGCGATAAAGAAGTTCATAAGCTTTATTTTGATAAAGGAGTAGAGGTTATTGTAACTAAAAGTTATAATGACAAAGTGAATCTAAAAGAGCTTATGATGATACTAGGAGAAAAAGAAATAGATAGTATACTTCTTGAAGGTGGTGGAAATCTTAATTTTTCTGCACTAGATAGTGAAATAGTAAACAAACTTCAAAGCTATATTTCACCAAAAATATTTGGGGGTAAAACAGCAAAAACTCCAATTATTGGTAATGGATTTAGTGAGGTTGATAACAAAATAAAATTAAAACCTATTAAGATTTCACACTTTGGTGAAGATATTTTGATAGAAAGTGAGGTCAGCTATGTTCACAGGAATAATTGAAGAAATTGGAACAATAAAACAGATTAAAAAAGGTGTAAAATCAGCTGAACTTATAATCGAAGCAAAAGATATTTTTTCAGATTTAAAAATTGGTGATAGCGTGGCTACAAATGGAGTATGCTTAACTGTTACTAAAATGAGCAAGAATACTTTTTCAGCTGATGTTATGAACGAAACTTTGAATAGATCAAGTCTCAGTCAGTTAAGGCAAGGAAGTTTTGTTAATTTAGAGCGAGCGATGCCTATGAATGGTAGATTTGGTGGACATATCGTATCTGGACATATTGATGGTGTTGGAAAAATTATTTCAATTACAAAAGATGATATTGCTTTTTGGTATAAAATCTGGGCACAAAGTGAAATTATGCATTATATTATTGAAAAAGGTTCTATCACCATTGATGGTATAAGCCTTACTGTAGCAAAAGTTGAGAGAGATAATTTTTCAGTTTCTATTATTCCACATACAATTAGTATGACAATCTTAAAAGATAGAAAAATTGGAAATATAGTAAATCTGGAAAATGATATTATAGGCAAATATATTGAAAAGTTTGCTAGCAAAAAGGGAATTACAGAAGAATTTCTTTTAGAAAACGGATTTTAGGAGGAGAATAATGTTTGAATATAACACAATAGAAGAAGCATTAGAAGAATTAAGACAAGGTAATATAATTATAGTTTCAGATGATGAAGATAGAGAAAATGAGGGTGATTTCATCTGTGCTACTGAATTTGCAACCACAGAAAACATAAATTTTATGGCGATACATGGTAAAGGCTTAATTTGTATGCCTATGAACATAGATTTTGCAAAAAAGCTTAGATTTCCACAAATGGTAAGCGATAATACAGATAACCACGAAACAGCTTTTACAGTATCAATTGATCATATAGATACAACAACAGGCATTTCAGCGGCAGAGCGAAGCCTTACAGCATTAAAGCTTATAGATGAAAATGCAAAAGCAGAGGACTTTAGACGCCCAGGTCATATGTTTCCATTGGTAGCTAAAAAAAATGGTGTGCTTGAGAGAAATGGACATACTGAAGCAACAGTTGATTTAATGAAACTTGCAGGGCTGAAAGAATGTGGACTTTGTTGTGAAATCATGGCAGAAGACGGAAGCATGATGAAAACTCCAGAGCTTATGAAGTTTGCAAAAAAATATAATATGAAATTTATAACTATAAAAGCATTGCAAGAATATCGAAAAAGATTTGACAAAGTTGTAAAACTTGTAGCTCAGCCAAAAATTCCAACTGATTGTGGAGAATTTACAGCCTATGGTTATGAGAATATGTTAAATGGTGAACACCATGTAGCTCTTGTAAAAGGAGATATTTCAGATGGGAAAGATGTGTTAATTCGTGTGCATTCCGAATGCCTAACAGGTGATGTGTTTCATTCAGCAAAGTGTGATTGTGGAAATCAACTTACTACAGCTATGAAAGAAATTGAAAAACATGGCAGAGGAATTTTGCTATATATGCGACAAGAAGGTCGTGGAATTGGTTTGCTTAATAAATTAAAAGCATATGAACTTCAAGAACAAGGATTGGATACAGTTGAAGCAAATCTAGCTTTAGGTTTTGGAGAAGATGATAGAGAATACTTTATAGGTTGTCAAATATTAAGAGATTTAGGTGTAAAATCTATACATCTTATGACAAACAACCCAGATAAGGTTTATCAACTTGAAGATTTTGGGCTTTCAATTACAAAAAGAGTGCCAATTGAAATTGAATGTGGTATTCATGATAGAGTTTATCAACAAACCAAACAAGAAAAAATGGGTCATTATCTAAATATTAAATAAGGAGAGAAAAAATGAGAATTTATGAAGGAAATTTAGTATCAAAAGATATTAAAGTAGGAATTGTAGCTGGAAGGTTTAATGAATTTATTACATCAAAATTACTCGGTGGTGCTGTAGATGCACTTAAAAGACATGAAGTAGATGAAAATGATATAGAGGTGGCATGGGTTCCTGGTGCTTATGAAATTCCATTAATTGCACAAAAAATGGCAAACAGCAAAAAATATGATGCTGTTATATGCTTAGGTGCAGTAATACGTGGTAGCACAACTCATTATGATTATGTGTGTAGCGAAGTGGCAAAGGGAATTGCAACTGTTTCAATGAATAGTGAAATCCCTGTTATGTTCGGAGTATTGACAACTGAAAATATTGAACAAGCAATTGAACGTGCTGGCACAAAAGCTGGTAATAAAGGTTATGATGTAGCTTGTGGTGCAATCGAGATGGTTAATCTAATTAGGGAAATTGAAAAAGATATTAAATAAAATAAAAAGGGGGTGTCGCAAATGATGAAAATCATTTGCGACACCCCTAAAACAAATCAGGATTTGTTTTAATTTTTTTAGCATTAAGCTATTTGAAATTGAAATAAATGGCTTAATGCGACAGCCCTCTTTTTGCTTTTTGTACAAAATTTTCTAAATGAATCGGATATCTGCATTTTTTCTTGTAGGAATTTTAGAGTAAATTTCATTATCATTATATCCAAAACCTATAGCAGAGAATACACGGTGAGTTTTTTCTAAATTTAAATACGCTTTAAGTTCTGGACAGACATTAATAAATCCTGATAAATAGCCTAAATAGCAAGAGCCGATGCCACAGCTGTGCATTAATGTACTTGCTAAACTCATTTTAATCATGCAATCATCATATGGTTTAACTGAGTTTTTATTGGCATAAGCTATAAGCAAATGTGGAGCATCAACTGTAATAGGATTACGGACTGATTTAATAAAATTTAAAAGCTCTGGATCTAAGTTATTATTTTTAACAAAATTTATAGCTAAATTTGAAATTTCATCAACTTTTTCTTTACCAGATACAACTATCCATTTTACGGGTTGTTCATTTTTTGCACTAGCAGTATAGTCTAATGTTCTTAAAATATCTTTAATTTTGTCTTTTTCTACAAGACAATCTTTAAATTTTCGTATAGAACGATTACTTTTAATTAAATCTTTCAAATCTTCATAGGTTACATTTTGTCTTGCATTTTCATTTTCTTCTAAAATATCATTTAAAATAATAGCATTAGAATTACATACAGCTTGACAATGACCACATTCCAAGCAGTTTTCAAAATCAGTGATGCAAGCTTTGTTTTCATTAATTGATATGATACCAGATGGACAGTGTCTAACACATTTTTCACAACAAATACATCTTTCATTTAATACTTTAATCATAATTACACCTTCTTATAGTTAATTTTTAAATTAAAAAACAATTGAAATACATTTTGACACAAATTTTAATATTTGTCAATAATCAAAAACTTTGACAATATAAAAAATAACTATTGATTAATAAACAGTAGTGTGCTATAGTGAAAATATAAACTACTGTTTATTAAGTAGTAGGCTTGAAGTAAATTGATTATATAACTGGAGGAGAGTTAAATGACTATAAATAAATTCATAAAAAAATTAAAAAAACACCTGTTTATGCAATTATCACGTGCCGAAATAAAGAAAACTACTTCAGAATACAGCAAATTTTTTAATGAAAGCGAAGATTTAGAACAAGCTATAGAAAGTTGTGGTGATACAAGGTTAATTGCTGAGGAATTAATTCATCCAAATCCATATATAAAATGGATTAGACTGCGTATATTTATCCTGCTTTGTTTCACTATACATTCAGCTTATTATATTAATCCACCATTTTATGTAGAAGAACTTCACTATCCATTAATCCTTTGGATTG
>CAYJKB010000023.1:0-25795 GCA_964370625.1 uncultured Oscillospiraceae bacterium | reverse complement strand
TATCTGAACATCAAAAAAAGTTTTATAAAAATACAATAGTTTTAGTTATTTCTTATATCACAATTTCAGCACTAATTCTTTTAGTTCTAGGTCAAGAATTTTGGAAATATGTACAAAATATACTTATGTCAGATTTAACGTCATCAGATGTGCAATATCTCGCTGATTTAACTGCAGAAAGTGCAAAATCTTTTATTTATGCTATCTCTGATACATTACATTTTTCTATCTTAACATCTGCTTTTTTATGTATTTCAGCTTTTAGAATAGGTAAAAAGGTGATACCTATCCTCTTTATAAATTTCATTTATGTTAACATACTTGTGTTTTTTAATAAATCACTTTGGTGCATGGATTTACATTCCAAAGGTTCATATTTTGAATTAAGTTACTTGTTACAGAGTATACTTTTAGATATAGGGATATTTATTTTAGGAGGATTAATTGTATATTTCACTTATTATTTCTACAGAAAATGGAGGGATAAAAATGGTGGTACAATTTAAAAAAGGCGTACTTGAATATTGTATACTTGCGATTATTTCTTCTAAGGAACATTATGGTTATGAAATAATGAAAAAAGTTACAGATTATTTCCCAGATACAAGTGAACAAACTGTATATACAATATTAAGACGTTTATTAAGCGAAAATTATACTGATTGCTATTCTAAAGAAGAAAATTCAGCAGGCCCTCCGAGGAAATATTATAAGTTAACACAAAAAGGTATTGAGTATTATAATAAATGTGATAAAGATTGGCAATATATCACATTATGTGTAAAGGAAATAAAGGAAAAAAATGAATAGATATAGAAATTAAACAAAAATAGGGGGTGTGTCGCATTACGACACGCCCCCTGTGCTAATATAAATAAAGCAAAACATGTTTAATTAGTTGTTAAATTATTATATACACCAAGCATTGTAATAAAAGCTTGTTCCCTTGTATAAGTACCTTGAGGGTCAAAGTTTTCACCAGTACCATTCATGATTTTAGCAGAAGTTACAAAATCTACAGCTTCAACAGCGTAACTACTGATTTTATTGTAATCGTTGAAACTAGGATTTGCGCTTTGGTCTACAGTGCCTAAAATGTTAACCAATCTGTAAATCATTGTTGCAGCTTGTTCACGAGTTAACTTTTCATTAGGTGAAAATTTGCCATCACCAGTACCATTTACAACTCCGAGAGCAGACATTGATAAAATATGGTAACTATCGGTGTCTGAATATGGGTCAGTATAACTTACACCTAATATCTGTCTATATTCATCAACTGATTTTCCAGTTTTTTGAGTAATGAATGTTACCATAAGCTCACAAAATTCTTGACGTGTAATTGGTGATGTATAATTAGTTAATAGCCATTCAGGGATAATTCCAAAAGCTTCAGCTTGTTTTATTCCATCTATCGCCCAACTAGAAGGGGTGTTTGTGCCGACAGTTGGGGGAGGCGTTACAACGCTTGGAGGTTCAGGTTTTTCTTCTGTTCCTGTAGATGGCATGAAGGCTAAAACAGATGCAAGTTGTCTACCAGCATTAGTAAGATAACCTGAATTACTGGAATAAAGCATACTAGAAGCACCACCATCTAAACTTATAGCATCAATTACTCCAAGACCAATTAAATAATCAGCAATTTCAGGAAAAGTACCTGATGCTGTTCCTAGAATTACTCTTCCATCTGGGTATACACCAGCAAAACTTCGTTGTGCTGAAGATGAATTAGATTGCTTAGGGTCACTATCGAAAGAACTATTATAATTACTATCATAACTCACATTAGCATAATTTTTCACAAGTAATCTTCCGCCAGCTACAGCAGTTTTAATATTATCAGCAGTACCATTTTGAGCTGTAAAAGTGGCAGAAAGTTCTATTTTATCACCTACATTAGGCATAGTATCCCATTTGCGACCATTCAGAGCAGCACCACTATTATATACTATTTTAAAAGTGTTATCACTTACATACTGTAAAGTTTGGCTACTGATTTCTGTGACAATACCATTTGAAACTGTTAGAACTTCTGCACCTTGTGGTACAGAAAAATTCATATTAAAATCATCAGTCATTACGGTGATAGATGTGCTATCAGTGTAAAGTTGATTTATAGCCCATGGAGTAATAGGTTGACTTTCATTGATTACAAAAAACGGAGAACAAGTTATTCTATCAATTAAAATAGACCCATCATAATTAACAGCAAACATATTATGTTGGCCGGTCCCATTAATAAGCTGACCATCTTTTACAATTGCTCCATAAATTCTTGGTGAATTATTTGGAAAAGTTATAGCACTTGCAGCATCGTAATATGAATTGAAAAAGCCACCATTAATCGCATAATGAATATCGGATGTTACAATTCCGCTAACATTCTCATCAGCATGTATGCTATCTTCTGCCAATAATACATCTGCTGTAAGCCCTGTAAATTCAACCTTTTGAAGAGAACTCAGTGCATCAGCAGAAATTGTTCCTGTTAAAAGAGGGATTATTAAAGCTAAGGAGAACAACTGTTTGTTAAAATTATGCATAATTACTACCACCTTTTTAATATAGTTATTTGAAAAATTATTGCTTACCTATATTCTATCATCATTCAAATTAAAAAGCTATATTTATAAATTACTTTGAAAAAATTTGATATGATAAAAGGAATATAGGAAAATATGTATTAATAGCATATAAATTGGGAAAGCTTTCACAATACTTTGTTTAATTTTTCACAATAGACATTGTGAAATTAAAATGTTATAATATTGTTAAGAGTTTAACAATATCGGAAGATAAAAAATGAGCTGAAATAAAGGAGAATAATATGAGTACTAAAGTAAATCCAGTTCAAGTAGCTGAACATCGTGAAATAATTTTCGCACCAACAGTATATAAATTTAAAGAATTTTCAGAAATGGCAACTTACTTTAATCTTAATGCACGAGACGTAGTTCTTACTGACAGACCTATCTACGAGCAATCAATGAAATCACTTGGTTTAGAGTGTCAATTTGTATTTAAAGATCAATTTGGAGCTATCGGTGAGCCATCAGAACAAATGATTCAAGATATGTATGATTTAATTCCTTATGATAGCTATGATCGTGTTATAGCTATCGGTGGCGGAGCTAATCTGGATTTAGCAAAGCTATTAGGGTGCAAACGCCCTGATACAGTTCATAATTTATTTTTCAAACGTTTCCCAGTTGTAAATGAAAAAGAAGTAATTGCAGTGCCTACAACTTGTGGAACAGGTAGCGAATGTACTAATATTACAGTTGCTATTGTTAAGGATGAAAAAGATGGTGTGCTTACAGGTGGAGAAACTAAGCTTGGTTTGGTAGATGATGCTATTATCCCTAATACAGTTTGTTTAATTCCTAGTCTTATGGTGTCTTTACCTTACAATCCATTTGCATTTTCAGCAATTGATGCATTAATTCATGCAACTGAATCCTATCTTTCTCCTACACGTCGCACAATGACATCAGAACTATTTTCTACAAAGGCTATGGAAATTATCTTAGAAGGTTTTTGCCGTATTCGAGATAATGGACGTGAAGCAAGACTTGCATATTTAGATGAATTTTTAACAGCATCACTTTACGCAGGACTAGCATTTTTAAAAGCGGGCTGTGCAACTGTACATGCTATGAGCTTCCCATTAGGTGGAACATATCATGTGCCACATGGTGAATCAAACTATATGTTATTTGGATCTATTCTTCGTATCTATGATGAACTAGACCCTAATGGTCAGCTTCTTGTATTTAAAGAAATGATAGCTAGAATACTAAAATGTAGCACAGAAGATGCAATTTCTGAGTTAAATCAACTTTTAGCTGATGTAATTCCATTAAAAAAATTAGAAGAAGTAGGATTTACTAAAGAAGATATAACAACATTCCCAAAATCAGTTATGGTAAATCAGCAACGTTTAGTTTTAAATTCTTATGTTCCATTTACAACGGAACTTATGGAAAGAGTATATTCAGAGTGTTTTTAAATAAAAATTAATATATTTTAGATGCAATTTAGAGGTAACGCTCGGATTGCATCTTTTTTTATAATGAAATGTTAACTTTTTATTACTTCATTCAAAAAGGTTGACAAATAAATATAGTTAAGTTAAAGTAATTAAGTAAAGATAATTAAGTTTAAATAATTAATTAAACAAGAGGAGATTAGAATAATGAGCGAAAGATTAATTAAAACACTTGATAAATTAAGTCATGATTTATCTATAGCAGATTTACAGGAAGCATACAAAAATAGGGGAAATTGTGATTTGTCATATCATGATACACTTTATCTTAATATTATTTCTGCACATCCAAATAGATATACTTCATCACAAATTGCAGATTTATTAAAAGTAACTAGACCTGCTGTTACACAAAAAATAAATGAACTTACAAAAAAAGGATATATCATTCGAACACAAAGCCAAACAGATAAAAGAGTTTTCTTCTTATCTGTCAATGATGAAAAAAATTATTATAATGAGCAAGATAAAATGATTGAAATAAAAGTTGCAAAAATGTTAGAAGAAAAGTTCGGAGAACAACAAGTAGAAAAACTTTGTGATATGATAATATTTTTATCAGATACAATATACAATGAAAAAATGAAGGATGTAGAAAATGAAAAATAATCCGTTATCAAAAGATTTCAGCATGAAATCACTTTTAATATACACACTACCAAGCATGATTATGATGGTATTCATGTCAACATACACAATAATAGATGGTGTGTTTGTTTCGAATTTAGTTGGAGAAGATGCACTTGCAGCTGTAAACTTAGTAATGCCACTTTTAGGTGTAATTATGGCTGTAGGATTGATGTTTGCCACAGGTGGTAATGCTGTAATAGCAAGATTTATGGGGCAAGGTGAAATTGAAAAAGCTCGACAATTTATAACAGTTATATTCATAATCGGTGGAATATTAGGTGCAATATCATCTGCAATTGTGTTTATTTTCCCAGATGAAATTTTAAAAGCACTTAGTGTAAGTGATAATCTATATGTATATGCAAAAGATTATTTGCTAAGCCTTGCTGGATTTGCTATTCCTATATTTTTCCAAGTATTCTCACAAACTTTCTTTGTCACAGCAGGAAGACCAACGTTAGGGCTTGTTTTAAGTTTAGTAGGTGGAATTATAAACATCATTTTAGATTATCTTTTCATTTCACCAAATATACTAGATTTAGGTATAGCAGGAGCTGGATTTGCTACAGGTATTGGCAACGCTTTACCTGGAGTTTTGGGATTATTATATTTTGCATTTAATAGAAATGGAGTATTACATTTTACAAAGCCCAAAATAGATGTAAAAACATTGCTACAAAGTATGTTTAATGGTGCTTCTGAACTGGTGGGAAATCTAGCAACATCAATTACAACTTTGATGTTCAATTTTATTTTGTTAGACATGGTTGGAGATGCTGGGGTATCAGCAATTAGTGTAATTTTATATATTCAAATGTTCCAAAATGCCATTTATTTTGGATATACGATGGGTGTAGCACCGATAATTGCATTCAAATTCGGAGAAGGTAATCGTTCAGCACTTAAAAAAGTTATGGGTCAAAGCTTAAAGATAACGGCTGTAGCATCAGTAATTGTAGTAATTATAACACTTTTATTTGCAGACCAAGCAGTGGGAATATTTATTTCACAAGAAAGTGCAACATTTGATATGGCTAAAAATGGATTACTATTATTTATTCCAGCTTATATATTTATGGGATTTAATATATTTTACTCATCAATGTTCACATCATTATCAAATGGAAAAGTATCAGCTATTATATCAATTTTAAGAAGTTTAGTATTTATTGTGATTTCGCTTTTAATACTACCACAAATTTTAGGATTAAATGGAGTATGGCTGGCTATTCCAGTAGCAGAATTATTAGCAATAATAATATCTATTTATTATTATAAAAAATATAAAGCAACTTATGGTTACTAATTAAATTTGGGGCTGTCGCATTAATAGTATTTATTGTTTTAATATATTAAAATTGTAGGGGATATCATACTTGATAACCCCTACAATTTTTGTGCAATTTTAGATTAATGTGACAGCCTCATTTATATGAAAATGTAAATTTGAAATTAATATCTAAAACTATATAAATTTAATTACATGCTATGCAAATGGAATTAGTGTCACAGGTGATTAATCAAAAAGTGAAAGTTGATTAATTTTTATACTTTGAGTGTCTCTGTTAGTGATAATAGCATTTGGATTTATTTCACCAATCAAAAGAGGGGACATGGGATTGTGTTTTTTCATATTTTGCCTAGCAGAAATTTCACTTTGCAAAGCATAGCAATAATTACAACCATTTAAGCAACAGTTATATGTACCTATGTCAATACTTGTAACACATAAGCATTCATCACGCTGATTAATGTCTCGCTTACTATTTATTTTACAGCTTAGTATAGTTTCGATTAACTGTTTATCAATGCAAGCACCATGTTTTATATCATATTTATCTAAATCTATTTGTTCAGCACAAGTGTAAAGCTCAAGATTATTAGCTTTAGCTATTTTGGAAAACTCGGCAGAAATTGTATGAATAACATCATTTGTCATTTTATAAGTAGGGTCTTTCCCCATTCGACAAGTGACATTTTTATATGCATCTACAAAACTAATTACACATCTATTTGTATATGAGGACAACAACTTTGCCATAGAGGAAAATTTATCAATATGATAATCGATAGTGTAATTATCATCTATAATAATAGGGTCATATCGCCAAACAATTCTATTTTTCCCGATTTTCTTACTTAAAGATATAAAAGTTTGTATAAGCTCATTTTTATCAGGCAAGCCCTTTTCGGTTTCTTTTCCATAAGGAGTTAGTGTAAACTGAAAATAATAAATATATCCCATTGCATCTATTTCAGGCAAAAACTTTAAAAAAGGGATAGGATTCTTTGTCCAAAATACAATGATATCTACAGCTTCAGGAGTTAAAATCACTTTGCTATAACGATTGAAATTATATGGATTTTGAATAAGTGCATAACCATCACGAAGCCTGTTTACAAACCATTGTCCATAAAAAGATGGAATATCGGTTCTTTTTGTAGCACTGATAATCATAATTAGCTACCATTACTTATCATTAGACTTACATAAATATTCATTAGAATCATCAGGTGCACCACTTCTATCATTCATGGTATATTCACGAATTGAAGAACAAACAGTTATTTTATAACTTTCAAATAATTTTTCTTTTCCCTCTGCTTGACTCATTCGATGTTCCATAACATTTCTCCACTTTGCAACAGCTTCTTCGTTTTCCCAAATATTCATAGAAAGGATTTTACCATCTACATTCAAGCTTGTAAATCGTTCAGCACTGATAAATCCTTCAAATCCAGAGAGCATTGGTTTTAACATTGCTGCATTTTCTAAATATCTTGACATTCCTTCGGCAGTTGGGATTACTTCAAATAATACAATAATTTTACTCATTTATTTTCCCTTTCTATTTCAAGCAAAGATTCTTTCATAGATACACCACCAGCATAGCCGACAAGCTTGCCATTCGCACCAATAACTCTATGACATGGAACAGCTATGCTAATTGGATTTTTATTATTAGCCATTCCTACAGCTCTGCTTGCTTTTTCATTTCCGATATTAATAGCAATCTCTTTATAAGATCGTGTTTCACCATATGGAATGTCACAAAGAGCATTCCAAACTCTTTTTTGAAATTCTGTTCCACGCATTTCATATGGAAAATCAAAGTTTTTACGAGTTCCATTAAAATATTCGATTAATTGTCCAAATACCTTATCTGTAAGTTCTGTTTTTACTCCAAAATCAGTGGGAGTATCATGAAGTTTTTTTATCAAAAGAATTTTATTATCTTCATAGCTCATAGTAATAAATCCAAATTTTGTTTCATATACAGCAAAATTCATCGTTTTCTTTTCCTTTCAATATATAAATTATATGTAATTAATCAAAATATTAACAAAGAGGGCGTGAAATCACACCCTCTAATTTATTATTTATCAAAAAATACAATTCCGATAATATTAGGACCTGTGTGTGTTCCAATTACACTGCCTATAGAATAAAAAGCATGTTCATCATAATTTTTGCTTTGACGGAATTTATCAGTTAGTAAATGTAATGTTGAATCACTTTTTGAATAAGCAAAGGCTAAAGGTTCACTTTCATCAAAATTATGTTGATTTTTAATGCGTTCTATTAAAAAGTCAATAGCTTTCTCTGTACCACGAGCTTTACCTATATTTTCGACAACACCATCTTTGAAGATTATAATAGGTTTAACACCTAAAATGCCTCCGATAATTCCCTGAGTTTTAGAAAGTCTTCCACCTTTTACCAAGTATTTTAATGTATCAATAATAGCATATACATTGATTTTAGTTTTTAAATGTTCTATGGTTTCATAAATTTCTTTAGCAGATTTGCCAGCATCACGCAATTCAACAGCTCTGTGAATTAAAACACCTAAACCTGCTGTCGTTGTTGTTGAATCAATAAGATAAATATTATCACGACCTAGAGTTTCTTTCGCAATACAAGCGGCTTGATAAGTTCCAGATAATTTAGAGGCAATAAATATACCCACAATATCTCCATCATACTTATTAAATTCATTGATGAAATCATCAGTATTTGCAAGTGCTGTAGTAGGCAATTCTTCTGATGTTTCTAAAAGTTCATAAAATTTTTCATTAGTAATCTCATATTTATCGGAATACTGAGTTGTCCCAAAATTAACTTTTAGAGGCACCATTGAAACCCCTAAGTTTTGTATAGTACCAAGTTCTATATCACAAGTTGAGTCTGTAATAATTCGCATGTTAATCTCCTTAAAAGTAATTCAGCTAAAAAACACAAAATATATAAATAAAGTTATATTTGTTGAATAAAATTGTAGCAATTGATATATTTTATTACAAAATTGCTAAAATGTCAAATTTATTGATTTAAAAAGACTCTGATTTCATTATCTAGAATTCGAAATTCTGTTTTATACAAAGGTTGAGTAACTTTATAAAGATGATCAGCTATTGAAACTTTGCAAATAGGATGAATAACTTCTGCTGAAAGCTTGCATCTTGAAAAATCTCGAATTTGTTTATCAAGTTCTGCGATTTTTGCTGAGTTTTCCTCTACTTGAGTAGTATATAAAGTGAATTGTTCACGAAGAGTGTCTAAAATTTCTAGTTTTTGTTGTGGCAAATCTGGAGCATTTTCCAAAAATTCAATATTCTTTTTAAGATTATCAATTATTACATATGCTTCTTTTATATTTGTTTTAAGGATATCTAATTTAGAAGTTAAAGTATAGGATTTTCCTAAAGCAATTTGAACTTCTCTGTTACTTTCGCTACCAATTACATTTGCTATAACAGAATTTAAAGCCATTATTTTACTATTTAAGATAATTCCTTTTTCGCCCTTAGCAATTACAGAATCATCAGAAAAAATTTGACAACTAACAATCGTATCAGCAGTTACAGTGCCACCGCATGTAACATGACAATTTTCAATATAACTACAATTAATGTTGCCAGCTGCTTGCAGTGTTCCATGATTATCGGCATTAATTCCTTTTTTGATTTCGATGTTTCCGCCAGCTGAAAGATGACAATCTTCTGCGATGCCTTTAACATAAATGCTACCACCAGCACGAAGTTCAAAGCCTGCTTTAATATCACCTTCGATAACAAGGTCGCCTACAAAGTCAATATTTCCTGTAGAGTTATCAACGTTTCCTTTAAGTGTAAATACATTTTCAACTGTATATTTACCAGATACCAAAGAAAGGCGACCAGAAATAGAAGCTAATACAGTGATTCCGTCGTCAGCCAAATAAGTTCCTTTGCCTGTTGGAATAACTAACGGAGGAAGTGGAGTAGGTAATAATTTCTTGCCAGATACACTAGTTCCATCAATACCTAAAATAGGTTCTGTAACAGTGCAAATTGCAGTGTCTTTAATAATATTATTTTCAAGATTAAGTCGTTTGAAATCAACACGTCCATGCACATCTTGACTAAAATTTGATTGTTCATTAATTGATACTAGTTGAGTAATAAACCCAGCTTTACCTTCGATTGGCTTTTGTGCTTTGGCTATAAGAAAGACTTTACAATAATGTTTACTCTCAGCAATTAATAATAAAGTTTTTTCTTTAACTCCAAATTTAACTTGTGCTTTTTCAAGCGCATTGTTAAGGTCATTAAAATTAAAGTCATTTCCACCATGTAAAGGTGGGAAAACAAAGATATAACCGCATAAATCATCATCAGTTTTATGCACACAAATTTTTGCATCAGTAGATACACCAGCAGTGTTATTGTTTAAAAACTCACGAGCTAAAGGTAAAAGAACTTTGTCAAAGCTAGCTTTGTCATCTGCTGGAATATATTTACTATATTCTTCATTATAACCTAGAGTTAGACAAACCTCTGCTATAGGAGTAGTGTATAAATCTTGCATTTGCTCAGACATATCCTCGGAATCTTCTGCTTGAGAATCACAAGGTTTTTCTACGATTAATTCTTCATTAGGATTTTGTGGATTGTCATTTTCATTAAACATAATCAGTGCAGTCCTTTCAAGATAAAAGGGATTTTAATTGTAATCTGTTTTAATATTAGTATAATTCAAAAATGAGTAAAAATCTAGTAAAATATTAGTTCATTTTCAAAATTATTTAATTTTTTTAATTTAAAGGCTTATTTAAAATTATCTATGAATTTCTTAAATGTTTTTTCTAATAAAAATTTGAGTATAACAAAATTATAATTTATTTAATATGTTCAAATAATTATAAAAATAATAGTATTGTTGCATTGTTTACAATTTTGTAACATTATGTTATAATGACAATAAATATATATATTATATGAAATAGTAGATTATAAACTATGAAAAATGAAGTTTTATAATAATATTACGAAAATCATATATTTTAAAAATTAAATATAAAAAATAAGGGGATTTAATCATGAAAAAGCTTTTAGTCTCAATTTTATCATTTGTAATGTTAATTTCCGTATTCTCAGCATGTTCACAGACAGAAAATCAAGCTGATGATACTGCACAAGTTAACACAGCTCAATCCACCTCAAAAGTACCACTAGATACGTTAACAGTTGGCACAGATGAGATGAGTGGAGATTTTATTTCAGGTTTTGGAAATAATGCATTTGATTTGTCAATAAAAGTTTTAACAGGAGGATATATTGAAACTTATTCTGTATCTGCTGAAGGTGAAATCTTGTTGAACGAAACAGTTGTCGATGATGTATCTGTAAATGAAGATAATGATGGCAATAAAACATATACATTTACGATTTTTGATGATTTGTTTTGGAACAATGGAGAACAAATTACAGCTAAAGATTTTCTTGCATCTATAATGTGGTATTCTTCTCCAGAATGGGTTGAAGCTGGCGGAAATGGTGGCTATGATGCATTTGTTGGATATACAGAATATTCAGAAGGTACAACAGATGTATTTTCGGGAATTAAACTTATTTCAGATTTAGAGTTTTCTGTAACTGTGGGAGCAGAAAATTTCCCTTATTATTGGGAAAATTTAAATATAATGGTAAGCCCTATTCATTCAGCTACATATCTTCCATCATGTGAAATTAAAAGCACAGATAATGGAACAGAACTAGTTTTTTCTGAAGGTGATTTACTTTCAAACTGCATTAGAATTGCAGAAACAGAACGTTATGCACCAACAGTAACTTGTGGACCTTATAAATTTGTATCCTTTGAAAATCAAACAGCGACATTAGAAATAAATGAATATTTTAAAGGTGATATATATGGAAATAAGCCAACTTTAAAATATGTTGTACAAAAAGCCATTCCACAAGATACAAATGTAGAATGGGTGATTAATGGAGAAGTTGATTTAGTTGAAGGTATTGTACAAGGCGAAAAAATCGAAGCTGCAAAAACTTCTGAAACAGCAGATTATAATGCATACCTACGTTCAGGGTTTGGATATCTTGCTATGTTGTGTGATGTAGGACCTACTGCTGATGTAAATGTTCGTTGGGCACTTGCATCTCTTATCGACCGTTCTGCTGTAGTTGATTATGTTTTAGGTGGATATGGTAGCACTGTTGACTCTGAATATGGTATTGGTCAATGGATGTATCAAGAAAGAGCAGAAGAACTTACAGAAAAACTAAAACCTATTTCATTCAATATTGAAACAGCAAATGATTATCTTGATGAGACTGAATGGATATACGAAGCAGATGGCACAACCTTATTTGATAGAGCAAAAGCTACGGCACAAGGCACTTATCTTCGTCATAACGCACAAGGTAATTCGCTTACAATAAATCACTTGGGAATTTCAGATAACGTACTGACAGATATAATTGAAATTCAATATGTAGCTAATACTCCGCTTGTTGGTATAGATTTTAATCTTACTAAAAGTGACTATAGCTCTGTTTTGCAATCATTTTACTATTCATATGAACTTCCAGACGAAGAACGTATTTATAACACATTCAACTTAGCATCAAACTTTACAGCTGTGTTTGACAGATATTATTCTTGGCATTCAGACTTTATGGAGACGCAACAGAACAAAGGCCAGTTATCAGACCCTGTGCTTGATGAACTCATTATTGAAATGAGGGAGACAGACCAAAATGATAGAGAAGGTTATTTAGATGCTTGGGTTGCATATCAAGTGCGTTGGAATGAACTTATGCCACAAATTCCACTTTATTCAAATGAGTATTATGATATTTATCATAATTATGTTGATGGCTTAAATACAAGCGTTTTTGAAGGATATGAAAGCGTTATTTGTCAAATTTCAAAAAGTGTGAAATAGGGGTGACTTTGTGTTACGCTATATATTAAAACGCATTTTAATGTTAATACCTGTGCTGATTTTAGTATCTGTTTTGATATTTTCAATAGTAAAAATCATGCCTGGAGATCCTGTTCGCCTTGCATTGCCAGAAGATTTACCTCCATCACAATATGAAGATGCTTATGAGGCAATGAAAATTAAACTCGGGCTTGATAAAGGAATAGTGGAACAATATTTTATTTGGATTACAAATATATTTAAAGGTGATTTCGGCTATTCAAATCTTTATAATAGACCTGTTTCAAATGTCATATTTGAACCTATGAAAAATACTTTAATGCTTAATTTAGGAGTGAATTTTCTATATTTATTCATTGCAATTCCTGTTGGAATTTGGTGTGCTGTTAAAAGAAAATCTTTATTTGATAATGGATTTCAAGTTTTTTCCCTTATTACATATTCAACGCCATCTTTCTTTGTTGCAATTTGCTTAATTTATATTTTTTCCGTAAATTTAGGATGGCTTCCTATGGGAGGAATGCCTAGTAGTGCAACTTTATCAGGAACTGAACTTCTAATTGAATGGATTAGAGTACTTGCGTTGCCGACACTCACACTGACAATTGTTAGCCTTGCTAGTGCCATTAAATATATAAGAAACGCTATGATTGAAGCTCTTAGCCAAGATTATATCAGAACGGCACGTTCGAAAGGCTTGAAGGAAAAAGTAATTATTTATAGCCATGCATTTCGCAATGCATTAATACCGATTTCTTATATTATAGTTGGCACATTGTTTTCGCTTTTTGCAGGCGCTGCAATTACGGAAAGTGTCTTTGGATATAACGGAATAGGTGCATTAATTATTAGTGCAGTTTTTAATAGAGATAACAGCCTTATTATTACATTAAACTTGTTTTACGCAACAATAAGTCTAGTTTCCGTTTTAGTCGCAGATATTATATATGTATTAGTAGATCCTAGAATTCGTATGGATAGCTAAGGAGTTTTAAGCATGAATAAGCATCATGATGACGAAAAAATAAATAAAAAGGTTACGAAATCATTTTGTAGCCTTTTTTGCCGATCTTTTAAAAACGGTATTGATGCATCTGATGAAAATTTTGATAACTCATTAAATTCGCCTATGAAATTAGTGCTTAAAAAGTTGTTTTCGAATAAAACTGCAATAATAGGGATGTTTTTTTTTCTAGTTATATTTCTATTTTCGTTTATTGGCTCAATTATTGTACCCATAAATGAAACATATTTAGAACTAACACATGCAAATTTAAAGCCAGGGATAAATTATCTTAATGTACCGAAAGAGCTTGAAAATAAAGAAGTTATAAAGATTTCTTCAGGAATTTCTTTTAGTGCAGCAATTACAGCTGACGGAATGCTGTATATTTGGGGGACAGAGTCAAATAAAGAGCAAGGCAAAATATCTAGTTATGTTTTTGATGTTCCAGATGAAGTTTATGAAAATAAAATTATTGATATAGCCTGTGGTGGAAATCATATTGTTGTTATAGATGAAAACGGAAATTTATATGCTTGGGGATATAATGGAAATGGTCAACTGGATATACCTAATAATGTTCAATCTGAGTTTAAATTTAAAGGTGTAAAACCTATGCAAATGGAGGCAAAATCTAATTGGACAGCCATTTTAGGTGATAATAAAGAGCTTTATATTTGGGGAAGTACACAAGTTAAAATGGATATGATGATACCATCTAGTTTGCAAGGACATATTGTTAAATTTGCTGGTGGAGACACTAATATTGCGTTGCTTTTAGATGATGGAACTGTAGCTGTAATAGGCGATAGAGGTAGCGAATTTTCAATGAGCATACCAAAAGAGGTTACAGATAAAACAGTAGAAATCATTGATATAGCGTCTAGTAATAAAAATGTACTTGTGTTAGATGAAAATGGAAAGGTATATACTTGGGGCAGTTCACAAGATGAGCTTTTAGATATGCCTAATATAGATGAGGAAATTATTTCGGTTCATGCTGGATATCGTAATTTATTGGCTGTTGGTCAAAGCAATGAAATATATGCATGGGGAAATGACATATATTCTCAATTAGATATTCCGAACAATACTGGTATAATTAAAAACCTTTATACTGATTTCTATCAATTTTATATAGTTGAAACCGATGGTAGCATAAGCTCATTTGGGAATAAAGGTTTTCTTTTTGGCACAGACCAATTTGGCAGAGATATTATGACAAGAATAATACACGGGGGAAAAGTATCACTTACAGTAGGAGCTATTGCAGTTGTAATTTCTACAACAATTGCACTAATTATAGGGCTTGTTGCTGGATATTTCGGTGGAATCGTAGATATTATCTTAATGAGGATTGCAGATGTATTTTCTTCAATACCATTTTATCCAATAGCAATTACATTATCGTATGCAATTGGATACGAAATGACTACAACACATAAAATGTATCTAATTATGGTGATTTTAGGACTTTTAGGTTGGATGTCACTTGCAAGATTTATCAGAGCACAATTATTAGTCGAGCGTGAAAAAGATTTTGTTTTGGCTGCTCGTGCATTAGGAATAAAAAACACTGCAATCATGTGGAAACACATATTGCCTAATATAATGAGTTTAATTATTGTAAATATCACACTTTCTTATGCAAGCTCACTATTATCAGAATCCGCATTGTCATTTTTGGGATTTGGGGTTGCAGAGCCTACTCCCTCGTGGGGGAATATGCTAAATTCTGCACAAGATATAGCAGTAATTGAATTTTATTGGTGGAGATGGCTAATTCCAGCGCTATTTGTAATCATGACAGCGTTATCAATAAATATAATCGGTGATGCATTGCGAGAAGCTTTAGACCCTAAGACAAGTGAAAGATAGGAGAATTCTATGAGTATACTTGAAATTTCAGATTTACATACATATTTTGATACAAAACAAGGGTTTATAAAAGCTGTAAATGGTGTGTCGCTCAATATTAAACAAGGAAAAACATTGGGGATAGTTGGCGAATCTGGGTGCGGAAAAAGCCAAACTGCTATGAGTGTACTTAAACTATTTGAGAAAAATCAAAGTATTCATGGGGGACAAATTATATTTGATGGAAAAGTGATTTCTGATAATAATAATGAGCAAATGAGAGCAATTCGAGGAAATGAAATCTCTGTTATTTTTCAAGAACCTATGACAAGTTTAAATCCTGTATTTTCGATAGGTCGTCAAATTGCAGAAGTGCTTATAGTTCATGAAAAACAAACTAAGAAACAAGCAATGCAAAATGCTATAAAAATGCTAAATGCTGTAAAGATTCCGAATGCTGAAAGCATGATAAACCGTTATCCACACGAATTATCAGGTGGAATGAGACAACGTGTAATGATTGCAATAGCATTGGCATGTAAACCAAGATTACTCATCGCTGATGAGCCTACAACGGCACTTGATGTAACAATCCAAGCACAGATTTTGCACCTTATAAATGAGCTACAGAAAGAGCAGGGCACTTCAGTAATGTTTATAAGCCATGATTTAGGAGTAATAAATCAAATAGCAGACGATGTTGCTGTTATGTATTGTGGGCAAGTTGTAGAAATAGCACCTACTTCGTATATCTTTAAAAATATAACAAAATTTGCACATCCGTATACAATAGGTTTACTAAATAGTATGCCAGCATTTACAAAAAGCGATGTTAAAAGGCTAGCTTCAATCGAAGGAAATGTGCCACATCCATTAATGCTTCCTAAAGGATGTAAATTTGCACCGAGATGTAAGTTCGCTTTGGAAAAATGTCATAATGAACAGCCAGAATTACAGGCTGTAAGCGAAGTGCAAAGCATACGTTGTTTTTATCCTGAAATTGCGAGGTGTGATAATGAATAAAAAAGTTTTAATCCACCTTGAAGATGTGAAAATGCATTTTGAAATTAAGAAAAACTCTGATTTTTTTAGCAAGAAACAATACGTAAAAGCTGTAGATGGTGTTACAATTGATATATATGAAAACGAAACATTCGGACTCGTAGGTGAATCAGGCTCTGGAAAATCAACATTAGGAAAGCTTATATTAAGGCTACTGAATAAAAGTTACGGCTCAGTTTTATATAATGGAAAGAACTTAACAGAACTTCCTGAAAAACAAATGCGAAAATTAAGGAAAGAACTTCAGATAGTTTTTCAAGACCCATATTCCTCATTAAACCCAAGACATACTGTTGGCACATTGATTTCTGAAGCTTTATTAGCACATGGGATTTATAAAAAAGGTGAAAAAGCATTAGAAGAACATATTCTTTCCACTATGCAAAAATGTGGATTAGAACCATACATGATTCATCGTTATCCACATCAATTTTCGGGTGGACAAAGGCAACGAATAGGAATTGCAAGAGCGTTAGCACTAAATCCGAAGTTTGTGGTATGTGATGAAGCTGTATCAACACTTGATGTTTCTATACAATCGCAAATTATAAATTTGTTACTTGATTTGAAAGAACAAAATAATTTAACTTATTTATTTATATCACATGATTTATCCACAGTTAGATTTATTTCAGATAGAATAGCAGTTATGTATCTTGGGAATATTATAGAGATAGCACCAACTGAAAATATATTTGACAAACCACATCATCCATACACAATAGCATTAATAGATGCAATACCAAATACAGAACAAGAGAGTAAAAGCCAAATTAATGTGCTTGAAGGTGATGTGCCAAGCCCAACTAATCCACCGAGTGGCTGTAAATTTCACACTCGTTGTAAATTCGTACATGAAAAATGTAAAAATGAAGCACCGAAACTAACACAAATAGGAGAAGGGCATTTGGTTGCATGTCATTATCCGATAAATGTATAAAAGGAGATGTTATGTCGATTTTTGATAGATTTAGAAAAAGACTTCCGACAGGAAAAACAAAAGAGGAATTAAAAGAACATTTTGATAATATTGAACTTGAAAAAGGTGATTTGACAGCAATGTTAATCGCAGCACTTATAACTTTCACACCTTTAATAATCATAATTTCTTTGGTTTATATTGGTGTAGCGTTTTTGTTTGGTATGTAGAAACTGTAAAAGGAGGATGTTATGAAATTTTCACAAATAGAATACAAAAGGCCAGATGTAGCTGCAGTATTGAAGGATATAGATTTTTATATTGATCAATTTGAGTTAGCTGAAAATGCGAATGAGCAATATGGATTTTATAGAGAAGCACATGACAGTATTTCAACAATTGACACTCAATATGCAATAGCTAGAATTAGAAATCGTATTGATACAACAAATGAATTTTATGAAAAAGAATGTGCATATTTTGGCGAGAGAATGCCTGAATTAAATCAAAAGTTAAAACGATTAACTTCACTAGTGCTTTCAAGCAAGTTTAGACCAGAATTAGAAAATTTAATTGGGAAAATTCATTTCAAAGCTTTCGAATTTTCTGAAAAAACATACTCTGCAAAAATTTTGCCAGATTTACAAGAAGAGAACAAATTAATCCAAGAATATGTAACTGTTATGTCAAGCCTTATGGTGGAATTTGAAGGTAAAGAAATCACAATTTCACAACTTGCATCATATAAAGAAAGCCTTGATGATGATATTAGAATAAAAGCTTTTATTGCTGAAGGAAACTGCTATGATACAGTTAATGACATCCTAGATGAAATCTTTGATAAACTTGTAAAATGCAGAACTAGGCAAGCACATAAATTAGGGTTTGAAGATTATACACAGCTTGCATATATTCAAAGAAATCGAATTTGCTATAGTATTGATGATATAGCCTTACTTAAAACACAAATAATTAAAGAGCTAATCCCATGTGTTGAAAAAATTAAACAAACTAGATGTAATAGATTAGGATTTTCAAATCTTAGCTTTAATGATTTAGCTCTAACATTTAAAGATAGTTCGCCAAAGCTTATTGTGCATGGTGAAGAACTTATGCAATGTGGCAAAAAAATGTATTATCAAATGTCAGAAGAAATGTCAGAATTTTATGACATGTTAATGGAAAATGAGCTTTATGATATTCAATCTAAAAAAGGAAAAGCTCAAGGTGGATTTTGTTCATATTTAAAAGATTATAATTATCCATTTATTTTTGCGAATTTTAACGGAACATCTTCTGATGCTTATGTGGTTTTTCATGAAGCGGGACATGCATTTGCAAGATATGTAACACAGAAAAAATTTGGTTCAAGTAATGACGCTTTATATAAAATGGATCTTTCAGAATGTCATTCTATGATTATGGAATTTTTAACTATGCAGTGGTATGATATGTTTTTTGGTGAAGATGCAGAAAAATACAAGGTTGCACATGTTGAAAATGCTTTAATGTTCATACCATATGCTTGCCAAGTTGATGAATTTCAGGAACAAATATATAAAAATACTGATTTGTCAAAAGAAGAACGAAATAAATTATGGTTGGAAATTGAACAAAAATTCAGACCAAATATTGATTATAAAGATATACCATTTTATAAAAATGGTGCAGGATGGAAGCGTCAGCAACATATTTTTAGGACACCATTTTATTATATTGAATATTGTTTAGCACAAATAGTTGCTTTACAATTTTTTGTAAAATCACTTGAAAATTATGACGAAACACTTAAATTATATATAAAGCTTGTAAAGCTTGGCGGCTCTAAAACATTTATAGAAACTTGCAAAGAAATAGGAATTATTTCTCCGTTCGAAGTTAAAGAAGATATAAATGTATTTAATGAAGTAATGGGCTGGCTTGATAAAAATAATCTATAAATTATATATACAAAAAAAATAGAAATATGACAAAATTTAATTGAATGTGAGGTGGTTTGGTGGATATTTTTTTTGATGAAATAATTAATAATGAAAAAAAGTTTTCAGATCTTGCATCTAGGCAATTTTCAGATAAAATTGGTGTTACAAGAGAAAATGTAAAAGAAATTTTATCAAAACGAAGCATAGAAATCAGAACACTTATAAACGATACAAATGAATTAATAACCAAATATGTAACACCTTATGTTAATGATTATACTTTATTAGATATAAAAAAAGCTAAACAACTTCAAACACTCGCAGAAAAGCTATCTAGCTATAAGGATAATATTGACAATGGATTAGCATATCAAATTCGTCATACATTAACAGAATTTGCTAAAAGCATTAATGATGATGATATGTATATTGAAAATATGTTTTATAAAGGCCTTACACTTTTTTATTTAGATAGTACACTTTTTAAACAAGAAATGTCACAGTGTTATGAAAATATTCTTGCGCTTAGTAATAGATATGCACAATTTGATAAACCAACTCGAAATATCATTGTAAGGGCATTCGGCAATTATTATATAAGTGTGCCAAAAAATGATTTAGATGAATCATTTAAAAGATTTAATTTAGCTATTGATTTTTGGAATAATACAGCAAAAAAAATAGATAATGATTTTCCTTGGAATGCATATCATCGCAATGTTAGTGAGAATACTTGTTCAGGAGTTATTTCTGCACTAAGAGCAAAAGGGAAAGAAAATATAAAAGAAGAATATATTATACGATTAAATGAGGCAGCAGAAAAATTAAATGAAGAATTAAAAAAGGGGATAGATTATACGAATCATGATTTCACAAGTGACCAAGTTAAAAATCTTTATTATCTGTATGCTGCAAGGTATTATAATGGAAAAATTACAATTGCAGAACTAGTAGAGTTTTTATTTAGAGTTTATGAACAAGCAGAAAATGAATACACTTATGATGATTTATATAAAAAATTACATGTTACAGCGTTGTTTTTCCATTATTTAACATTGATTCCAGAAGTAAATTATTCAAAAGAGGAACGAGATTTAATTACTCATAAAATTGAAGAAGATGTATTTGAGTATGCTATGCATATTCCAAACACAATATCAAGGCGACATGTAACATCACTTATTTCAAACTTTGCTATAGGTGCAAATTTGGCATTTGAAGATTTTGAATATTTTAAACTATTGCTATCTCTAACGGTCTTTAGACATACTCCAACGTATGTTCATTCTGTAATAGTGGGTAAAATTACCTTTTTAATCATTGAATATTTAGCAAAATATCATCCAGAAGAGTTTATTGGAATGCCTAATATTAATAATACTCAAGATTTAAAAGATAATTTAGGTGAAATTTTACTTTTTTCTTGGTATGGAAGCTTAATTCATGATATAGGCAAAATTGTATACTCCCATGTTGTATCATTTTATGTTAGAAAACTCAGTGATAAAGAATTTGAAATGATAAAACATCATACAGATAAAGCAAAGGGATTTATTAGAAGCAGTCAAGATTTTTCGAAAAATTTTGAGGTGTTTGAGATTCTAAATGAAATTTTAGACTTTAAATTCAATGATAATTCGAAATTATTTGAATATTTTGCAGATATAGCATTAGGACATCATAAAAGTTACAATGGGAAATTTGGTTATCCAACTGATTTTGATAATTTATCTTCACCTGTGAAACTCATTATAGATATTGTTTCGATAGCAGATTCAATAGATGCTGCAACAGATAGTGTTGGTAGAAGCTATGCACATGAAAAGACACTTGAAGACATGCGTGAGGACTTGTTATCACAAATAGGGGATAGGTATTCGCCAGTTGTTGTGAAATTGATATTTGAAAATCAAGATCTTTACAACGCAATTGATGAAATAATTTCAAAAGATAGATATGATGTGTATTTTTCGTGTTTTTCTACTCATGATTTATCTGATACAATGACACCACCAAATATCACACTTGAACAAGATGAATAATTGATTTAATAAAACCACCGGTTTAACTGGTGGTTTTATTTTGTGAATTCCAAAATTCTATTAAAAGCATTATAACTCTTATTTAAAAACATTATTTTTCTTGCATAAATTTAAATTAAATAGAATATATTTTTTGTAGATAGAAGAAAAAGGAGGAACAGCACTAATGGAACTTATAAAAAACAACATAAGTTTTTATGATTTAACAATGGACAAAAGAAGTTCATATGAGGAAACAGCAGATATGGTAGTCCCAGATACATATCCAGATGTACTTCGCATTATCTGTGCAGAAGGAAATGTGATAATTAAGGAAAAAGTGTTACAAAATGATAGGATATTAGTGTCAGGTGTAATTAAAACTAAAGTTTTATATATGCCAGAGGATGAAAAAGAGATAAAAATTTTATATGTTCCGATAAGTTTTTCGCATATTGAAGAATTATCTGATAATTGTGCATTAAGTGAAATTTTCGTTAATGGAAAGTCTATTAAAATAACAGCAAGACTTTTAAATTCAAGAAAAATTTCTGTAAATGTAAATATGTTACTTACTACAAAATGTTATACCCCAGGTGATATTTGTGTTACAGAGCAAATCAAATGTGAAGAAATTCCTCTTGAATTGTTAAGAAAAACACATATAATCACATTGCCAAGTATAGTTAAACGCAAGAGTTTTACTATCTTTGAAGAAATTGATTTTAGTAATAATAATGTTAGTGAAATTATTAATAGCAAAAGTGTTATCAAATTATCAGATAAAAAAATTATGTCAAATAAAATAATGTTAAGAGGTGAAATTTGTGTAAGTTCACTTGTGCTTACAACAGAAAATGTTCTGAAAAAATTAAATTATAGACTTAATTTTAATCAGATTTTTGAAGTTGATGGATTATCAGATGATATGAATATTCATGCTGAATTATTTGCAGATGGTACTGAATTTGAACTTTCAGGAGGGATTTTCTCATTAGGTATTACTGTTGATTGTGCAATTAGAGCTTATAAAACTTATGAAATTCAAGAAATTTGTGATTTATATAATCCAAAATATGATATTAAAACAGCGACTGAAAATATCGATTTTAATATAAATCTGCTGAATGAACATATCCATAAAGAACATTCAGAAATTATACCAACAGGTATGAAAATTATGAATATTATCAGTAGCGATGCGATTTTAGACAATATTATTTCTTGTGATGCTGATATTATAGCAAATATAATTTGTAATGTATTATATGTTACTGATGATATGGAAGTATATGAAATTACAAGAATTTTGCAAATCAAAATGGAAAATTCAACAGGGGTAAAAGATTTTATTGTTAAAGATATTATACCCGAAGTAAATGCAAGCATTATTGGAGAGGATAGCATAAATATTAAAGCCTTAGTAGATTTTGATAAATATGATATTGCTAAGAAAAGAATTATGGATATTTGTCAAATTGAATTAAGTCATGAAAAAGTTAGAAATCCAAAACTTGCTATGTTGCTTAAATATGTTCATGAGCCAATTTCAGTTTGGGAAATCGCAAAAGCAAATAATACTTGTATGTCGGCAATTTATGAAGCAAATGATATACCACAAGAACAAACTATGATTGAAAGCCAGATGATAATTATACCAATAAAATAAAAAAGCATGTAAAAAGTTAATATAAAAAATCCTCCTATGGTAGAAAAAGTAAACTACTATAGGAGGATATTTTATGCACCGTTTAAATAAAATATAGGAATTATATTCATTTTTCTATAAAATACTGTCAAGACACCTGGTAAGTTTTTTGAACTTTTACAGCCTTAGTTTACGAAAATGTAAGCTTAAAGTGTAAAATTAAGTATTTTTCAGCTTTTTTAGCTTTAGCTTACGAAAACGTGAACCAAATGAGTGTTTTATGCATAAAAACTGTATTGACTTTAGAAATCTGGCTTGCTATAATGGTCACAGTTCAAAAAAAGTGCTTGCCAAAAATAACCAAGCATTTAAAACAAAATACATTAACAATTTATTATTTAGGGGGATACAACATTGAGTAAGAAAAACAAAGCACACGGAAATAAGGCTGCATTCAACAGATTTATAGCACTATCTACAGCATTCACTCTTTCGTTTTCAACATTAGGTGGATTAAGTATAGCGCAAGCAACAAACAATCTATCAGGAACTATAGGGGAAACACCATCTTCTGATGCTACAATATCCGATTTTTATACTGGGAATCCGATTGATATAGATTATGATGCATCAGATTTAAAAGCTGCTCTTAAAGCTTATATCAATGAAAAGGCTGGTAGATATGTAGCAGGGGTTGCAAATGGGTATGTTGATAACATTTTCAATAACTTAGGTGATACAGCGACATTAGCAGAAATGGTTACTGCAATTAATGACTATAAAACTTCAGGATGGGGTAAGGTTGACCCATTTACAGCTTCTTTAAATAATGGTGATGCTGATACTATAAATGCAGGCGAAGAAATAGATGTTACACTTAATTTTGGTGTAGGAATAGTAGGTTTAAATTTAGCTAGCACAGAGATTGACCTTTATAGCTTTCAAATTCTTCCAGCACCAGTTGAAATTGATGTAGAAGATATAAGTGCTGCTGCTGGTGAAATCATTGACACAGCTGATTGTGAATTTACAGCAAGTCCAGATGTTGTAAGCGGGGAAGCTGTATATACAATAGAGAATGACACGATTAAGATTTTATCTGATGAAGGATTATCTGTTTCAGATAGCAACTACACATTAGATGGTGCAACTGTAAATTATGGATCAGTTATTCGTACATCAAGCAATATTCTTATGGATAGCATTACTCTTGAAAAACAAGAAAATGTATTCAATCAAACGGATGCTATTGATGCTTTTGAAAAAGCTGTTAGTAATTACCTAAAAGATAATTTTAATGTATCTACAATATCAGCTCAAGCATCTACTGATGATGATTTCAGCAGTGTGGGTGAGAAAACAATTAAAATAGATGTTTCTCAAACTTTTGATTTCTCATATGACAGCGAAGATTACAACGGCTTTAATATTTCTTTCAGACAAACGGTTGTAAACAAAAAAGATGCAAAAATCTATATTGCTGATAGAACAGAAGCAGTTAAAGATGGCACTATGATTTTTGATGTTCCAGTTTTCGCAAGTGAAGCTGATGCAAAAGCTGCAAATGCTACTGATTTTGTAGTTATTGCAAATGCAGATGCAAAAGATAAACAAGCATTCGAAACAATTACACTAAAAAACACTGCTGACGGAATTACAGCTAACACTAGTGGTTATACTTACTATAATGTTACTGTTGACGGTGCTGATGTTGTAACAGAAGATAGCCTAAGTGGTTTAATTGAAAATACTTTAAATAGCCAACTTGGTACAAATTTCCCTTATGACTTGGGTTCTTACGATAAATACTATGACGGAAGTGCTTTAACTGACGCTTCTACAGAAGATATTGAAATCAATGTAGCAGATGTGCTTGCAGAAATTACAACTGCACTTTCAAAAGTATCTGACACAGTAGGAAGCAATGATTTCTTATCTTCACTTTCAAACGGTGTTACAATCCCTGGTAGCGTAAATATTGGTGAAAATGAACTTACACTTGATATGTTAGGTGAAGTTGGTACACAAATTAATTCTATTATTTCAGAAATTAATACAATTTTAAAAAGCATTGAAAATTCAACAGGTGATGTAAGTGATTCTTTAAACACAGTTAATGGGCTTATTGATACACTTAAATCATTAGGTGGTTCTGATGTAACAATTAAATTAGTAGAAGAAGATGGCACATTAGCAACAACTGTTAATGCTGGTGATGATGTAACATTAAAATTACAACTTAACATGGTTGTTGATTTAATCGTAACAACAATTCCTGTAACAGTTGATTTAGCTGAAATTGACTTTGGTGTTCAAGCATTACCTGTAACTGTTTACACTAAAGATGGTGCAGTTGATTTCACTAAAAATGGTGGTCTATTCAACGAACTTAACCCACAAATCATTGAAGGTCAATTATTTGCAGATCATTTTGTAACTGTAAATGCTATCAGCCAC
>CAYJKB010000022.1:0-31399 GCA_964370625.1 uncultured Oscillospiraceae bacterium | reverse complement strand
TTTCTCAACTTAAAAATGTAATAGAATGTAAAAAATGCAATATCCCTAATAATATAGAAATAACAAATATAGCTTATGATTCTCGAGAAGTTTGTGATGGTTCACTTTTTGTGGCTATTCGTGGAGAAGTTACAGACGGACATAAATATATTCAATCTGCAATACAAAAAGGTGCAGTGGCAATAGTTTGTGAAGCTGTTCCAGAACAAGAAATACCTTACATTTTAGTAGAAGATAGCCGAAAAGCATTAGCATTAATGTCTAAAGAGTTTTTCAACAATGCTGTTGATAAAATGAAAATTTTAGGTATAACAGGTACAAATGGGAAAACCACTACAACATATTTAATCAAACAAATTTTAGAAAGCAAAGGCTTAAAAGTTGGTTTGATTGGGACAAATCAAAATATGATAGGTGATGAAGTGCTTGAAACAGAGCGTACAACACCTGAAAGTTTTGAATTGCATAAATTGTTTGCACAAATGTTAAAAGAAGGTTGCCAGTATGTTATCATGGAAGTATCATCACATTCACTTGTGCTTGATAGAGTATATGGAATAAATTTTGAAGTAGGAGCATTTACAAATCTTACTCAAGACCATTTAGATTTTCATGGTTCAATGGAAAACTATCGAGATGCAAAAGCAATGCTTTTTGAACGTTCAAACACAAGTGTTATAAACTATGATGACAAAGTATCAACCGAACTTATTAAACATGTAAAAGATAAACTTGTTACTTATTCAACAAAATGTGATAAAGCATCAGTCATAGCTCATGATGTTAAATTAACACGTGAGGGAATTTCTTATAAATGTCTACATGATGATGAATTAATCAGAGTATCGCTTGCAATACCAGGAGAATTTTCAGTGTATAATTCACTGTGTGCTTTATCTGTTTGTATGTCTGTAGGTATAAGTTTAACAGATGGTGCAGATGTGCTTGAAACTGCTAAAGGAGTAATGGGCAGAGCTGAAGTTGTGCCTGTTCCAACAGATTATACAGTTCTTATTGATTATGCGCATAGCGAAGATGGAATTATTAATATCTTAAATGCAGTTAAAGGTTTTGCAAAAGCAAGAATCATTTCAGTGTTTGGATGTGGTGGTGATAGAGATAAAACTAAACGTCCTAAAATGGGAAAAGCAGCAGCACAGCGTTCTGATTTATGTATCATTACATCAGATAATCCAAGAACAGAAGATGCACAAAGTATTGTAGATGATATTTTAGTAGGTCTTGTTGACGTTAATAAAAAATATGAAGTTGTAGTTGATAGACGTGAAGCAATTAAATATGCGCTTAGCATAGCAAAAAAAGATGATATAATTGTATTTATGGGTAAAGGACATGAAACTTATCAAGAGATAAACCATGTTAAACATCATTTAGATGAAAGAGAAGAAATAGCAAATTATTTTAAATAACAAAGCGAGGGAACAACGTGAAAGAATTAACTATTAGTCAAATTGCAAAATTTTGTGATGGTCAAATATTTGGGAATGAAGATATAAAGATTACAAATATCTCGACAGACTCACGAAAAATTGAAAATACCACGTTGTTCATTCCTCTTGTGGGTGAAAACTTTGATGGGCATGATTTTATTAATGTTGCAATAGAAAATGGTGCATGTGCTGTTTTATCGCAAAAGCAAATTACACAAAGCAGTGTGCCTGTTATATTAGTCAATGATACACTTAAAGCACTTGGGGCAATAGCTAAGAATTATAAAGTAAGTTTTGAAGATTTGTTAACTGTTGCAGTTACAGGTAGTGTCGGTAAAACCACAACCAAAGAAATGATTTATAGTGTACTTAGTCAAAAATTCAGTGCACATAAAACCGAAGGGAATTTCAATAATGAAATAGGTTTACCACTTACAGTTTTTGCAATGCCAGAGAAAACTGATGCAGTTGTGCTTGAAATGGGTATGAATCACATGGGCGAAATTTCAAGGCTTACTCAAATTGCACAACCTGATATTTGTGCCATTACGAACATTGGGATATCTCATATAGAATATCTTGGTAGTCGTGAAAATATATCAAAAGCAAAGCTTGAAATACTTGAGGGTATGAGAGAGAACGGCAAAGCTGTGTTTAATGGCGATGAGCCTTTGTTGTGGAATGAAAAGCAAAATACACATGCGATTTATTACGGAATAGAAAATTCAGCTTGCGATATACGTGCAAAAAATATACGCACAGTTGATAATGCCACAAAGTTTGACATTTTGTATAAAGAAAATACATATAATTGCTTACTAAATGTAATCGGACAGCATAATGTGCTTAATGCTCTGTGTGCATTTGGGATAGGGGTTTTAGCTAATATTGACCCTGATGATATAATAAATGGGTTGTTATCATTTCAAAATGCTAAGATGCGACAAAATATTTACAAGCTAGATGATATAACAATAATAGACGATTGCTATAATGCAAGCCCTGACTCTATTCGTGCATCACTTAGTGTGCTAGATGACCTTTCAAAAAATGAAGGTGGACGTAAAATTGCTGTACTTGGTGGCATGGGTGAACTGGGAGATTTTTCAAAAACTGCTCACATAGATTGTGGAAAATACGCAGGTCAGTATGCTGATTTGCTTGTGTGTTATACACAGGGTGGGGAAGAATATCGCATAGGAGCGATACAAAATGGATTAAAAGAAGAAAATATTACTATTTGTAAAGATAATGTCGAAGTTGCAAGCTATTTAGCGAACATTGCACAGCCAAAAGATATAATCTTGTTCAAGGGTAGTAGGTTCATGAAAATGGAACAAGCGATACAAGGGCTTAAAGAGGAAAGGGAAAAATAATGGAAGACATGTTCGGCATAAAAATTGAATGGATAGCACTGATAGCAACATTTTTGCTTACAGTTGCAATAGGTCCAATTACTATAAAATATCTGCAAAAAATGAAATTTGGACAACGAATTTTAGAAATCGGTCCTAAGTGGCACCTGACAAAACAATATACACCTACAATGGGTGGGTTTATGTTTATTATACCAATGATAATTGTAACTTTAGCCTTATCATGGGAAAAAGTGATTACACTGCCACAATTACTGCCAGCAGATATGCGTTATTTTATGGTACTCGGATTAGGTTTAGCTTATGGTGCAATCGGATTTTTAGATGATTACACTAAAGTTAAAAAGAAACAAAATCTCGGTTTAACGGCAAAGCAAAAATTATTACTTCAAATCGCAATAGCTGTTTTGTTTATAGGACTATGTTTTTATGGTGGACTAGATAATGACCTTTATGTACCTTTTCTAGGTATTATGATTGAAGATATTCCGTCATTTATACTAATTCCATTCATGGCATTTACGATTGTAGGTGCTGTAAATGCTGTAAATCTAACAGACGGTATTGACGGACTTGTAACCTCTGTTACAATTCCAGTAGGGATTTTTTACTTGGTAGCTTACATGGGCTTTCATGCTGTGTCAATTACAACAGCATCACTTGTAGGTGGTTTGCTTGGATTTTTAATCTTCAACTTTAACCCTGCAAAAGTATTTATGGGTGATACAGGTTCATTGTTTTTAGGTGGAATAATTTCAGCTTTAGCAATTCAATCAGAATTATTACTACTACTTATTCCACTTGGGATAATTTATATTATCGAAGCGTTATCAGATATAATTCAAATTGTTTACTTTAAAGTGTCTGGTGGTAAACGTGTATTTAAAATGGCGCCAATACATCACCATTTTGAGATGTGTGGTTGGTCAGAGAAAAAGATTGTGTTTATATTTTCAGGGATAACAACGATAATGTGTATCGTTACATATGTATTTGCATAGTGTGACACCACAAAAACCAAAAAGAGTTCAAGTGTTGAAATACTATGAATAAAATTAATGATAGAAAGGAGCATGATTTTGAAAGTAAAACAAAATGGTGATAGAAAAACTATTCGAAAAATCACAAAAAGTAATAAAACATATAAAGCTGAATTACCTAAAAATAATGCGCTTGATATACCGTTGGTATTACTTACTTTGATGCTAATGTTATTTGGATTACTCATGCTTTTTTCGGCAAGTTATGCAGAAGCTTATTATGATACAAGGATTACTTCGCCATTATATTACGTAATACGACAAGGTATATACATGGTGGCAGGTCTTGTTGTAATGTTTATTGTATCTAGAATTGATTATCATCATTATACGTGGATAGGTATTGGAGTATTTGCAGCTGCATTCTTCTTCTTATGTTTAGTACCTGTTTTGGGGACAGAGCTTAACGGTGCAAAACGTTGGGTTTTTGGATTTCAGCCGTCAGAAATTATGAAGACAGGTATAATAATGACGTTTTCAGCATTTGCAACAAGATATCATTCAAGAATTAGAACAATAAAATATGGACTATTACCTTATGCAATAGTTTTAGGGGTAGTTGCGTTTTTACTTTCTCTACAACCTCACTTATCAGCAACACTGATAATTGTAGGGACAGGGTTTGTTATATTATTTGTAGCTGGGATTAAAATATGGTATTTTTTCCCGATAGGAATAGCAGGTTTTACAGCTGTATATTTTTATATTCAATCAAATGAATATGCAATGAAGCGTATTGAAGTATGGTTTGACCCATTTTCAGATTTTTTAGGAAATGGTTGGCAAGGTGCCCAATCATTTATCGCTATTGGGTCTGGAGGACTTTGGGGATTAGGATTAGGAGAAGGAAGGCAAAAACATTTATATCTTCCAGAACCTATGAATGATTTTATTTTTTCAGTTACAGCTGAAGAACTAGGATTTATTGGTGCTTGTGCAGTGATAATACTATTTTCGGCACTTATAATAAGAGGATTTAATATAGCTTTTTCAGCAAAAGATAAATTTGGATGTTTATTAGCATCTGGTATCGTAGGTAAATTAGCTATTCAAGTATTAGTTAATTTATTTGTTGTAACAGGAATTTTCCCTGTAACAGGTGCTGCACTTCCATTCTTCAGCTATGGAGGCACTGCACTTATGGTACAGCTTTTCGAAATAGGTATATTACTTAATATTTCTCGAAATATAAAAGCAAAAAAAGTAGGATAGGGGTGAGATAATGAAAATTTTAATAACAGGTGGAGGTACAGCAGGGCATATAAACCCTGGGCTTGCAATTGCAAAATATTTTTGTGATAAAGATTCTAGCACAGAAGTTAAATTTGCTGGAACTAAAAATGGAATAGAAAGTAAACTTGTGCCAAAATCAGGATATAATCTTTATACTTTTGATATAGAAGGATTATCACGTGAAAAAAATTTTAATGGACTTAAAAAGAACATTAAAGCAATTAAAAAAGCATTATCTTCAGCTAATTATGCGAAAAAAATTCTAAAGGAATTTAAACCGGATTTAGTAATAGGATGTGGAGGATATGCAAGTTTTCCAGTAGTATATGCAGCACAAAAGCAAGGACTGCCAACAGCATTGCTTGAAGTAAATGCTCTTCCAGGAGTTACAACTAAGGTTTTAGCCAGGAAAGCAAATAAAGTGTTTACATGTTTTGAAGATACAAAAAAACTTTTGCCTGTTCAAAACAATGTAATAATGACGGGTGCACCAGTTCGCTCAGAGATGATTTTCTCATCGAAAGATGAAGCAAGAAAAAAATTAAATATCCCAGCAGAAGAAAAACTTGTAGTATCATTTTGGGGTTCACTTGGTGCTTTATATATGAATAGACATATGGTTGATTATTTTGAAGAATATTCAAAGGAAAATAGATTTTATCATATACATGCTATGGGTCAAAATGCGATGAAATGGATGCCAGATGAAATGCATAAACGTGGCATAAATTTTGAAAATAATGAAAAATTAGATTTACGAGAATATATTTATGACATGGATGTTGTAATGGCAGCAGCTGATTTAATTGTTTGTCGTGCTGGGGCAGCAACAACATTTGAGCTATGTCTAATGGGAAAACCATCTATCATGGTTCCATCACCTTATGTTGCTGAAAATCATCAAGAAAAAAATGCACGAGCTTTAGAAAAAAAAGGTGCATGTATTGTTATAACAGAGGTTGAATGTAATGGAAAAATGTTGTATAATAAAATATTGGAACTTTTAGAAGAACAAGATAAATTGACAGAAATGTCAAAAAATGCTAAAATGCTTGCTTTTCCAAATAGCACCAAAGAAATCTATGAACATTTGATGACACTAATTTAAATTCACCTCCCCTTTTTATATTGCATATTTATAATATATGTAGATATAAAGGAGGGTTTATGTTGGACAGTTTTAAAATTATAGGCAACAGGCAGATTAATGGTCAAATTACTGTTCAGGGTGCAAAAAACAGCGTATTACCAATATTAGCAGCTACACTGCTGATACATGGTGTTAGCATTATACATAATTGTCCAAAATTATCTGATGTAGATGTTGCAGTTGAAATTTTAAAGAGTTTAGGCTGCATAGTTGAACGTCAAGGTAACACAATTACAGTTGATGCAAGTGATGTACATTCGTATGAAGTGCCAGATGATTTAATGGCAAAAATGCGTTCATCAGTTATGTTTTTAGGGCCAATACTCGCAAGATGTAAAAGTGCAAAATTATCTCTCCCTGGTGGGTGTGAACTTGGGCCTCGTCCAATTGATTTGCATTTATCGGCTATAGAAATGTTAGGGGCTAAAGTTTTGCAAAGCTGTGGAAATATTTCTTGTGTCAGCGATAAATTAATTGGAACAGATATCCATCTTAGTTTTCCAAGTGTCGGTGCAACAGAAAATATTATGCTTGCAGCAACTTCTGCAAGTGGGAAAACTAGGATAATTAATGCAGCGTGTGAACCAGAAATTATAGATATTGCAAATTATTTATGTGAAGCTGGATTTAAGATTAAGGGAATAGGAACATCAGTTGTTGAAATTGAAAATTCGAATAATATTAAAAATTTTGTAGAATATAAGGTTATGCCAGATAGAATTGTGGCACAAACTTATTTAAATGCTGCGGCGATTACAAGAGGAAAAATAACTCTTTGTGATGTAAGTCCGAATGATGTTTCAACAGGTATTTCTGTTTTAGAAAAGATGGGAATATCATTAGAATATTCTAAAAATAAGATTATATTAGATGCGACGAATGCAGATTTAATATCAGTGGAACCTATAAAAACTATGCCATATCCAGGATTTCCAACAGATGCACAAGCTATATTTATGAGCCTTTTAGCAGTTGCAGATGGAACGACGATTTTTTGTGAAAATATTTTTGATAATCGATATCGTCATGTAGAAGGACTTGTTAAAATGGGTGCTGATATAAAAACCATTGGAAAAGTATGTGTTGTAAATGGTGTAAACATATTAAATGGCGCAAAAGTCTGTGCAACAGACCTTAGAGGTGGTGCAGCATTAGTGCTAGCTGCTTTATATGCCAATGGCGTCTCAGAAATTTCTAATATTCACCATATAGATAGAGGATATGAAAATTTTGAGATTAATTTAAGGTCACTAGGTGCAGAAGTTTATAGAATTTAAGGAATACAGTTAAATGAATAAAAATCGACAAAAAGAAGTTATAAAACGGAATAAGAAAAAGCGAAATATTAAAAAAATCTTTATTGTTATTTACAGAGTGCTTTTACTTACTTTAATACTTGTCGGTGGCACATATGCTGTGAGTATTTTCTTTCAAATTTCAGATATTAGAGTTGAAGGACAAACAAAATATACACAAGAAGAAATAATTGAAGTTGCTGGAGTGCAAATTGAAGATAATTTAATTTTCGCAATGGATTTTATGATTAGAAATAAAATAATGAATACGTATCCATATGTTGCAGAAGTTAAAATTGTGCGTGAATTTCCAGATACACTTGTAATAAGTGTTACAGATGGCGTGCCAATAGCAACAATTCGTAGTGGATTTGATTACTACTTAATTGATATAAATGGAAAAGTGCTTGAAGAAGTGGAAGAATCTGAAATTTCAAATTACATTAATGTAAATGGAGTTACACTTAGCAATATAAAGCTTGGAGAAAATATTGCAGATAGAGAACTTGCTGAAATAGATACATTAATTAGCCTTTTTACAATATATGAAGAAAAAGGGATTTTAGAATTTATTGATTTTGTAGATTTAAGTAAACTATACGACATTAAATTTGGATATAAAGAAAGATTTACAGTAGAAATCGGTGAAAATGAAGAAACAGAAAGAAAAATAAGGTTTCTCATTTCAGTTGAAGAAAGATTAGGTCAAAGTGACACAGGGATAATAAACATTAGAAATGTTGAAGAGGCAAGGTTTATTCCTTACTCATAAAAAATAGGAATATGGATTTACTTTTTTGCTTACAAAAAAGGAGGATAAAATTGAACAAAATAAAAGGAAGATTATCTATAGCGATAGTATGTTTTATTTTAGCATTTACAATTACACTTCAATTTAAAAGCGTAAGAACAAATGCAATTGATAATACAACATCTTCAGCACGTGCAGAACAGTTGCAAATTTCCTTAACAGAAGAACAAGAAAAAAGTGAAGCTTTATATAAACAAATTATTGAATATCAATCACAAATTGAAGAATTTAAAGATGATGCAGAAGAATCAGGTGGCTATGCAACTGTGTTAGCAAAGCAATTAGAACAAACATCAATAACAGCAGGGCTTACTGCCGTTACAGGTGAAGGCGTTGTTGTTACAATGAGCGATAGCAAGCTTGAAAACACAACGGGTGTTGATGAAAACTTTTTTATAATACATGATGAAGATTTGCTACGTGTGATAAATGAACTGCGTGATGCAGGTGCAGAAGCACTTAGCTTAAATGGAGAAAGAATACTTGCAACAAGCGAAATTCGCTGTGCAGGGTCAATAGTTAGCGTTAATAACAACAGGTATTCTGCACCATTTATAATAGAAGCTATTGGCAATTCTACAGAAATGAGCAACGCCCTTACAATGCGTTCTGGTGTTGTTGATGTTTTGGCTCAATGGGGAATTGTTGTCGAAGTTGAGACAAAAGAAGAAATCACAATTGAAGCATATGATGGAATTATAGATTACAAGTATGCAACGCCTGTTAAAGAATAGGTGGTGATTATGTGCTAATTATATTTATTGGAATTATCTTAGGCATAGCACTAGCATTAAAATTACCTATTAATATTCCATCGGCATATACAGATTTGCTTGCAGTTGGAATTGTTGCAGGAATTGATGTTGTAGTATCTGGAGTTTATTCAGAACTTCGCAAAAGCTTTATATTTAAAAAATTTGCTGCAAGGCTTTTTTCGGGTATGATTCTTGCGATTTTGCTGTCCTTCATAGGAGAACAATTGGGTGTACAATTATCATTTGCAGTTATGATAGTTTTTGTGCTAAGAATTTTTGAAAATTTTTCAAAGATTGGTCAACTTATCTTGCAAAATTTTGAAAAAAGCGTTAAAATTAAAGAAGTAGAAATTAAGCCGATGTTTCCAACAGATGAAGAGGAAGATTCGGTTTAGAATAAAATAGATTAAAAGAAGTTTTATATATTGGAGGAAGTATTGAGATGGGTTTTGAATTCGAGCCACAAATGGACACAGTTGTTGAAATTAAAGTAATAGGTGTTGGCGGCGGTGGTAACAATGCTGTTAACAGAATGGTTACAAGTGATGTTAAGGGTGTAGACTTTATCGCTGTAAACACAGATAAGCAAGCTCTTAAATATTCTATGGCAACCACTAAAATTCAAGTAGGTGAAAAACTTACAAAAGGACAAGGCGCAGGATCAAATCCTGAAATTGGCAGAAAATCTGCTGAAGAAAGTCGTGAAGAAATCTCTCGTGTGCTAGAAGGCACAAATATGGTATTTATCACAGCTGGCATGGGCGGTGGCACAGGTACTGGTGGAGCACCTGTAGTTGCTCAAGTTGCTCGTGAAATGGGGATTTTAACAGTAGGTGTAGTTACACGCCCATTTAACTTCGAAGGTAAAAAGAGAATTGAGCAAGCTGTTGCTGGTATTGAAGAACTTAAAAAGAGCGTAGACTCACTTATTATTATTCCTAATGAACGCTTAAAATTTGTAAGTGAACAAAAAATAAGCTTTAAAAATGCATTTGAAATTGCTGATGGTGTACTTCGTCAAGCTGTTTCAGGTATTTCAGAACTTATTACAATTCCAGGATTTATCAATCTTGACTTCGCAGACGTAACTTCTGTTATGAAAGATGCAGGATATGCTCACATGGGTATTGGTAAAGCTGCTGGAAAAGATAAAGCTGAAGAAGCTGCAAAAATGGCAATACATAGCCCACTTCTTGAAACTTCAATTAATGGTGCTCATGGTATTATTTTATGTATCATTGGTTCATCAGATATTGGGCTTGATGAAGTAGAAAAAGCTGCAACAATGGTTCAAGAAACAGCTCATCCAGATGCACACATTATCTTTGGTGCGTCTATTGATGACACTCTTGATGATGAAATTCGTGTAGTCGTAATTGCGACTAAATTTGAAGAAGTACCAGAATCTGCAAACTTAAACCCTCGTGATAATATGTATTCTGCAGCCTCTGCTAAAGCACAAGATGCAAATGCAGCCAAAACAGAAGGTGGAGAAAGAGCAGAAGATAGAGCTCAAGTAAAATCAGGTGAAGAAGATCCGATTGATTTAGTATTAGATTTCTTTAAAAAATAAATTTGTGTTTTATAACAATGTAGAAAAGGGGGAATGTGTCGTGAGTACAGATGCCAAGCGTAGACGGGAAAATAAAAAATCGGCACATTTGCTTATAGCATAGTTGTGCCTGTAAGGGGGATATTATGCTCAAATTCTACAAAACACAAGGAAATGTAGTAAAAGAAATTGATAAAATTGAATCTGGATGTTGGGTTAACATGACTAAGCCCACACAATCAGAAGTTGCATGGGTAATAGAAAACTTAAATATAGACGGTGACTTTGTAAGGGCAGCGCTTGACCCAGAAGAAACTTCTCGTGTTGAAATGGAAGATGAACAAACACTGATTATCGTCGATGTACCTGTTACAGATGAAAGTGCTGATGGGCAAAGTGATAGTTATTCTACTTTTCCTATGGGAATTATTATTGCTGAAGAAAATGTTATCACTGTAAGCCTTAATAAAACTTCGATTACAGGTGATATAATTTCTGGAAAAATTAAAAATATTCAAACTGCGCTAAAAACAAGATTTTTATTTCAAATTTTGCTTCGTGTTGCAGGTAGATTTTTAACATACTTAAGACGAATTGAGAGAAATTTTACAAAAATCGAAAGGCGTCTTTATCAGTCATTGAAAAATGAAGAATTAATAGAACTTTTACGCCTTAGTAAATCGCTGGTTTATTTTTCAGCATCACTTAAAGCTAATGAAGTTACAATGGAAAAAGTTCTTCGTGGTAGAGTTTTAAAGCTCTATGAAGATGATAAAGATTTGCTTGAAGATGCACTGATTGAAGTAAGACAGGCTATAGAAATGGCGAATATTTATTCAAGCATCTTGGCTGGAACAATGGATGCTTATGCATCGGTTGTATCAAATAACTTGAACATGATAATGAGAGTTCTGACGGTTATTACAATTGTACTCACTATTCCAAACATAGTCTTTAGTTTTTATGGCATGAATATTGCAAATTTGCCAGCAGATGTTTATTGGTGGGTGCCTGCAATTATAGCAATATTTGCTGCACTAATTGCATGGTTAATTCTTAAAAAAGTTAAAATGTATTAAAAATTAGGGGATGGTGTCCTCATCAGTCCAAAACTTTTGGTGAATTATGGTTTGATGAAGGTATCACCCTCTATAAATATTTCGGAGGAACGAAAAATGAATCAAAAACAAATGGCAGGCTATAAAGCAGCTGAATATGTTAAAGATGGAATGTTAGTTGGACTTGGAACAGGATCAACTGCATATTATGTAATTGAAAAAGTAGGAGAAATGGTAAAAAACGGGCTTAACATCAAAGCTGTTTCCACATCAGATCAAACAACTGAACATGCAAAAAGCTTAGGAATTCCACTTTTATCAATAGATGAAATTACACGCCTTGATATTTGTATCGATGGTGTTGATGAAGTTGACCCTGAATTCAATGGAATTAAAGGTGGGGGAGCTGCTCTTTTTCGTGAAAAAATTGTAGCTAAAACTGCTGATATGAACATTTGGGTTATGGATGATTCAAAATTAGTTGATAAATTAGGTGCGTTTAAATTGCCAGTTGAAGTACTTCCTTTTGGGTATACACACGTGTTAAATCGTCTTGAAGCTGATGGATTTAAACCTGTATTACGCAAAAAAGATGGTGAAATAGTTGTGACTAATAATCATAATTATATCCTTGATATTCAAATTAATGACAGTAAAACACTTGAGCAAATGGCTGATTATTTAATCAATATTGTGGGCGTTGTAGAGCATGGATTTTTCTTAAAACACCCACATGTGATGATAGTTGCAACAAATGAAGGTGTAAAAGAAATTAAAAGATAAAAGTTGGAATTATAACAAAAAATAAATGAATTTAGCTTTTAAATAATAAAATGGTGTGACCTTTTGGTCACACCATTTTGTTTTATCCTAACATAAAATAAGCTAAAACTACAATACCAAGAATAATTCTGTAATATCCGAAAGCTGTAAAATCATGTTTTTTAATGTAAGACATAAGTAATGTAATGGCTAAAATTGAAACAATAAAAGCTGTTACCAAGCCGATGACTAAAACTAATATTTCGGAGCTTGTAAATACTAATCCAAAGTCTAAAATCTTTAAAGCACTAGCACCAAACATAATAGGAATAGCAAGAAAGAAAGAAAATTCAGCAGCAACATATCGAGATGTTCCGATAAGCATACCACCTAAAATTGTAGAGCCTGAACGAGATGTGCCAGGAACTAAAGCTAAAACTTGAACACAACCTATTAAAAAAGCGGTTTTATAAGTAAGGTCTGATAATTTTGAAATACTTGGTCTGCGTCTTTTGTTATGTTTTTCGATAATAATAAATAAAACGCCATAAACAATAAGAGCAATTGCAACAGTTTGATAATTATAAAAATGTTCATCAAACCAATCATTAAATAATAATCCCATAACACCAGCAGGAATTATACCAACTATAACTTTAAGCCATAAATCATAGGTTTGTCTGCGTTCAAAAGGCTTTTTCTTGCGTGAAAAAGGGTTTAATCTCTCGAAGTAAAGAACAAGAACTGCAAGTATTGAGCCAAATTGAATTACAACTAAAAACATTTCCAAAAATGCGTCACTCACATTTAGATTTAAAAGCTCATCAACTATTATCATATGCCCTGTGCTACTGACAGGAAGCCATTCGGTTATACCTTGAACTATACCAATAATGATTACTTTTATTATTTCAATAAATTCCATAAAAAATCTCCGCCTGTATAAATATTAATTTTGTATTTGCATAAAGTTACTTATAATGAATATTTATGTATTGATAAATTTCATTATAATCATTGTTTAAATCACCTTCAATAACACAGTTTAACACATCGGATAATATTTCACCAATGATTTTTCCAGCAGGAAAACCAAGTGAAATTAGATCACTGCCATTGATGGCTAGTTGTTTTAGAGAAAAACAAGTAGCATCATCAAGCAGTTTTCTAGCGATTTCAGAAACTGTATCTATTAAGCTAATTCTATTTTGAAAATCAGGATGTTTAGCTAAATCATCTGCACATTTTAAATCCAGTAAATCAAAAAATAAATCTGGACCAAATTTTGATAAATGTCGTTTAATGCTTTTTTCAGTTGGTGAAAGAAGTATGTCGTGATTTAAAACCAATGTACAAACAGCAAATTTTGTTTCATTATCACATTTTAGGCGATTTAAAATATCACGAGTTATTTGCTCGCTAAATTTTGCATGTTTGTAAAAATGACCAATAGCATCATCATCAATGGTAAAAGTATCAGGTTTTCCAATGTCATGAAACAATGCAGATAAGCGTAAATGCAACTTTCTCGGACAATGGTCTACGGTAAATAGGGTATGTGTCAAAACATCATATATATGATGAGGATTTTGTTGATTAAAGCTTTTCATCACCAAGAGTTCAGGGATAAAAACTGAAAAAATAGCTAAATTATCCATGAAAATATTATACATATTGTCATACATTATTATCTGACAAAGCTCGGAATAAATCCTTTCAACAGAAATATTATTAAGCAAATTGGCGTTTTTTAGCATCGAATTATGTGTATTTTTATCAATAAAAAAGCCTAGCTTTGCAGAAAAACGAATAGCACGTAAAATTCTAAGGGAATCTTCATTAAAACGTTTATCAGCATCACCAACTGCACGAATTATTTTATTCTCAAGGTCTTTCTTTCCGCCAAAAATATCTATAATTCCTGTATTAGGATTATAAGCCATAGCATTAACTGTAAAATCTCGTCTTGATAAATCATCGGTTAAATTCAAGGAGAAAGTAACACTGTCAGGATGGCGGTTGTTGAGATAATCGCCATCAATGCGATAAGTTGTAATTTCGAAATGTTCAGAATTTATAACAACAGTGACTGTGCCATGTTGCAACCCTGTTGGAATACATTTGTATTTGCAAAATATTTCAAGAACTTTTTGTGGAAGTGCATTAGTTGTAATATCAATATCAGTTGGTGTTTTGCCAAGCAAAAAGTCACGTACACAACCTCCAACTAAAAAAGCTTCATAACCATTATCTTGTAAAGTTTGCAAACAAAGTAAAGTGTTTTCAGATAAATTCATCTATTTATCAGCCATCATATCACGAAGTTCATTCATAAAGGATGTAATATCATCAAATCGACGATAAACAGAAGCAAATCTAATATAAGCAACTTCATCAACTTTACGCAATCTTTCAAGCACTAATTCCCCTAAAGTACAAGAATCAATTTCTTTTTCTAGGGAATTTTGCAAATTAGCTTCTATTTCATCAACTACAACTTCTAGGTCTTTTAACACAACAGGACGTTTTTCACAAGCACGAACTAAACCACGAAGCAGTTTTTCACGATCAAATACTTGTCTTGAACCATCTTTTTTAACAATGATAATTGGCATATTTTCTATAGTTTCATAAGTTGTAAAACGTTTTGAACAAGATAGACATTCACGCCTACGACGGATAGAAACACCTTCATCAGTAGGCCTTGAATCTATAACTTTACTTTCGATATGAGAACAAAATGGACATTTCATAATAATATTCAATCCTTTCTGTTTAATCTACTATACTGCGTAAAAAGTTCGCAGATTTAGTAATTTGGTTGATATTTTGATAATTTGATGAATAAATTTCGATTAAAACTGAAGTATCATAATCAAGTTTCGATAATTTATTAAAAAAACAATTATAATTCATATCACCTTCACCAGGTAAAAGACAACTTTGAGCATCTGTATAATCATTTATATGAACATTTCGAATTCTATCAGACATGATACTAAGATAATCAGTAAGGTTAGTTGATGCTCTTTTAGCTTGTTTAATATCAAGCGTATACATAAGCTCTGGGATATTATCATAAAGGTTTTTAAGATATGCAGGGTCACAAGATTTACACCAAGCGACATTTTCTTGTGTAAATACTATGCCACAATTAGAAGCAGCTTTGCAAAGTTCATGATATACTTCATGTTTAATATTAGAAGCGCTAGGTATACCTGCTACATTTATGTTGCGTTCACCATGGAAGGTAAAATAATTAGCACCAAGAATAGATGCTGCTTCGAAATAACGTTTATATTGATCCATAGAATCTTGTGTACGCCTTTTATAATCAGAAAAAAACATAACACCTTCAATTGGTGAAGTAAATGGATGAATGGATTTAACTTTAATATTATAATTGTTAACAAGTTCTCTCAAAGATTTTATGTAATCTATATTAAATTCACTTTCTGAGTTAAAGAAAATTTCAATCTCATTAAAGTTTAAGCGAGCAATTTCTTTTATAGCATCTTCTGTATACATTGGGTAAAAACAAGCTGTTGAAATTCCAATATTCATGTTATACCTCGTATTCTAGTTTGTATTACCTTTAAAGGTATTTAGCATATTTACAAGTTGTTCAATTTCTTCTTTAGAAGAATTTTTAGCAATAGATAATAACGCTGAAAGTTCTGGCCTTGAATAAATCAAATCAATGATTTCAGAAGTATCATCTTTTACATCATCAGAAAAGCCTAATAGATAAGATGGAGAAATATTTAAAATCTTTGAAAGTGCAGAAATTTTCGCATGACCTACATTTTTAATCTCACCACTTTCATAACGTTGAACAGTAGCTTTTGAAACACCTATAGAATTTCCTATTTCTTCAAGAGTAAGTCCTAGTTCTTTTCGCCTGATGCGAACTATATCTTTAAAATCCATAATGATTGTCCTTTCAAAGTAAATTAAACCATAACACCATATAAAATGGTATATAGACATTGTAACATATTTTGTTTCCTAAATGCAACAAAATTTATATGATTTAATATCTAGATATTAAAATTAAATACATTATTTACAATATTGTAAACTGATTAAAAATCTATTGCTTTTTATTAACTTATGAAGTAAAATGATAATATATTATAAAATAAATTTTAAAGATTGGAGTATATATTATGTCAAGTATTTCAGCTTATTTAGCTAGCTCTGCAGCAGCATTACAACAGACAATCGCAATGTCAGTAGCAGACATGGCTATGAATGGCAGTGCAGCTCAAATGCAAGGTCTTGTTGAGCAAATTTCAAACATTTCACCTTCTGCTCCAGCGGTAGATGGATTGGGCGCAAACATTGATGTAAAAGCTTAATTACATAGTTAAAACAAAGGGTGTACCGAAAGGTACACCATTTTTATTTAAAAGATGAGGGGGTGCTACAAATTTTGTAGCACCCCATTAAAAGCAATAAGGATTTTTAAACTAATTGTTTAAAATACTCATCAAGAGTTAAGAACTTATCATTAGAAATAAAATGAATAGTACCTTTACCAGATTGTTTAGCAGAATACATAGCAACATCGGCTATATGGAATAGCTCTTTAATTGAAGTGGCGTTGCTTGGGAAATGACATGCACCAATACTACAACCACATTTCATTTCTCTGCCTGCAAAAGCATAAGTATTACAGAAAATTTCAAATAATGTATCAATATATTTTTTAAGTTTGGAGATATCTTTAAAATCTCTAATTAAAATTACAAATTCATCACCACCATGACGGTAAGCACGAATATCTTCTTTAGGAAGATTTTTAAGTTCATGTGATAATGCTTTAAGCAACACATCACCAGCGTGATGACCTAAAGTATCATTAATGTTTTTAAAGCCATCTAAATCACAGAATAAAACATAAAATTCATCAGAAAACAATGATTTGTCATCAATAAATGATTCTAATTGGTCGTGCAAGCTGCGACGATTAGGAAGCCCAGTTAAATAATCGAATTGAGCTAATTTTTCAATTAAAATCTGATTTTCTTTATTTTCAGTAATGTCTACACTTTCGACTAGATGGGCGATGCGTCCATCAGTCCAAGGAATACAAGAGCTAAAAACTCTAAACCAACTGCCATCTAAAGCACGTTGATAATCCCAAGAATAAGTTTTATTAGGTTTTCCAGTTTCATCAATTAGTTTTGTTTGTGGACAAAATTCACACTGTTCGGTTTTACCAGAAAAAATAGAGGCATAACATTTTTTGCCTAACATATTTTCAATCCCACCATAAGGCGCAGCCATAGATTTATTTGCATATAAAATATCGTGAGTATAATAATCATTTACATAGATATCAACATTTAAGTTATTTAGAACATTATTTAGCACTTTTTCAGCATTATCAATGTTTTTTTCGAACATATTAAGCTTAACTCGGCTTGCAAGCAAGGATAATAGAGAGGAAGAAGCATCAATATCAAATTGATTAGAAGCTGAAGCTGCAAATTTTCGTCTATCAGAAAGTCCAATAAAAGCTGAAAGTTCATAGTGTTGATTTAAAATTGGGACAAAAATAAGTGTGCTACAATGAAAAATTTCCGTTAAAAGATCTTCAAGCTTAGACTCTTTTTCATCACCTTGTGCTAATACAATTTTCCGACTAGAAAGTTCACTTAAAAGTTCAAGACCTAATAGATTACGCATATCTAAAGTTTCGGGATGTGCTTTTGCATAACTTGCTCTGTAAAAATCAGATTTTATAAAATTTCCTGTGAAATCTCTTGTATAGATGAATCCTTGTGCAATATTAAAATAACTGCATAAGTCAAATAAAAAGTTCTTATTTGTATATAGTTCATCAGTTAACAAATTTGTTTTTTGAAGAATTTTTGCAAAAATGCTATCATGAGAATTACTCATATTTCAACTCCTTATCTTTTAGAATATATGCAATTATATCATTTTATGCTTGCTATGTAAAGATATGTAAGTTAAATTTAATAAAATATTATATATGCTAAAAATTGTTATTAATAAAGTATCAAAATAAATATTGCACATGTTTATCAAGTATAATTAGGATATTTTTGTTGTAATAAATAAATGAAAGTGATAAAATGAAAGAGTAAATATAATATTGGAGGCGGTATATATGGTAGATAAAAATAATATTAGATTAACTTCGTATACAATATTTCTTTTATTGCTAATCATTATATCTTCACTTCTTTTCAATGTATATATAAAACAAGATTTAGAAGATATGGTTTCTGAAACATTAGCGGCATTATCAATACAGTTTAAAGCATCTATAGATAAAGAACTTGAAAATCAAAGAAATAATGTTGCTAGTATCGGCGAAGTAATCTCTGTTTTTGATATAAGTGAAGATAAAGATATTGCTCTTTATATCAATAATATCAGAGATAATTTTGGATTCGAAAATTTTATAGTTACAGATATTAATGGCAAAGGAATTTTGGCGACTGGAGATGTTGCAGATATTTCACATACAAAATCGTTTCAGGTTTCTATAAAAGGGAATATATGTACAAGTGAGCCTATAATTTCTCAGTTTTCAAAAGAGCCTGTAATAGCAGTCTCAGCGCCTGTTTATTATGATTATAGATTATCTGGGGTAGTGGTTGCTGAATATAATATTGACTATATTGAAGAATTTTTAAACGAAGCTATTAGATATGTTGGATATGTTTTAATTATTGATGACGAAGGGAAAATCTTAATTCGGTCAAGCGATATTTTTAATGAATATGAACACATCGATGAATTTTCATATGAAACACAGCAAACTTATGATGAATTCATGGATGATATACTAAATAAAACTGCTTATGTTGTTGATTTTTCTACAGAAGACATGTCATTTTCAGCAGCATATGAACCATTAAAATTTAACAATTGGTCCTTAGTATATATCTTGCCATCGACAGTGGTAGAACAAAATAGCCAAAGCATTACAGAGAAGCTATTCATTCTAAATATTATGATTGTTTTAGCATTAGCTGCTTTGGTGGCATATGTAGTACATTCAAAGCAACAGCATATGAAAAGCATTGAAAAAATCGCATTCTATGATGAATTAACAGGGCTTCCTAATATTGCTAAATTTAAATTAGATATTTCAAAAATCCTTAATGAAAATAATGGCAAACAATATTATGTTGTAAAAGGTGATATTGAAAACTTTAAAGCAATTAATGATATGTATGATCACAAAGTAGGTGATGAAGTGCTAAAGACTATTGCAAAAGTAGGTTTAGAACTTGATGAACCTAGCTTTTTGATGGCAAGAGTTGGCGGCGATGAATTTTTAATGTTTGCTGAAAGACACTTTTTTGAAGATATGAATTTGACATCAACTATGTATGAAACAGCCTTCCAGAGTAAATTGGAATATGCAAAAAATCATCAATTTATATTTAGATTAGGCAGATATTTGATTGAAGAAAATGAAACAGATGTCAATGAAATTATTAGCAAAACAAATTATGCACACAGGCAAACGAAACTTGCTAACAGTAGCAGAATTGGATATTATAATGACGATATAAAGCGAAAATTATTAAAAAGAACAGAAATCGCAAATAAAATGGAAAATGCACTCGCAAATAATGAATTTAAAGTGTTTTTGCAACCTAAAAATAGCGTTGAAACCAATCGAGTTATTGGAGCTGAAGCACTTGTTAGATGGATTGAGCAAGATGGTGGAATGATTTATCCAAATGACTTTATTCCATTATTTGAACGAAATGGTTTTATTGAAAAAGTGGATAAATACATTTTTGAATCAGTTTGTAAAACTATACGAAGTTGGATTGATGATAATAAGCCATGTGTTCCAATTTCAGTTAACTTTTCTCGGAAACATATTAGCAATTCAAACTTTGTAACAGAACTTGTTGATATTGTAAAAAAATACAAATTATCTACAGAATATATTGAAATTGAAATGACGGAAACAATCTCGCTTGAAGATGAAACAGAGCTTAAAAGAGTATTTGACGAGTTGAAAGCAGAGAATTTCTTGATTTCTATTGATGACTTTGGAAGTGGATATTCTTCGCTTGGTATGCTGAAAAACTTTGATGCAGACACATTAAAGCTTGATAGAAAATTTTTCACAGATGAAACAGATGAACACAGGCAATATTGTGTAATTGATGGAATTATTAAAATTGCACATAGTTTAGAAATGTATGTAGTAGCTGAAGGTATAGAAGAAGCATCACAAATTGATTATCTTAAACAAGTTAATTGTGATGCAGCTCAAGGATATTTTTATGCAAAACCAATGCCAGTATCGAATTTTGAACAATATTTATTAGAAAACCTATAATCTAAAATAAAAGAGGTGTGAATAAATGAGGGATTTAACGTCAAAGAAAAAAATTAATATTGATATGTTAATGGAAATTATAGATTATGTACCAATATCAATTATTTTATGGAATAGTAATTTTCAAACTCTTACATGCAATAAAGCAGCACTTAACCTTTTTGGCTTTAATAAAAAAGAAGAACTCTTAGAAACGTTTTACACATTATCCCCACATATGCAGCCAAATAAAGAAACTTCTTCAGAGCTGTTTATATCGCATCAAATTGAGCTTGCTAAAAATGGAAATAAAACTTTTAACTGGATGCATTTGCGAAAAGATGGCACCGAATTTCCATGCCAAATACGTTTACAGTGCCTTGAAGGTACGGATGAAGAAGGCGAAAATATTATTGTAAGCTTTGTTCATGATTTAAGCGATAGAATAGCAGGATTTGATAGTGACTTAACAGATATTTCATTCTTCAATCAAGTTTCAGATAGAACATTATTTAAATCAATTGCAGAACTTGCAGATGAATGGTTTTGGATTTATGATATGAAACAAGCTACAATTCAATTTTTTGGAAAAGGTAGAGAAATATTAAATTTAACAGCTGAAAAACAGCCTTTTCCACGTGCTGTAGTTGATAGTGGAATTGTATTTAAAGAAGACCTTCAAAAATTCTTGAATTTTCATTCTGTGATGTCTAAAGGCGTAATTGAACCTGTCGAAGTAAGATTTATTTTACCTGATGGTAGTATCAGATATTATAAAATTATTTATAAATTAATTTATGATAATAAAGGCAATCCACTTTTTGCTGTAGGAAAAACTTATGATATCCACGAACAAAAAACCTTAGAATATTTATCTCGTACAGATTCTTTAACAGGGTGCTTAAATAAAATGACTACAGAAAATTCAGTTAATGAAGAAATTAATTCAAGTAGACATTCAACACATGCATTGTTTATTATTGATATCGATAATTTTAAAGCTGTGAACGATAATTTAGGCCATTATTTCGGAGATACTGTATTGCATGAAATTTCTGATAAATTACACGCTAATTTTCGAGATGAAGATATAATCGGACGAATTGGTGGAGATGAATTTATAGTATTCATAAAAAATATTTGCGATAAGAGGATAATTGATGTAAAAGCTAATGCAATAGCAAATGTTTTTAAAAATTCATACTCTGGAGAAAAAGAAGATTATAAAATTTCTGGTAGTGTTGGTGTTTCAATTTTTCCACAACATGGCTCAAACTATTCCGAATTATATCGTGCAGCTGATAAAGCCTTATATAATTCAAAACTTTCAGGAAAAGATTGTTTTACAGTGTATTCAGCAGGTTTACAAAATATTTCAACCAAAGGTCTTACAGTGGTTGATAATGAACAAAACTCGCCAAGTTATCATTATGATGCAGAATTATTAGCTGCTGTTTTTGAAATTTTATTCGAAGCACCTAATGTAAAAACAGCAATTTATTTAACATTACAAATGATAGGACGACATTATGATGTGGAAAGATGTTATCTGATTGAAAAAGCAAAAGATAAAAACTCTATCATGATTACACATGAATGGTGTTCATCTGGCACTGTTCCACAAAAATTAAACACGCAATTACTGACAAAAGAAATGATTGAAAATAAGATTAAACTATTAGATGAAGAAGATGTATTGCATTGTAGTGATACAAGTAATACAGAAATGAAAGATATTGTTGAAATCTTAGATGAGAATAATGTAAAATCATTTCTACTTGCTCAAGCTAAAAACAAAAATCAAAATAGGCTTGTAATTGGGTTAGATGATTGCAAATCAAAACGTGTTTGGAATCAAAAAGAAATAAATAGTATGAAAAATATTGTTAAAATGATTTTAACTTTCTTGATGAAAAATTGTATGCCCGAGCTTGATAAAAATGATGAACTATTACTTTCTAAACAAGAACTTATTCTTTTAGAAAAGTTAAGAAGCAAAGGATTTGTAATTCAAAAGAAAAAAGATTAATTAAACTTATGGTAGAATAGCTGATATTCTACCATAAAACTTTGGGGGAGAAAATTTGCAAAATAATCGAAAAGAAATACTGCAAGATTTACAGATAAAAAAATTCTGTGCTTATGGATTGCTTAAAAATTTAAGGTTTTTTGAGCCTTATTTGCTTGTATATTTAATAAGTTTTGATATCAGTTTATTGGAAATAGGATTGTTAATATCTGTAAGAGAAATTATAATAAATATATTTGAAATTCCAAGTGGATTTATAGCTGATATGATTGGCAGAAAAAAAGAATTATGTATATGCTTTATGTTTTATATTATTTCCTTTATTTTCTTCTTTTTCACAACATCATTCACCCTAGCATTATTTGGAATGATATTTTTTGGATTAGGCGAAGCATTTCGATCGGGCACTCATAAAGCAATGATTTATACATATTTAGATGAGAAAAAATGGGAAACTGAAAAAACATTTGTGTATGGAACAACACGCTCTTATTCATTAATTGGTAGTGCAATAAGCTCCACGCTTAGCATTATTTTGATTTTACTAGTACCTTCAACAGGATATATTTTCCTTTTTGCAATTATCCCATATATATTAGATTTCATGCTGATATTATCATATCCAAATTATTTAGATGTGTGTGATATTAAACCACATACAACTATTAAATCACTAATAAAAGAGTTAATTTCTGTTCTTAAAAAAAATAAATCACTTAGAAAATTATTGTGTCAAGAAGGAATTGTAGAATCGAGTAATTCTTATATTAAAGATTTAATTCAACCTATTTTAGAAATGATAATAATTGGTAATAGTGTAATTGTTTTTGCATCATTATCACTTGAAAATAATCTAAATGTAGTATTAGGAATTGTCTATGCTGGATTTAATCTATTGGCATCTGTTTCAGCAAAAAATGCTTATTTATTTAAACAAAAACAGAGCAATAACAGTTGTTTAAAAGTAATTTATATTATATTTATAATATTATTTATAACTTTAGCGTTAACAATTAAAAATTACTTAATGGTATTGATAATTTATATTTTAATTTATATAGTTCATAGTGCTCGTAAACCGATTTTTATAGATGAACTTGATAATCATATTGAAAAATCAGCTCGAAGCACGATGCTGAGTATTGCTGCACAATTAAAGTCATTGTTTTTAATGATTTTAGCGCCAATTTTAGGGTTGATTGCAGATAATTTTGGTTTAGAAGCTACATCTGCTGTACTTGCTTTGATATTTATTATTACTATCCCATTGACTAAAATTCACGAAGAATAAACTTAAAACATATTAAAAAGGCTGTGATGAAATATTTCATTTCATCACAGCCAAAGTTTTGTTTTTAAATATGACTTATATTAAAATTAATCATCTCCGCCGTCGTCGCCACCGTCAAAACCATCATCACTGTCCCAACTATTATCGTCGACAGCATTATCAAAATCAGGGGAGTCATCATTATCCCATCCATCAAAATCACCAAAATTTCTATGTTCATCACCTTCATCATCACCATCAAAAAAATTATGATTTGAATGAGGATAATAAAGGAAATAAGGATCATGTGGACGTTCGTTTGATAGTTGCACAAATGTGTTCTTATAATCTACGCCTAGTGCCTTTAGCTTATTGGTGACAACTGTTAATTTAGCAGAAGACAAGGGCAATGAAATTGCTGAATATAGAGCTACAGGTATGCCTATAAACATGCTTGCAACTGTAAGCAAAACTGACACATCAACAACAAATCCGATAACAGCTAAAAATGCGAAAATCGGCAAGTTTCGTTTGGCATTTTTAATAGAAATTTGAAGCTTTTTGCGTTTAACTAATAGTTTATTTTTTTCATCAAAAAAACGTTGTAATTCATGTGGTCTATTTCTAGTATTCATTTCTGATGCCTCCAAAATAAATTTATATATTTATAGTATACTAAAAATACAGGTTATAGTCAAACTATGTTATAAATAAAAAAACTCGATGTATGGTTAACATCGAGTTTAATTTATCTAAGTAAATTATTTACCTTGAATAACTGTAACATGAGGGAAAGGAATTTCGATATTCTCTCTATCAAAATGTTCCTTAATAGATTTAAGTAAATCACATTTCATTGCAAAAGCTTCAGCATTAGAATTTGCCCAAACCATAGCACGTATATTAACCGATGAATCACCTAAAGCAATTACACGTACAATAATATCAGGAGTACCTTTTTCCTTATCTTCATCTGAACGATTATCAATAAAAGAAGGATGCTTACGAGCCTCTAATACCATAATTTCCATAGCTTTATCAATGTTAGCAGAATAAGATATGCCAATATCAATTAAAGCACAAGTTTTATCATCAGTATAGTTAGCATTTTCAATGATTTCACCATTTATAAGTCCATTTGGTATCATAATTCTTTTGTTTTCAACAGTACGAACCACTGTGTGTCTAAGTGTAATTTCTTCGACAACACCAATAATATCTTGACCTACAAATCGAATAAAATCACCCAATACAAAAGGTTTAAATACTAAAATCATCATGCCACCTGCAAGGTTGCTCATAGCCTCTTGTGATGCAAAACCGATTACTACAGCTGCAATCCCAGACCCAGTAAGTAAGGAAGTGACAGCTTTTTCAAGTGATGGAATGTTATATAAAATAACAAGCACACCTGTAAAATAAATTGCACCAACAGATAAATATTTTAAAAATCCTAAATATGTTATATATGGGCTTGATTTAGCTTGCATGTTTGCACGAACTTTTTTAAATACATGAAAAGTAAGTCTTGCAGCAATAACAGTTATAATGATTACAACTGCAATAAAAATTGTTGACCATGCAAAGGACACTATATGTGTATTAAAAAATTTTGTTATAGCTTCCATATTAATACGCTATGCCCCAATAAACCATGTTTTTTGCTGGCTTTCCACAACAAGAACAAGTATCGGAAATTTTTTCTTCCTCAAAAGGAATACAACGAGAAGGCATACCAGTTTCTTCTTTGATTTTAAGTTCACATTCTTGCTCACCACACCACATAGCTTTAACAAATCCTACGTTTTTAGAAAGAATATCTTTCATTTCATCGATAGAAGTTGCAGTATAAGTATGATCTTCTCTGTTTTTAAGAGCTTTTTGGAACATATCAACTTGAATTTGCTCTAGTAGTTCAGGCACTACAGTTGAAAGTGTCGCAATTTCAGTTGTAATTTTCTCACCAGTATCACGACGAGCTAAAATACAAGTTCCATTTTCAATGTCACGTGGTCCAATTTCAAGACGAATAGGCACACCTTTCATTTCATATTCAGCAAATTTCCAGCCTGGTGATTGTTCGCTTATATCAATTTTAGCACGAACACCAGCAGATTTAATTGTATTTAGTACCTCGGTAGCTTTTTCAACTACACCATCTTTGTGCATAGCAACAGGAATTACAACAAGTTGAGTTGGAGCGATTTTTGGAGGTAGAACAAGCCCGTTATCATCACCATGAGTCATAATAATACCACCAACAAGACGAGTTGATACACCCCAAGAAGTTTGATGAACAAATTGTTTTGAGTTTGTTTTATCAGTATATTCAATGCCAAAAGCACGAGCAAAACCATCACCAAAGTAATGAGAAGTACCAGATTGAAGTGCTTTACCATCATGCATCATACATTCGATAGTATATGTATTTTCAGCACCGGCAAAACGTTCTTTAGCAGTTTTTTCACCTTTAACAACAGGCATTGCTAGGTATTTTTCAGCAAATTCAGCATATACATCTAGCATACGGATTGTTTCTTCCATAGCTTCGTCACGTGTAGCATGTGCTGTATGTCCTTCTTGCCACCAAAATTCACGAGAACGTAAAAATGGTCTTGTAGTCTTTTCCCAACGTACAACAGAACACCATTGATTATAAAGTTTTGGTAAATCTCTCCATGAAGTAATGATGTTTGCATAATGTTCACAGAAAAGAACTTCTGACGTAGGACGAACGCAAAGACGCTCTTGAAGCCTTTCGCTACCACCATGAGTAACCCAAGCTACCTCAGGGGCAAAACCTTCAACATGGTCTTTCTCTTTCTGTAGCAGACTTTCAGGAATAAACATAGGCATTGCTACATTTTCGTGTCCTGTGTCTTTAAACATTTGGTCTAAATTCTTTTGAATGTTTTCCCAAATAGCTTGTGCATAAGGGCGTAAAATAACACAACCTTTAACACTTGAATAATCGATAAGTTCTGCTTTTTTAACAATATCTGTATACCATTTAGCAAAATCTTCATCCATTGATGTAATTTCTTTTACAAGTTTTTCTTGTTTAGCCATAATCTAAAAATCACCTTTTCTATTTATATTAAATTAATTTCTACAAGGGAGGGTATATATTTGAATACTTCATTTTATCTAAAACCTACAGAGGGAACATTCACGAAAACTGAAATAACATTAACATCAAAAACACCACCAGCAATTGTCGGAACTGTAGTTGATGAAAATAAAAATCCAATCGAAAATGCACTCATTACAGTTTTCACATCGGGTTCTGATGTGTCACCAGATAGTCCAATTGCTTGGGGGTACACTGATGAATACGGAACTTTTACGATAGGGCCACTTGAAACAGGCACACTTTATTATGTGCGTGTTTCAAAAATGTCCCAAAGTTTTAGAGTGCTTGAAATGTAATAATATATTATTTATATTCTGCGATTTCTGTAGCAAGTTTTGAAAGTAGCTCATCAATTAGCATAGTTTCGCTTTCGCCTGTTTTACGATCACGAACTGAAATTGTTCCTGCTTCTTCGTCTTTATCGCCTACAATAATCATGTAAGGAACTTTTTCAAGTTGACCTTCACGAATTTTATATCCAACTTTTTCGCTTCTATCATCAATATCACAACGGATACCAGCATCTTTAAGTTTAGCTAAAATACCATCAGCATAATCTAAAGTACGGTCTGTTACAGGGATAACACGCACTTGTTCAGGTGACATCCAAAGAGGTAATGCACCAGCATATTTTTCGATAAGAAGTGCAAGTGTACGCTCATAACAGCCGATAGAAGTACGATGAATGATACAAGGATTTTGCTTAGTACCATCTTTTGCGATATATTCCATACCAAATTTTTGAGCAAGTAGTTCATCAACTTGAATTGTGATAATAGTATCTTCTTTGCCATGTACGTTTTTAATTTGAATGTCAAGTTTTGGGCCGTAAAACGCAGCATCACCGATACCGATAGAATAGTTAATATTTAAATCATCAAGAATTCTACCCATCATAGCTTGAGTGTTTTCCCATTGCTCAGGTGTTCCTTCATATTTTTCAGTATCCTCTGGATCCCATTGTGAGAAACAGTAGCTAATATCATCGATTAAACCTAGTTTTGTCAGCATATCTTTAGCAAGTTTTACACAGTTTCCAAATTCTTCTGCAAGTTGTTCAGGAGTACAAATTAAATGCCCTTCTGATATTGTGAATTGACGTACACGGATAAGTCCATGCATTTCACCCGATGATTCATTTCTAAATAAAGTAGCAGTTTCACCTAGTCGCATAGGCAAATCACGATATGAACGCATACGGTTTAAGTATGCTTGATATTGGAATGGACAAGTCATAGGACGAAGTGCAAAGCATTCTTCATCTTCGTTATTAGGGTCACCCATAACGAACATACCATCACGATAATGGTCCCAGTGTCCTGAAATTTTATATAAGTCACTTTTAGCCATAAGTGGAGTTTTTGTAAGCTGATAACCTAGTTTTGCTTCTGTATCTTCAACAAAACGTTGAAGAATTTGAATAACTTTAGCTCCTTTAGGAAGAATGATAGGTAGACCTTGACCAATTAAATCACTTGTAGTGAAAAATTCAAGCTCACGACCAATTTTATTATGGTCACGTTTTTTAGCTTCTTCAACAGCTTCAAGATATGCCTCAAGTTCAGCATTTTTAAGGAAACATGTGCCGTAAATACGTTGTAACATCTTACGAGATGCGTCACCTCTCCAATAAGCACCTGTAGCTGATGTAAGTTTAATTGCTTTAAGTTTTGAAGTGTCAAATAAATGAGCACCAGCACAAAGATCAGTGAATTCACCTTGTTTATAGAAAGAGATAACAGCATCTTCAGGTAAATTTTCAATAAGCTCTACTTTATAAGGCTCATCAGCTTGACGCATTAAATCTAAAGCTTCGGCTCTTGGAAGCTCAAAACGAGAAAGTACAAGCTTTTCTTTAACAATTTTTTTCATTTCAGCTTCTATTTTTGTTAAATCTTCTGGTGAAAATGGTTTTTCAACATCAAAATCATAATAAAAGCCGTTGTCAATAGCAGGGCCTATAGCAACTTTTGCAGTAGGGTATATACGTTTTACAGCTTGCGCAAGCACGTGTGCCGCTGTGTGGCGGAAAGTTCGTTTTCCCTCTTCATCATCAAAAGTTAAAACAGCTAGTGTGTCACCATCTGACAGTTTAGTTGTAAGGTCACAAACTTTTCCATTGATTTCGCAAGCAAGGGCATTTCTAGCTAAGCCTTCTGAAATAATACGAGTTGCATCAAAAGCAGATGCACCTTGTTCAACATTTATCTTTTTTCCATCTTTTAATACTATTTCTATCATTTTTATGTCCGTTCCTTTCTTAATTAGGCACAAAATTTAATGAAATATCCAAATATTATAAAATATAATGGATATAATTATTCTTTAATCATACTACGGATAGTTTGTTCAAAACCATCTTTATCAGCCTGTGATGAAAATGCTGAAAATGGAATAATAAAAGCGCTCATTTCATCTGTAAAGATATAAAAATGGTTTTTATCAATTTCAAATTTCTTAATATCATCATAAGCTATTCTATCTGTATAAGTTTTGCCAACTTGAGAAAAAGTAGATTCTTCAAAATTGAATTGCTTTTCGCCAAGTCCACTCTTATTATTATCGTTTAAAAAATGAATTTTAACCTGTCTATCAAGACGTTTTTTCTCGTGTGTTGGATAATATAATGACATAATTACACCAATAACAATATAGATTATAAGCAAGCTTAAATTAAATCCAGAAGTTACAGTATTAATAGCATATATAAAAGCAAGCAAAATCGGCCCCATCACACGATTAATCGTTCGATTTCTGCAAAGCTTAGAGTTGTTATATGCAAAATATCTATTAAATGCAATATAATCATCTATTTTAAGTTCATAATTGTACATTATAATTGCTCCTTTTTTATAAATTACGATAATTAATATATTATACAATAAATTTTTAAATTTTGCAATATTTCTTATAAAATCATGTTGTGTAAATATATAGTTTTGTAGTAGAATAAACATATATAAAAATTTTTGGAGGAATATAAAAATGGATATGAAACAATTCGCTCTAGACGAACATGAAAAATGGGCAGGGAAGATAGAAGTAGTTTGTCGTGCACCTGTAGAAAACGCAGCAGATCTTGCAGTGGCATATACTCCTGGTGTAGCTCAACCTTGTATCGAAATATCTAAAGATGTAGATTTAAGTTATAAATATACACGTCGCCATAATATGGTGGCAGTTATTACAGATGGTTCAGCTGTGCTTGGTTTAGGTGATATAGGCCCTGAAGCTGGTATGCCTGTTATGGAAGGTAAATGTGCGTTATTCAAAGCATTTGCTGATGTTGATGCATTTCCGATTTGTATTAAATCAAAAGATGTTGATGAAATAGTTCGCACAGTTGAGCTGATTTCAGGCTCTTTCGGTGGAATTAATCTTGAAGATATTGCTGCTCCTCGTTGTTTTGAAATTGAGAAAAAACTTAAAGAGCGTTGCGATATTCCAATTTTCCATGATGACCAACATGGTACAGCTATTGTAGCTTCTGCTGCTGTTATTAATGCTTGTCGTTTAACAGGAAAAAAATTATCTGACTTAAATATTACAATTAGTGGTGCTGGGGCTTCTGCAACTGCTGTAGCACGTCTATTATTTTCATTAGGTGTTAAAGATGTTGTTTTATGTTCACGTAAAGGTGCTTTGTGTGAAGGTGAAGAATGGATGAGCGAAGCACAAGCTGAAACAGCTAAAGTTACAAATAAAGCTCATAAAAAAGGCACTTTAGCAGAGGCTATGGTTGGTGCTGATGTATTTATCGGGCTATCAGCTCCGGGACTTGTTACAGCCGACATGGTTCGCACAATGAACACAGAGCCTATTGTATTTTCTATGGCAAACCCAGTTCCTGAAATTTATCCTGATGAAGCAAAAGCAGGCGGTGCTGTAGTTGTTGGTACAGGTCGTTCTGATTTCCCAAACCAAATCAACAATGTACTTGCATTCCCAGGGATTTTCAGAGGTACATTTGATGTTAGAGCATCAGATATTAATGATGACATGAATATGGCAGCTGCAAAAGCGATTGCTTATTGCATTGCAGATGAAGAATTAACAGCTGATTATATACTTCCAGCAGCATTTGATGAGAGAATTTGCCCTCTTGTATCTAAAGCTGTAGCAGATGCTGCACGTGAAAGTGGCGTTGCAAGAATTTAG
>CAYJKB010000021.1:0-32773 GCA_964370625.1 uncultured Oscillospiraceae bacterium | reverse complement strand
TAAGTGTTGAAAAACATTTTATCGATAATCTTTCTGGCTCTGTTAAGGAGTAAATTGAAAATTAAAGACACTTAGTTTAAACATGCATTATCGCATAAACGGTGTCTTTTTATTTTTGTAATATTATATCAAAATAATACAAAATGTAATATTTTTATGATATAAATCTATATATTTAAAGAGTATAATCAAAGAAAAAATATGTCAAACACGAAAGGATTTATGATTGTTATGACTGAAAGAGAAAGACTTATAAGTGTCTTAAACAGAAAACGTCCAGGAGGACGTGTACCACATTTTGAAATGGTATTCTACCCAACTATGGAAGCATTTGGAAAAATTCACCCACGCTATCGCAACTTATATTGTTTCTCACAACTGACAGCAAAAGAACAAAAAATGCAAATGCGAGATGTAGCACAGCTTTATGTGGATATAGCAGAAAAATATGAGCATAGTGGTATTTTTGTTCAAGATATTTCAGGTGATTTCGATATGAAACGAAGAGTACTTGAAGAAATTCGTGATATCTCAGGTGATAAATATTTTGTCGCAATGCATGGTGATAGCACTTTTGCAATTCCTGATGGTGATACAATGGTGGATTTTTCAGTTAAAATGTTTGAAGAACCAGAAGAACTTCATGAAGAAGCTAAAGTAAGACTTGAAAAGCGTTTAGAATTTGCATCAAAAATAAATAATGATTCTAAATTATTAGATGGATTTTTCCTGTGTAGTGATTATTGTTTTAATACAAATCCATTTTATAGCAAAGATACATTTGATGAATTTGTAGGACCATATTTAACTGACTTAATTGCCAATTATCGACAAATGGGTTATTATTCAATTAAACACAGTGATGGAAACATCGTTCCGATTATGGAACAAATTGTCGCTTGTAAACCTGATGCAATCCATTCTTTAGATCCACAAGGTGGCGTTGATATGACTGAAATGATTAAGCTTTATGGAGATAAAGTAGCATTTATGGGAAATGTTAACTGTGGGCTGTTGCAAACTGGTAGTATTGAAGAATGTGAAGCTGATGTTCGTCGTTCACTTCGTGAAGGAATAAAAACTGCTGGATACATATTTGCAACATCTAACTGCATATATCCTGGCATGGATTTAGAGCGTTATGAAATTATGCATAAAATTTGGAAAGAAGAAGGCAATTACACTGAAGAAATGATGAATGCGTAAAATTAAATAAAGAAAAAACCTTATTAAGTCGCTTGATGCAATTTGATGAGGTTTTTTCATTGTTTCATGAAAAAAAGTGTTGCAATTAATTAAAGTGTTGCAAAAATGCATTTGATTTATTTGACATTATATGTGGATTTTGTTATAATATAAAAGGTTAATTTGACAAAAGATTGTAACACATGGCATATTGCACTAAAAAAACAAAAACTTTTAAAAAATGTGTTCATTTTGTCTATGTTGGAAAAGAAGTTGCTGTATATTATATTAGGTCAAATTATTACAGTTAACAAAATCAAACTTTCTTAAAAAGGAGTTAGAAGATGAAATTTGCAGTTATTGGAACAGGGAATATTGGGTATTGCCAAGCGACACTTACAATAGGTAATGGTTATCCAACTGTGCTTATTGGTCGTTCTGAAAAAAGCCGAGCTTCGGCTGTAGAAGGAATATCTAAAAACTTTGATGCACTTATCGCTCAAGGAAAAGCAACACAAAATAATAAAGAAAAAGCTATGGCACTTTTAACAGTGACAGGAGATTATAGCGAACTTGCTGGAGTAGACTTTATTTTTGAAGCTGTTGCAGAAGCAATCGAAATTAAGCATGAAGTTTATGAAAATGTTGAAAAAGTTGTGTCTAAAGATACGATTGTCGCATCTTGCACATCTGCAATTACAGCAGATGTATTAGCAGAAAAAGCTACACATAAAGGTAGATTTATTGTTGCACATCCATTTCAACCAGCTCATTTACTTCCACTTGTTGAACTTGTGGGCAATGATGAAACTACAAGTGATATTTTAGACAGAGCTAAAGAAATTTTAGAAAAATTACAACGTCAAGTGGTTGTATTAAACAAAAACATTGAAGGATTTATTGTAAATCGTCTAGCACAAGCACTATTTCGTGAATCACTTTATCTATTAGAACAAGGAGTAGCATCTGTTGCAGATATTGATAAAAGTATCAAATATGCAGTAGGTATGCGTTATGCATCTATTGGACTTTTAGAATATTTTGATGATGTAGGATTTGAACTTGAAAAAGCAATTGCAAATACAGTTTATCCATCACTTTGTTCAACTACTGATATTTCAACTATCGTAAATGATGGTATTGAAAAAGGAACAACAGGAAGAAAAGCAACAAAAGGTCTATATGATTGGGATTTAAAAGATGATACAGATTATCTATATAGAAAATCTGCACCATTTTATGATTATATGGATTGGAAATTGCCAGAATAAGCTATTACTGGGGATTATAATTTAATTTTCCCTACAAATATAAAATTTTGAAAAGAGGTTTTTATTATGTCAACTTTAAGAGAAAGAAATGCAGAGAGATTTAGAAAGAGTATTCTAGGTCAAAAAACTGATGCACATGCAGTTTTTAACTTTTTAACTTATCCTTTCTACAACGCAGTTACAAAAGTTCCACTAAAAGAATATTTCCACAATCCAAAAGTTATGCTTGAAGCTCAACTTGAAGCATTAGAAAAAATTGAATTCTGTGGTAACTTAGGACCAGACGTAGGTGCTGTTGCAGAATGTTCAGGTCTTGGTGGCGAAGTTCGTTTTGATGATCATGGATTTATTTCAGTACACGAAGCAGGTATTGAAGATATTGATGATGTTCTAAAAATGAAACCAGCTGATCCATACGGTGATAACTACATGCGTATTGCTCTTGAGCAATTAGAATACCTTGTACAAAACTGTCCAAAACACCTTAAAGTAAATCCACATCCAATCATGGGACCATTCACAGTTGCAGCGCAACTTCGTGGTATTGGTGATTTCTGTGCTGATACAATTGCAGAACCAGAATTAGTTGATGCTCTACTTGATATTTGTATTGAAACACAAATCGCATTTATCAAAGCTCAAGAAAAAATTCTTGGCGAACCAATTCACCATATCTTAATCGCAGATGACCTTTCAGCGTTCTTAAGCCCTGAAATGTATGATGATATTATCATCCCAACTTATGACAGACTATTTAAAGAATTCCCAAATACTCAACGTTGGTTACACAATGACTCAACTACTGACCATATCGTTGAAAGAATTCCTAATGGTGGTTTCGTAGCTTGGCAACATGGTACTAACGTATCTCCTTACGATGCTACAATGCGTACAAATGGAAAAGTTAGCCCAATGGGTGGTATTAGCCCTATTGACCTTGCAAGATACAATGTTGATGAAACTTATGAAGCTTGTAGAAAAGTTATCGAAGGATTTAACGGAAATTCTCGCTGTGTCCTAAGTGCTGCAGGTTCTATAAACCAAGTTCCAGTTGAAAACATTTTAACTATGCTAAAAGTAGCAGACGAAACAAAAATATAAGTAATATTTACTTACATAATATTAAAAAGGTTTCTATTTATAGAAACCTTTTTACATTTTATAAATATAATATTGAATTAAATATATTTTATTGGTATAATTAACCTATATGAAAAAGAAAGTGAGCAAACTATATGAAAAAATTATTATCCATGAGTTTATTTGCTTTACTATTGCTTTCAGCATGTTCAAATGATGATATTACATTTGAGGATATAGTATTTAAACATGTAACTGAAAGACGTGAAGATGGGCATTATATCGGGAAATACGAGATTTTTAATGGAAGTGAAGTACTTCAATTTGAACAAAAGTTTAATGATGTTAATATGGCAAAAGATGCTGTATATGGTCCGATTGAAAACGATGAGTATCTAGCCGTTATACTTGACTTATCATGGGATGATGACCCTATAGAGGAAGTTGTGCGTATTTATAAAATAAATACACTAGCTTCAATTGAAATAGAAGATCCAATGGAGATATTGAAATATAATACAGGAGAAATTCCTAGCATTACAGGTCGTATTGAATTTGGAGATAAACTAAATTATCATATAGTAGATGGAAAATTGACTGTTGATGTGCCAACAAACTCTCAAAATACACCGATTTATACAGTTTCTTATAAATTAGAAGACAATAAGTTTATAGCTGATACAATTTCATTCTCAGCCATGTCACAAGAATAATTTACCTTGCAATATATAAAAAGGGGTGTCACAAATGATGAAAATCATTTGTGACACCCCTAAAACAAATCAGAATTTGTTTTAATTTTTCTTCAGAGGTTAAAAAAAGTCAGGTACACGTCCTGATTTCTTGTGATTTTATTAATTTTTTAGCATTATTTATTAATTTTAGCTATTTGAAATTGAAATAAATGGCTTAATGTGATAGCCTCTTTGTTTAAAAAATATACTCTATAATAAGGAAATATAACATAAAAAAGTGGTGTGACGAATTTCATCACACCACTAGTAAATCTAATACAAGATTAAGTTGTTGGGATATTCATTAGCTCAGGAAGAGCGATAGAAATTTGAGGGAAAGCTGTAATAAGTGCTAGAACAACAATCATTACACCAATCCAAGGCCAGATTGTTTTTGCAAGAACTTCAAATTTAACACGTGAAATTTCTGCAGCCATGAATAGGTTCGCTCCAAGAGGAGGAGTAACGAAACCGATTGCAAGGTTAAGAATCATAACCATACCAAAGTGAACTTTGTTTACGCCAATACCTTCTACAAGAGGTAGTAGGATTGGAGTTAGGATAATGATAGCTGCGTTTGTTTCCATGAAAGTACCAACGATAAGTAAAAGTATGTTGATAAGAACCATTAGGAATACAGCACTTGTAGTTAAGCTTAAGATTGATTCAGCGATAAGTGTAGGCATTTGTGTAATCGCAAGGATACGACCAAATGCAGTTGAAATACCGATGATTAAAAGTACAGGAGCACCTAAAGCAACTGAACGGTATGCTAGGTAAGGAACTTCTGAAAGTTTGATTTCTTTGTAAACGAATACAGCAATTACAATACCAAGTACACATGCAGCAGCAGCAGCTTCTGTAGGTGTGAATACACCACCGTAGATACCACCAAGAACAAGTACAGGGATTAAGAAAGCTGGGATAGCTGTTGTGATGATTTTCGCAATATCAGCACCTGTATATTTAACAACAACAGGTTTGTAACCACGAGCTTTACAAGAGATGTAACAGTAAACACAAAGAGCTGTACCAACTAAGATACCAACAGGGAAACCAGCTGTAAACATAGCTGTAACTGATGCGTTAGCTGCAACAGCGTAAACTACCATACAGATAGATGGAGGGATGATAGTACCGATAGTACCAGCAGTTGCAACCATTGAAGCTGCATAAGGTTTATCGTAACCACCAGCAACCATTTCAGGAATCATGATAAGACCGATAGCAGCAACTGTTGCAGAACCAGTACCAGAGATAGCGGCAAAGAACATACAAGCTACGATAGATACGATACCAAGACCACCAGTCATGTTACCAAGACCAATTTTAGCTGTTGAGATAAGGTTTTTAGAAATACCACCTTTACCCATGATGTCCCCTGCAAATGTAAATAGAGGGATAGCAACAAGTGTAAATGAGTTAAAACCTGCGATAATTGATTTTGTAAATGTATCAACAGACATTGGGTCATATGTAAAGATAAGAATAAGTGACCCGATACCTTGTGAAACTGCGATAGGGAAACCAAGAATTAATAGGCCGATAAAGGCTATAAATAGAGTAGCAATCATTATTCGTTTCCTCCTTTATCTCCGCTATATTTTTTTTCTTCTTCAATGCAATCAGGGTTAGAGTGATTAATAACTTCATCTCTATATGATTGTGGCATAAAGCAGATTTCAGCAGCACCACTGTATGTACCACCAACGTTCATATATAACTCATATGAAGCGCCGAATCTACGAAGTTTCCAAATGATAGATTGGATAATGCGAATAGCTGAAAGTACAAAACCATAAACAGCAGCTCCATTAAGCCAGTTTAAAGAAATAGGAAGTGCAGCAGCTTTGTCGCCGAATAATGCTGCATTTTGAACTATACTCCAAGCGCCTGTAAGTAAAATAATTACCATAACAAGCATCGAAATTTCAATAATAAGTGTTAGAATCTTACGAATTGATTCAGGTAATAGATTTTTAAGAAAATCTACAGAAATTTGACGGTTGTTTCTGAATGCATAAGAAATTCCAGTAAAAACAATCCAAACGAATAGGAAAGTTGAAACTTCTTCACCCCATGCAAAACCAGAACCCATAATAAATCTTAGAAAAACTTGAACTGATATTAATGTCATCATAACAAGGAATGATACCATTAATATAATCGGTTCAAAGTTAATATCAATAAAACGAATTAACTTTTTCATATAAATAAACCCCTTCATATTTTAAAGAATAAAATTGAGGCCCTGCCCTTACAGAGCCTCAATTTTGAGTAAAATCTTAAATTATTCTCTTACTGCGTCAACATAACCCATAACTGTGTCATAAGTTTCTTGATCAGTTACTTTTAGGATTTCTGCTTGAGAAATTGGGAACATTTGGTCTTTCATAGCTTGTAGAGTATCTGCTGGTACTTCAGAGATAGTCATGCCATGTTCAGTTGTTAGAGTGTCGATAAGTTCATTAGTTTGTTTTACGAACTCAGCATTTTGGTGTTCAACAGAAATAGCCATTTGTGCATCGAAGATAGCACGGTCAGCTTCTGGCATAGCTTCAAGCCAAGCTTGGTTAGCGATAAGGATATCGTAAGAAGCTAAGTGAGAAGTTAATGACATGTATTCTTGAACTTCATAGAATTTTGCTTCAGCAAAAGCTGTTAAAGCAGTTTCTTGTCCGTCGATTAGGTTTTGTTGCATAGCTGTGAATAGTTCGTTCCATGTTACAGAAGATAGGTTACAACCAACTGATTCCCAAACAGCGATTTGGATTGGGTTGTATCCACGAATTTTAAGACCAGCTAGGTCATCCATAGTTTCGATTGGACCTTTATTGTTAGAAAGGTGACGGAAACCTAATGGGAAGAAAGCAACGCCTTGTACGCCCATTTGATTGAATGAATCAAGTAGGTATTGTCCACCTTCACCGTTAGTAAAACGTAGAACGTGTTCTACATCATCGAATAGGTAGTATTGGTCTAGTGTAGCAAGTGGAGTGATAGTTTGGCTGATTTCAAGTGGGTTAGTTGTAGCCATTTGGATATCACCGTCACGAGTTTGTGCGATAGTATCAGTTTGGTTACCTAATTGTCCACCTGGGAAAAGTTGAACGTCGTAACGTCCTTCAGTTGCAGCTTCGAAGTTTGTTTCGAATAGTTCAAGAGCTTGAAGCCCTGGGCTAGTCTCACCACTTAATACAGTAGCAATTTTAATTACTTGTACTTCGCCTGAATCACCACCAGCAGCATCTCCGCCAGCAGCAGAATCGTCGCCACCACATGCCATTAGGCTAAGTAGCATTGTACCCGCAAGTACACCAGATAGAATTCTCTTCATCATAAAAATATTCCTCCTAAATTTTCCTGTGTGCAAACAATGTGTAAAATTTTTATAAAAATGTCACTTGTTTACTAATCACTTATACTAAAGTAGCAAATATTATGCCAAATGTCAAGCTGAATTTAAAATGTTTTGTAAATTAATGTTAATGTGGCTAAATCCAATCATAGAAAATTGTACAACATGTCTATAAAATATGAATAAATATAAGATTGTATGCTAATTTAATTTAATTCAAAGTTGAAATAACTACTAATTATGTATGCAAATTAATCATAAAGATTTGCAAAATTAACCATAAATTTTACAAACTGCACAAAAAGTTGCAAAAATACGCAACGGTGTTGCAAAATTGCAACGAAAATAAAGACAAAAATTGGTGTGCCTTTAATGACACACCAATAATTTTACATAAATTTTGAAATATAGCCTTGTGCAAAGATGATTAAAATAATTACAGGCAATACATATGTTACATAAGGACGAACCCATCTAGGGAATTTTAATCCAGAACCTGTATCTGCTTCTGCAACGAAATTATCAAAGCCCCAACCATAACGAGAAGTACAGAAGATAAGATAAATAAGAGAGCCTAGAGGAAGTAAGTTGTTTGACACGATGAAGTCCTCAAGGTCAAGTACAACAGTTCCAGCGCCAAGAGGAGCAAAGCCAGACCATAAGTTAAACCCTAAAATACAAGGCATTGACAAGACGATGATTAAAAACAAGTTTACAAATACAGCTTTTTTACGTGTCCAACCCCATAAATCCATACCAAATGAAATAATGTTTTCAAAAACAGCTATAACAGTTGATAAAGATGCAAAGGACATGAATACAAAGAAAAGCGAGCCCCAAATTCTTCCGCCAGCCATTTGATTGAAAATATTAGGCAGTGTAACAAATACAAGCCCAGGACCTTCGCCAGGGTTTACATCAAATGCAAAACACGCAGGGAAGATAATAAGACCTGCCATAAATGCAACTGAAGTATCAAGCAATGTAATGCTGATAGCTTCGCCCGTAAGCGTATGGTCTTTAGATAAATAGCTTCCGAAAATTGCCATAGAACCGATACCTATACTTAAAGTAAAGAAAGCTTGGCCCATAGCTGCAAAGATTACATTAGATAAACCAGCTTCTGCAATTCTGTTGAAATCAGGAAGAAGATAGAATGCAAGTCCATCTGAAGCACCGTCAAGCGTAACAGAACGAACTACAAGAATAAGCATCACAGCAAGAAGTGATGTCATCATAAACTTTGTAACTTTTTCTACACCGTTACGAAGACCTAAGAAACAAACTGTAAATCCAATCAATACAGAAACTACCATCCAAATTGTCATTTCAACAGGATTTGCAGTTAAAGCTCCAAATACACCAGCAACTTCATCAGGTGATAGTCCTTCGAATGTGCCAGTTAACATTTTGTAGAAATAAGATAGCATCCAACCACAAACCGTAGTATAGAACATCATAAGAAGATAGTTTCCAGCTATGCCGAAATAGCCGAATAAATGCCACTTAGTGCCTTTAGGCTGTAGCACATCAAAAGATTTAGCTACACTTTTTTTACTAGCACGACCTACAGAAAATTCCATAATCATAATAGGTAAACCAAGTGCTATTAAAAACAATAAATAAATTAGCACAAATGCAGCACCGCCATATTGCCCTACAATATAAGGAAACCGCCATACATTACCAATCCCGATAGCACAGCCGGCAGAAATCAAGATAAACCCCAGTCGTGATGCAAAACTTTCACGATTACTCATAAAATACCCCCAAAATAAATAATTACATATAATAATATCTTATCATAAAATATTTGTCAATATACATAACATATTATTCTATTTATGTTTTCTAGGCTTAGAAGGCCTAGTAGGCTTGTTTCGAGCTGAATTACTATGTGATTTTACATTTTTTGTATTACGATTATTCTTCGAGCCTTTAGAAGATTTTTCGTTTTGTTCTCTATCTCTTTTTTCTTTCAAATAAATATTATCAGGCTTTACAAGACATTCACGAGAATATCCAATTAAATCTTCACGTTTAGCACGTGTTAAAGCTTCTATTATAATACGTTGCTTATCAGGGCGTCTCCATTGAAGCAAGGCACGTTGCATAGCTTTTTCTTCAGCAGTTTTAGGGACAAATACTTTTTTCATAGTGCGTGGGTCAAGTCCTGTGTAATACATTGCAGTGGAAATTGTGCCTGGAGTAGGGTAAAAATCTTGTACCTGTTCAGGGCTGTATCCAATTTTATTTAAATATTCAGCTAAATGAATAGCATCTCGAAGCGTACTTCCTGGGTGAGAAGACATAAGATATGGAACTAAAAATTGCTTTTTGCCGATTTTTAGATTGATTTTCTCATATTTCGAACGGAAATTTTCATAAATTTTAAAAGATGGTTTGCCCATATAATAAAGCACATTATCGCTCATATGCTCAGGAGCAACTTTTAATTGACCACTAATATGATGACGCACTAATTCTTCAAAAAATCTGTCATTTCTATCAGCCATCATATAATCATAACGAAGCCCAGAACGCACAAAGACCTTTTTAACACCTTTAAGATTACGTAGTTTTGTCAATAGTTCTAAATAATCATCATGATTTGCATCAAGTGCAGAACATGCAGAGGGGGAAAGACATCGCTTATCTTTACATAGTCCCTGCTTTTTTTGCTTTTTGCAAGATGGATGTCTGAAATTTGCAGTAGGCCCACCTATGTCATGTATATATCCCTTGAAATCAGGCATTTTAATAATTTGTTCAGCCTCTTTAAGTATAGATTCATGACTTCGAACAGAAATAAATCTTCCTTGATGCAAGGCTAAAGCACAAAAGTTGCAAGCACCAAAACAGCCTCTGTTGTGGATGATAGAAAATTTAACTTCTTCAATGCCTGTAACTCCACCGAATTTTTTATAAGTAGGGTGATAATCACGCATATAAGGCAAGGCATAAACTGCATCCATTTCTTCGGTTGTAAGTGGACGCTCAGGAGGGTTTTGAACAAGTAGCTTTTTGCCATGACGCTGAACAATAGCACGACCATTGTGATAGTCTTGCTCTTCTAATTGAACCTTTGACGCAATAGCATATTTTTCTTTATCTGTACATACCTGCTCTTGTGTTGGACATTCTATATGTTTATAATGTAAGGAAGATATATCTTCTGTCATATAGCATACACCACGAAGCGAAGCTAAAAGCTCTTTTACAGGTGTACCTTTTTTAAGTCCATTAGCTATAGCACGAACTGTAAGTTCACCCATTCCATACATTAAACCATCAGCACCAGAAGATAAAAGAACTGAAGGCATAACACTATCGCTCCAATAATCATAATGTGCAAAGCGACGTAAAGATGCTTCTAATCCACCGATGAAAATTGGTACATCTGGAAAAGCCTTGCGAGCAAGATTAGAATAAACTGTAACAGCCCTATCAGGACGCTTGCCAGCTTTGCCACCAGGAGTATATTCATCTTCGCTACGTCTTTTTTTTGCAGCTGTATAATGTGCCACCATAGAATCGATATTACCACTATTAATTAAAATACCATAACGAGGTTTTCCAAACTGCAAAAAATCGTCAAGAGAATTAATGTTAGGTTGTGACAAAATCGCCACATTAAAACCCTCAGCTTCGATACATCTTGAAACAACAGCTGTACCAAAAGAAGGGTGGTCTACATAAGCATCACCTGAAATAATTAAAAAATCGCAGAAGTATATTCCTCTATCATGCATATCTTGTTTTGAAATAGGCAAAAACCCATTTGTTATATTTGACATTTTATATCATTACCTTTTCTTCTTATATTATAATGTAAACAGTATAACATGAAAATAAATAATAGTATATCGAAAATTTGCTTTTACATTAAAAATAATCGTACAAAAAAGGCAGAGGATATAAAAGCTATAATGTCAGCAGATAAAGCAGCTGGCAAAAGTCCTTTAATATGATTTAGATTTACATGCGCTAAATAAATTCCAATTGTATAAATACTAGTTTCAGAAGATGCAAGCATAACAGAGGTGACATTTCCAATATAACTATCAGCACCATAAGTTGAAATAAGTTCACTGCCAAGTGCCAAACCACCACTGCCACTAATTGGCTTTAAAAGCACTAAAGCTGAAACTTCAGGTGGTATTCCTAGAATTTCCATAACTGGAGATAGGGCAAAAGCTAGAAAATCAATGGCTCCTGATGCTCTTAACATGTAAATTGCTGTTAAAATACCAATTAATGTAGGCAATATGGAAAATGCTGTGTTAAGTCCCTCTTTAGCCCCAGTTAAAAAACTATCAAAAATGACAATTTTTGTGCTAAAACCATATGTAATTATTACAAAAATAATTAATGGAACTATAATTGAACCAATTTCCTTTGACAATTTATCACCAAATTTCCTGTATAAATTTATGCAAATATCCAAAAATTTCTTTTAGCTATTATTTTCGACACAATTCGACATAATTATTTGAGCATATGTTCCATAATGACTATAAGAAAGTCTTTACAATTTACACCACTAATTTCCTATTTTTCGCAAAAGTATCGTTAGCATAATTGCTGTAAATAATGCACACGCAGATGCACACCATACAGCAGGTAGAATGGAATACGGCATAGATGCTCCGAACGAGTTACGAATAGCAGCTACTGTGGTAGGTATCAGCTGCACCGATGCCGTATTAATAACGATTAGCATAGCGAGCGTATCAATAGCACTTTTTCCCTGTTTTATCTTGCATATTTCTTTAGCCGCTTTAAGGCCAATTGGAGTTGCTGCATTGCCTAAACCTAATAAGTTGGCAGTTATATTAGTTGCAACCAATTCAAGAACAGCTTTGTCGTGTCGTATTTCTTTGAAAAGCAATTTCAAAACAGGAGTTAGCAAATGTGTGATTTTAGCAGTAAGTCCGCTTTTTCTCATTATTTCCATAAGCCCGCTCCAAAAGCACATGATGCTTGCGAGGTTTATGCATAATGAAATTGCAGAACTTGCCCCTTCAGTAATTGCGACTGAAATATCGGATACTCTTCCAGTGAAAATAGCGCAAATTACTGAAACAGTAATCAGAACAAACCAAACGGTGGACAGCATAATTTTTCACCTTACCTTTGCTTATAAAATAGGATTATTCTTGAGTGTGGACTGATAAATTTAATCTTTAAGGAGTGCATATATATGAAATCAACAGGAATAGTAAGAAAAGTAGACGAACTCGGAAGAATCGTTCTTCCAATCGAACTTCGTAGAACACTTAATATCGATATAAAGGACTCACTAGAAATTTACGTGGAAGCAGACCAAATTATTCTTAAAAAATATGCTCCATCTTGTATTTTTTGTGGTGATGCTACAGGAATTACTTCTCATATGGGAAAAAATGTTTGCCAATCCTGTAAAGCAGAACTTGCCAAATAATAATTTATGCAATGTAATATTCTGTTTGCGTGTGCAGAATATGAAAGGGTGTGACCAATGGTCACACCCTTTTAGTATGGTTTTAAGTTGTAAGGCTGTATAAAAAGTAAGTACGTTTTCTTACTCTTTGATATAATTATAATATAATTTTTGACAATTATAATAAGAGAAAATAAAGCATATATTAATTATAAATCCAATTACAGCAATAACAATTGCAAATAAAGATGTATTAGCTAACATCAATAACAATAGAAGAAGATGTGAAACCATAAATATTTTCCATTGTTGAAACAGCTCTTTACTTCTTAAATCTTGATTATAAAATCGCTCAATATCAATAACAGTTAAAACAAGAAGATATGTAAAGTATAGATAAATCAATGAATTAATTATTGCAAGTAATATAATTGTGGGGAAAAGTTGTAGTATAAATGAAATTACACATAATACTAATGCAACGTTTGTTGCAACTTTTGCAGTATCACTTATGCTTTGCAGTTCACGCATTCCTTGAAAAAAGAAAACAAAGCCAATTAAATCATTCACTAAGTCGAACCCCAAAATGTTAATATCAATAAAGACAAGTATAAAACCGATGAATATTTTTCCCATAAAATCTCCTTAAAATTATAGAGGTTTATCCTCTTTTGTAGTTTTGCGTATTTTAGATAAAGCTATGATTGCAAGAATAATTGCTACTAAAACGATTACTATATTGAAAATAATTGTATAGTCAAATGCTTCAGTAGGCACTTGCTGTTCTGAAAATTGAATATCTTCAATTTCGATAGGAGCAACATCAGTCTTTAATATTTCGTCAGCAAAATTTGTAATATCATAAACAGGTGCTGTAAGTGTTGTGTCACCAAATTCTAATGCATAGTTCATATCTTGTTTAGCATTAAAAATAACATCTATTGCATGATAAGATAGAATAATATCACTTACATCTATCGGTGCATCATCATTGTTTTCAATAGTTAAAGTAAGTGTATCTTCGTTAGTAAAACTGCCTAACATATCAATGATAGTATTACTATAATTTACGCCATTAAAAGATGAATTTTCGATTGTATATCTATTTTCACCAATTAAAACATCACGAGAAAACACATCATCTGCAATTATTGCAATATTTGCAAGTCGTAAATTTTTAACGCCAGACAGAGTGATTATTGTAGTAGTTTCTTGTTCATCTATTGTATAAACAGGGTGAAATGATTGTGTATAATCATTATAAGTCACGATGTATTCACTATAAACCAACGAAGCACCAGAAAATTTAATATTCTCATCATTTCCTAAAAAACCTAAACGGTAATAAGTGTAACGTTCATTATCAGAAAAATTTAAAGTCAACTTTTCTTCACCATCAACAACATAGATAGTATCTTCTAAAACATTTTCAAAATAAATACCATCATGACTGCCAAGTAAAATAATTTCTTTTGCAAAATTTCTTCTAGCAGTATATAAAGTGATGCTGTTAGCAAGTATATCATGATCGAATTCTTCTTGTAATTCAAAATCAAAATAATGCATATCATCTTCAACAAAGCTATTTACTAAAGGTAGCTCATAACTTGTTTCATCTGTTTGAGATATAGAGCTTACACCTTCAGAACTATACGTACTGTGTAAAAAATAAGGAATATACTCAGAGTTTTCGTCGATTATACGCAAATCACGTAAATCAGATGTTGCTCGTGCTAGAATCTGAGGATTTAAGCGTATTGACACATAGCCAGATGCTTGTACAGGGGTAAGCTCGGCATTATGAGCTAAAGCTATTGTAGCAAGTAAAAAAGCTGTAAGGAATATACTAATTATCTTCTTTAACATTTATATCAAGCTCCAATCTTTTACTAAAATATTGATAAACAAAGGAAATTGCAACAAGAGTAATACCGAGCGCAAAATAAGAAATTATTTTATAACCTTCGGTTAAGCTAGATAGGTCAATCAAGAATAATTTTATAACAGAAACTATACTTAAAATAAGACCAAAACGACGCAATGTTCCATAATGTTTCATAAATCCAAGTACAATACAAATTAACGCAGTAATTACATAAATAATACTAATTGCAAAACTTGAAAACTCAAGATGATACTGCGTAATTAGTGTTTGTGTGATAAAGAATAAGCTGAAAATACTTAGTGATAGTGGAATCCATTCATAACTTGAATTTGTATTACGTACAAAATTTAATGTTAAATCATAAATTGCAAATGCTGTAAAGAGGAATAAAAGTATAATTATTATGCTACCAATTAAAATATAAGATGAGTTTGATTCATTATATATATCATAAAATGGTGTATGTGTAGTATTGATAGCAAAAGCTGATAAAACGCTAAGTATATAAATGAAATAAGATAAGAAAGTGACAATTTTATCATGAATTGCACGAAGTTTAGTTATTGTAAAAGCGAGAATATACGAAAGTATAATAGCAAGTGTTGCACACATAAAAGTCATATGATAAATTTCCATTTGTATAAATAAATGTGCAAGTTCAAATGTGCAGGCTTGGTATATAAAACTCCAAAGACATAAAATAGATAGAACTTTTGTTATTTTATAATCTAATCCAGTTGTATGAGTCTTAATATATGCTATTAAGATAGAAATTAAGCCTGTGGTTATCATAAGATGCTTGAAAGTATATAATCTATTCGAGCCGAAAAATAGCGTATCTATTAAAATGAAACTTGCAAGGCATAGCGCTGTAATAACTAAGCCGATTTTTTTAAGCCTTTTGTCATCTGTTACCAGTCCATAAATTGCAACAACTGTACCTTGACACAGCCAGCCAAGCGTCAGCCACTCTGCACCGAATTGGAATGGAATAATTAGCACAACAAATGTGAAACCAGTTAAATAAAATAAACCTGATGACTTTAATCCATCAACAAAATTACGTTGAATAAAAGTGCCGACAAAAATGAAAATTACAGCGAAAATTGCAACAGCAGCACCTATAAAGTCATATAAATCAAAGTAATTAAATGCAAGCAGTGTAATAACTGTTCCGATAAAGGCATTAAAACCAATTAAAATTATATCTGCCATTTTGAATTTAACTTTTTCTGTATATGTACCAATGGTTGGAATACAGATATAAACAGCATAAGAGAAAATTAAATATAAAATACAAGCTAATGATACAGATGAAAAACCAGATGGGGTTACGCCAACGATTATAACAGAACCAAATGTATTTAAAATAAATCCTAAATATGCTGATATAGTCCATTTGCGTTTAAATGAAACAGATAATCCTAATAAGTTTAGAATTACAAAGTAAATCATTAATCCATAAAGCACTGTAATATCATCTGAAATTGCAATTATAGGCAAATATCCACCAATGAGTGAAAACACTAAAATTACCTGTGCATTATACCGTATAGACAGGGCAAAAGATGCAAAAGTTGCAATTACACAGACAATCAAAGCGGGATACATCGATAATAATCCAAATAAAAAGTAGCTGACAGAAATTCCAATATATATGACAGATACACCAGCTGCTGTAAGTCCGAGTGAGAAAACATTTGGAGACTTTCTATTTATAAATTCACCAACTCCAAGCAGTAATAGTCCAAATAAGAAAATTAGGATACTTCGTAGAGAGTTGTCGAATGTTAAAAATGTATAACGAGAGGCGAATATAACACCTAGTATAATTAAAAAGATACCAACCTTGTTAATTATATTAAGTCCGATGAGTCGCTCAAAGCTATTTTTCTTGGCACGAGCCATAATCATTTGTTCTGTTAATTGTTCATTTTTCAATCTATCATATTCTGCTCGTTCTTCTGAAGTAATATGGTTTGATTGATTTCTAGCAAAACGTGCATCATTTAGTTCAGATTGAGAAAGTTGTTCTAATTCTAGAATTTTTTGTCTTAAACCCTGTGTCATTTCAATCTTTTCATTGCGAAAACGTTGTTCTATACTTGAAATACGTTTAGAAATTCTAAGCTCTAAGTCAGATAATTCATTAATGCCAGTAGATAAGTTTTTATTAAAATATTCTTCATATTTTGTGCGAGATTTTGATAAAACAGCGGTTCTTTCTGCACTCATTTGCTCATAAAGTACATTTTTTAGTTTTTTATTTTGTTCAGTAAGTGTAGTGATTTGTGCTTGAAGCTCATTGTGCTGTGTTTTGATTTTTGCAAGTTCATCAGAGAGCTTTGCATTTAAAGCAGATATATCAGAAGATGCAAGTTCTTCAAGCTTCTGAGTAAGTTCTTTTTGACCTTGCAGTATCTCATTTATTTTTTCTGTCATTGAAAATCACCCCTCTTTGTTTTATTGTTCTAAAGCAAGCACCCCTAGTTCAAGTGCATAGAGTATACGTTCTTTTTGGATTTCATCATCGGTGTTTTGATAATCTTGCCATAATACTCTGACAAATTCACCACATAAACTATCATCGTGTCGTAATACCCAAAAATCACGAATTTCAGCAGTTCTATCTAAAATAGATATTTCAAAAAAATAAGAAGACAAGATTTTTTTAAGCTTTATAATATCAATATTTAGCTGTGTTTGCCCTGTTATAATTAATCTAATAACAGTTCTATCAAAGCCAGATGAATATTTTTCATTTAATATATCAATTAAATGTTGTTCATTTAATAAATGTGCTATATCAATTTCATTTTCTACAAATTCAAGACCGTCAGAAGATATAAAATTAGCTTCAATTTTATTATTTTGCGCAATATCTAAAATGACATATCCTTTTTGTTCAGTTTCATCAAAACCAGTACCCATAAGACAACCAGGACAACATATTTTAGTTTTTCCAAATTTGATTATATCGCTAAAACTATGGTTGTGTCCAAGTGCAATATAATCAAAATCACAATCTTTAAGTTTCGCTGATGAAATAGGATTATAACCACTGCTTGAGCTTACAATATCACCATGTAACATAAGTATATGTGGTTTATTATTTTTTCGTGTCATCGTTAAATCAATTTCAGCATGTTCATTTTGAAAACTTGCACTATATAACACAAAATCCTCAAGTTCAATACTTTCTAGTGTTGAATTTTTAAATATATGTACATTTGAAGGTATTTCGAATTTTGCATAAGGGCTATCTGCAAAATAATAATCATGATTGCCACAACAAATATAAATTTTCATATTCGCCTTAGATAAAATATTCATTACTTTGCTGAAAAAAATTGCAGATACGGTAGGCGTGTGAAACAAATCGCCTGAAATTAAAATGGCAGATACATGCAATCGATTAGCATTTTCAATCATAGAATAAAGCGTATCTAAATGAATATTATTCGCACATTCTTTTTTATCATCAGTAAAAGAAAAATTAATACCTAAATGTGCATCAGCACAATGTAAAATCTTAATCACTAATGCACCTCCTTGATATTTCTAGCAGAGAATAATATAATTTGACGCTCTTTTGATAATTCTTGCAAAAGTGCAAGTGCGTTATATGTGCGTTCATTGTCAAAAGACATAAATGGGTCATCTAAAATCAGCGGTATATTAGATGTTTTAGGGATTAACAGTTTTGCAGTAGCAAGACGAAGTGCAAGATATAATTGATCTTTAGCACCTGTAGATAATTTTAAATTAGATAACATAGGAGTTGAAATTTGAGAATTACCAGCTTCGCCAGAAAAACCATGTTTGATGTAAACGGTGTCATATTTTCCGCTAGTAAGCTGTGATAAATATTGTGCACACAGTTTGTTTATTTCCGGTGATAATTTTTGTGATAACGCTTCATAAGCAGAAGATAATGCGCTTTCGCAAAGCAAAACAGCATCATATTCGTTTGACAGCCTTTGATGTTTACGAGATAAAACTTGCATTGTAGTTGTAAGTTTATCTCTTGTGATAAGTGTAGATTTTTTGCCGTTTAAAGAAGAAATTTCATTAGTCAAAGAAGTTTTAGTTAAAGTTAGGTCGTCTATTTTAGTCTTAAGACTATTTAGGTTTAGAAGCCTTTTATCAGTTTCGGATAAACCTTGCTTAATAGTTTTGCTTCTAGCACGTAGCTTTTCAGTTTCAAGACGTAGATTATAAAGTTCAGACAACGCTCTTTCGGTTTCAAATAGCAGTTTCCTACAATCTTCTATATCACTACAATTGCTATCAAGTTGCTGACAAAGCTTTATCACAGTATCATAACATTCGGAAGTTATTTCAACTGCTCTACGGTGGTCAAATTCAAGTTCTTCACGCTTTATAAGCAAAGCTTTTTTGTGCCCTTCAATATCATAAATCGGAGTACCATCTTTTTTTGCACTGTCATGAAATGTGATTATAATACAAACAACAGAAAAAAAGGCTAGTATATATGTAGTATAAGGTGTAAGATTACCTACATTTATTGGTGCATATAGATTAAATACACTGCAAAATGCTAAAAATGCAGCTAAAATCAATGCCCACCATTTAATGCTAAGTTTGCTTTCGAGCCTACGTATTTCTTCATTTTCTGATGCTTTTTGATATATATTATTCAGTTCATCTTCATACCATTCTTCGATATAAGGTAACTTTTCTCTCGTTATTCGTTCTTCTTTTAAAGCCCCATCATAGGAAAATAATGCATCTTGAGCTTCTTTGAAAGTAATTTCATTTTGAGCAATTAGCTCACTAGCTCGAAGTCTTTCCTCGGCATAATCTAGTCTTATTTCGATTTCAGCACGAGCACGAATTACATCTTCATCATAAGCAATTTTCGCAAGTTCATAAGTTTTTGTGGTTTCATCTAGTGAAATAATTGTACTGTTTAAATGTTCCGTATACTCAGTTAGACTTATATCAAGCTCATCGTGAGTGGATAAAAGTTCACCAAGTTCATTCATTTGATTTTCAGCTTGAACTAATAATCCTGTTCTGTTTCTAGAACGTAAAGAATTTTTCTTTTCTTTCAGCGTAAGACAAGCTTTGTTGTAAGCGCCAGAACTATCTCCAGTATTCAAAAGTGACAACATAATATCTTCAAGTTCAGAAGATTTAACTTGAAGATTTGCACCATCTATAAAAACACAATCTGCAAAAGCGTTTTCAGATAATCCTGTTAAAGTTTTGCCACAATCTTTATCAGACAAAAATTCACAATTGCTTCCAGTATCTTCATAAATTGCAGAAAAATTTTGCATCAACCCTTTTTTATCTGTGTTACGAGTGATTACAATAATTCTATTATTATATAAAATTCGTATTCTGCCCCACATATTGCCACCCATATGAGGAAAATATTTATTTTTTTCTGATAATTCATCTATTTTATCACGTTTAGATTTATCAAGACCATAGAGCATTGTTTTTATAAAAGTCGACCAAGTGGTTTTTCCACCTTCGTTATTTAAGGTTATTAAGGTGAAATCATGTTTGAAGTTTATTTTTTTATTGTTTAATTTACCAAAATTGCCTTCGATAGACAGTATTTTCATGCATAGTACCTCTTTAATGAATTACATATATTAGTATTATATCAAAAAATAAACTATTTTACTATATATAATTTAGCAAGATTTAGCAAGAATTTTCAACTTTAGTGCTTGACTGATTTTATTTTGCAAGCTATACTATATCTAAGATAAGAAAATAATTTTATATTACTGACGGATAATGTGGATAACCACAAGGGAATATAAAATTTTAGTAGCCGACCGTCTGGGCAATATTAACTATAAATTTTTATTTATGGATTAGTGTTGCCTTTTTTTGTTGACTTTTGAAAGGAGTTTAATAATGTCGAACGCTTGGAATGAATTTGTTGGTGGTGTGTGGGAACAAGAAATTAATGTTTCCGATTTTATTTTAAAGAACTTTAAAGGGTATGATGGAGATGAAAATTTCCTTGAAGGATTAACCGAAAGAACAAAAACTGTGCTTGAAAAGGCTGAAGTATTATTCGCCAAAGAACGTGAAAACGGTGGTATACTTGATATAGATACAGAAACTGTATCATCATTACTTAACTATGGAGCAGGTTACCTAGACAAAGAAAATGAAATTATCGTAGGTTTCCAAACTGATAGCCCGCTAAAGCGTGGTGTAAATCCATTCGGTGGACTTAAAATGACAAGAACAGCTTGTGAAGCCTATGGATACAAATTATCTGAAAAGATTGAAAAAGAATTCCAATATCGCACAACGCATAATGATGGAGTATTCCGTGCTTATACAGATGAAATGCGTGCAGCTAGAAGTTCTGGAATTATTACAGGTCTGCCAGATGCTTATGGTAGAGGACGTGTAATAGGGGATTATCGTAGAGTAGCTCTTTATGGTGTTGATAAACTTATAGAACTTAAAAAACAAGATAAAAAAACACTAACTTCAGGTGCTATGTACACTGAAACTATTCGTCAAACAGAAGAACTATATCAACAAATCTCATTTTTAGAAAAATTAAATGAAATGGCTAAGATTTATGGTTTCGATATTTCTAAACCTGCTGGAAATGCAAAAGAAGCAATTCAATGGCTATATTTTGCATACTTAGCTTCTATTAAAGAGCAAAACGGTGCAGCGATGAGTCTTGGACGTGTTAGCACATTCCTTGATATTTATATCGAACGTGATCTGAAAAATGGCACTCTTACAGAATCAGGTGCACAAGAGCTTATGGATGATTTTGTTCTTAAACTTCGTATGGCTCGTCATTTAAGAACGCCTGAATATAACGAATTATTCGGTGGAGACCCTATGTGGATTACAGAATGTGTTGGTGGTGTTACAGAAGATGGGCGTCATATGGTTACTAAAAACTCATTCCGTATTTTACATACTCTGTATAATCTAAAACCATCAGCAGAACCTAACCTTACTGTGTTATGGTCTAAAGATTTACCAGAGGGATTTAAACGTTTTGCTGCGAAAGTTTCTTGTGATACAGATTCATTACAATATGAAAATGATGATTTAATGCGTCCTACTTATGGCGATGATTATGCTATTGCTTGTTGTGTATCTGCTATGCGAATTGGTAAAGAAATGCAGTTCTTCGGCGCTAGAGCTAATATTGCAAAAATGTTACTTATGGCACTTAATGGTGGACGTGATGAGCGTACAGGCAAACAAGTAGGTCCTACACTTGCTCCATATGAAGGCGATTACTTAGAATATGATAAAGTTATTGCTATGTTAGAGCCTTATCGTGTATGGCTTGCACATTTATATGTAAACACAATGAATGTAATTCACTATATGCATGATAAATATGCTTATGAAAAAACTCAAATGGCATTACATGACACAAGTGTGCATCGCTATATGGCATTTGGTGCAGCGGGCATGAGCGTACTTGCTGACAGTTTATCTGCTATTAAATATGCAAAAGTAAAACCTATTCGCAACGAAGACGGAATTATTTCTGATTTTGAAATCGAAGGTGATTTCCCGAAATTCGGTAATGATGATGACAGAGTTGATGTACTAGCTCAAGAACAAATGCAAGCTTTTTATGAAGCTTTAGCATCAAATAAAACATATAGACAAGCAGAACATACTTTATCAGTATTAACTATTACTTCAAACGTAGTTTATGGTAAAAAAACAGGTTCAACTCCTGATGGAAGAAAAGCGGGAGAAGCGTTTGCGCCAGGGGCAAACCCAATGCATGGCAGAGAAACTAATGGAGCGCTAGCATCACTTAATTCAGTTGCAAAAATCTCTTATGACTATTGCAAAGATGGTGTATCTAATACATTTTCAATCGTTCCTGATGCTCTTGGTAAAACAGAAGACGAACGTCTTACAAACCTTGTAGCTTTACTTGATGGTTATTTTGCTCAAAGAGCTCATCACTTAAATGTAAACGTGTTAAAACGTGAAGTTCTTTTGGCAGCTTATGAAAAACCAGAACTATATCCTAATCTTACAATTCGTGTGTCTGGCTATGCTGTAAACTTCTATAAACTATCAAAAGCTCAACAACTGGAAGTGATTTCTCGTACATTCCATGAACAAATGTAGTTCAAAGGGGAGAATACACTCTTTCCAATCAATGGGAGCTGTAGACGGACCTGGTATGCGTTTTGTAGTATTTATGCAAGGCTGTCCTTTAAGATGTGCTTATTGTCATAATCCTGACACTTGGGATTATGACGGAGGCACTGAATATTCAGCAGATGAAATTATGTCGAAAATCACAAGGTATATACCATATATTAAAAATGGTGGAGTGACAATTTCAGGTGGAGAGCCACTTGTGCAAGCTGAATTTGTGAAACAACTTTTCATCAAAGCACATGAAATAAATTTACATACAGCAATAGACACTTCTGGCATTGGTAATTTAGATAAAGTCAAAGAATTGCTAGAATATACAGATTTAGTATTACTTGATTTGAAATTTACAAATGCTGAAGATTATAAATTATATGCAAAAGCTGACTTTTTGCGTGTAATTGAATTTTTAAATCTATGTCGGCAAATGGACAAACAGATTTGGATACGAAATGTTGTAGTACCAACCATTAATTATTCTGCTGAACATATAGAAAAACTATGTAGTTTGCTTCTTCCGTATAACAGCATTATTCAAAAACTGGAATTTTTGCCCTTTCGTAAGCTATGTACGGAAAAATACCATGAATTAGGTATAGAATTTCCGTTTGAAAACTTGCCACAAGGTACAGAAGAAGATATTAAAGAATTTTATGAAATAGTTAAGAAGTATGGGATAAAAATATAAAGAGTGAGCGAAAGCTCACTCTTTTTCTTTTGATTTATGTGTTTTTTTAGCAAAAAGCTCTCGAACTCCAATAAAAAGCATTAGCATACCAAATAATCGTCTTAATAAATCAATATCAGTTTTAGATGCTATAAAAGCAAATAAAATACAAGTAGGTACACCGGAAATTATACAAATTATCGCAGAATTTTTGTCGATAAGCTTGTTTTTAATGTGAGAATATAATGCAGATGGAGCGACAAAAAGAAAATACATTAAATTTATACCTTGTGCAGATAATTGATGTACTTGTTCGAAATTTGTAAGGTATAACACAAGTAAAGAGCCACCACCGACACCAAAACCACTGATTATTCCTGTCATAAGTCCGACTAAAAAATCAATTATCATAATAAAAATAAACCTCTTATTCCACTATAAATAAGTAGCACACCAAACCCACGTCGAAGCCAAAAGATAGGAATTTTGCCAAAAATTCTACCAGAGATTATACCACCAAAAAACCCACCAACTAAAAAGGGGAGAGCAAACATAAAATCTACATCTCCTTTAAAAAGATATACTATTAAAGAGATTGCAGATAGTGGAAAAATTACAGCGATAGATGTTGCGAAAGATGTTTTAACTTCAAGTTTTATCCATTTTATAAAAAGTGGAACTAAAAAAAGTCCACCACCAGATCCAAAAAATCCATTAGCGCAGCCAGCCAAAGCTCCTGTTATTATTAGTTTTATAGTCATAAGAGTCCTTTCTTTAAATATGATTTTTTCTTTTGTCTTTGCCTCTAGTATTATGCAAGACGGCAATTAGCTGTTATAATAAATACTATTTTTTCTTTTCATTACTTGGTTAACCCCAAGTAATCAAACGTTCCCACTTTTCGCTTGTCAAAAGTGGAGTAAAATCGCTTTGCTCAGTGCCATCAAATCATTAAAATTAAGCTAAAACGTACTCCTCCAGTTGAAAGCGTTGCGTGACTATCGTACTTCGTACTGGATTGTATTTGTTTTTAAATTGTACCTTGTAGCAAAAAAGATTTCCATATCTCAGCCTTTACATCAATCTTGCATATTTACACCATAGTATTTCTCTTTTTATAAAATATAGCACAGAGTGCGTTACGTACATGTCTGCACACAGGATGACTGCAGAGAGAATGAGTAATTCAGCCTTGCCAAACATTGTGGCAAAGCGATTTTGTTTACTTTTGACAAGTCCAAAAGTGAAAACGTTTGGTTACTTGCCGTTACGCAAGTAATAAAAAGAAAGTATATCTTATTATACAAAAATCCAGAGGTCGAACGGCAATTAGAAAGTAATAAATGCAAAAAAGTGAAAAATAAAATTAAACCCACAATATTATTATATCAATAAATTAATAATTTATAAGCATTAATAATATGTATACAATTTATATTGATTTTTAATGTAAAAAAAGGTATAATTTAATATAAGTAATTATGTCTATTAATAAAAAATTTTCTATATAGAGGTGTACTATGTCAGTTTTAAGATGTTTTACAGAAAAGCGACAAGGTCATGATCTTGCAGCGAAAGCACTGCAAAGTGAACTTACTACGCTAGTTGGTATCAAAGAAATTTCAAGTATTCGTATTTTTGCAAGATACGATATTGAAGGTTTAGCAGATGAACTTTATGGAAAAGCTCGTGATTTGGTATTAGCAGAAGCACAATGTGATATTGCATATGATGAACAAATGCCTAGCTTTGAAGGAAGTCCTCGCATTTTAGCAGTAGAGCCACTGCCAGGTCAATATGACCAACGTTCAGATTCAGCTGCTCAATGTATCGAACTTTTAACAGCTGAAAAACGTCCAATTGTTGCAGCTGCTATGGTTTATGTATTTTTTGGAAATATTTCTGATAGTGATTTTGCAAAAATATCAGAATATTTAATCAATCCAGTTGAAAGCCGTACAGCAGATATGGCAAAACCTACTACATTAATTGCAAATTATGAAATTCCTACAGAAGTTGAAACATTAACAGGCTTTATTGAGACAGATAAAGCAGGGCTTGAAACTTTCTTAGGAGATTATGGACTTGCTATGGATATTGATGACCTTGAATTCTTACAAGGTTATTTCCGTGATACAGAAAAACGTGACCCAACTATTACAGAAGTACGAATGATTGATACTTACTGGTCTGACCATTGCCGCCATACAACTTTTTTAACTCAAATTGATAGCACAGAAATTGATGATGAAATCGTTAAAGCTGCATTTGATAAATATTTGGACGCTAGAAAATGGGTTTATGGTGAAGAAAAAGCATCAAAACGTCCTGTAACTTTAATGGATATGGGTACTATTGGCACAAAATATTTAAAAGAATGTGGATATCTTAAAAATCTTGATGAAAGCGAAGAAATTAATGCTTGTTCTATTCGTGTAAATGCAACGATTGATGGACAAACTCATCAATATTTATTAATGTTTAAAAATGAAACACATAACCATCCAACAGAAATTGAGCCTTTTGGTGGCGCTGCTACTTGTTTAGGAGGAGCAATTCGTGACCCACTTTCTGGAAGAAGCTATGTATATCAAGCTATGCGTGTTACAGGTGCGGGTGACCCTACTGTTCCGTTATCTGAAACATTAGCGGGAAAATTATCTCAACGTAAAATTTGTCGTACAGCTGCTGCTGGATATTCTTCCTATGGAAATCAAATCGGTCTTGCGACAGGTTTAGTTCATGAAGTATATCATGAAGGTTATGTTGCAAAACGTCTGGAAATCGGTGCTGTTGTTGGTGCTGCTCCAGTTGATAATGTAGTTCGTGAACGTCCAGAAGCAACTGATGTAGTTATTCTTTTAGGTGGTGCTACAGGTAGAGATGGATGTGGTGGCGCTACAGGTTCTTCAAAAAGTCATACAGCTGAAAGTCTTGCTAGTTGTGGTGCTGAAGTTCAAAAAGGTAATCCACCTGAAGAAAGAAAAATTCAGCGTTTATTCAGAAATGCTGAAGTTACAAAACTTATTCGTCGTTGTAATGACTTTGGTGCTGGTGGTGTATCTGTTGCGATTGGGGAACTTGCAGACGGACTTTTAATTGACCTTGATGCTGTTCCTAAAAAATATGATGGACTAGATGGAACAGAGCTTGCAATTTCTGAATCACAAGAACGTATGGCTGTAGTTGTACGAAAAGATGATGCAGATAAATTTATTATGCTTGCAAATGAAGAAAATATCACAGCTGTAAAAGTAGCTGATGTTACAGAAGAACGTAGACTTCGTATGACATGGAATGGAAAAACTATTTGTGATATTTCTCGTGATTTCTTAGATTCTAATGGTGTTTCTAAACATGTAGATGCTAAAATTCCAGTATTACCTAATCCTTCAGCTTTAATTGATGTAGATGGTGTTACTGTTGGAGAAAAACTTATAAATCATTTAGGCACACTTAATGTTGCAATGGAACAAGGTCTAATAAACCGATTTGATAGCACAATTGGTGCATCATCAGTGCTTGTACCATTCGGTGGTAAAACACAAACTTCGCCAACTCAAGTAATGGCTGCGACACTTCCAACACTTGAAGGCACTTGCTCTACAGCATCAATCATGTCTTTTGGGTTTGACCCTTATTTAACAGAACAAAATCCATTTTTAGGGGCATCTTTTGCGGTAATTGATTCAGTTGCAAAAATTGTTGCAGCTGGTGGTAACCCTGAACGTGTTTATCTTACTTTCCAAGAATATTTCGAACGTTTAAGACGTGATCCAGTTCGTTTTGGAAAACCTGTGTCGGCATTACTTGGTGCATATTCAGCACAAGAAAATCTTAAAATTGCTGCAATCGGTGGTAAAGATTCTATGTCTGGTTCATTTAATGAAATGGACGTTCCTCCAACGTTTGTATCATTTGCGATTGTTACTCAAGAGGCAGAAAATATTATCTCACCTGAACTTAAATCAGCAGATAATTACCTATATTGCTTTGATGCAAATATCAACGAAGATGGTACACCGAATTACACAGCAATCAAAGAAATGTGGAAAGAAGTAAACACATTAATTTCTAATGGTGTTGCTGTTTCTGCATGGGCAATTACTAATGGTGGTGTTGCTGAAGGTATCGCTAAAATGGCGTTTGGTAATGAAATTGGCGTAGAATTTGATGTTAACTTCCCACTTGAAGCATTATTTATCAAAAATTATGGTGGAATTATTGTTGAAACTACTGAAGAATTACCATCTAAATTACTAATTGGTAAAACTATTGATAAACCTGAATTTATTATCAGTGATGAAGTTATTACTATTGCTGATATGAAAAAATCATCAATGGGTAAACTTGATGATGTTTATAAAATTGCGATAGATGGAAAAGAGGAAAGTTTAAAAGCTATATCCTTTAATAATCGTAGCACAAAAGCACCAGCTGTAAAATGTGCTAAACCTACAGCTGTTATCCCAGTATTCCCAGGGACTAACTGTGAATATGACACAGCAAAAGCTATTCAAAACGCTGGAGGTAATGCTGAAATTATCATTGTAAAAAATCGTACGCATGAAGATTTACAGCGTTCAGCAGAACAACTTCACGATGCAATTTCTAAAGCACAAATGATTATTCTTCCAGGAGGTTTTTCTGGTGGGGATGAGCCAGACGGAAGTGGTAAATTTATTGCAAGTTTCCTTCGTAATCCTGCGATTACTGAACAAATTCACAATCTTCTTAACAATCGTGATGGTTTAATGCTAGGTATTTGTAATGGTTTCCAAGCGCTTATTAAACTTGGTTTAGTGCCTTATGGCGAAATTCGTGATTTAACAGAAAATGATCCAACGCTTACATTTAACCTTATCGGTCGTCATCAATCAATGTATTCTAGCACTCGTGTAGCATCTGTTATGTCACCTTGGCTGGCTAATTCTAATGTTGGTGATATTCATGAGATTGCTATGTCACATGGTGAAGGTAGATTTGTAGCACCTCAGAATGTGATTGATGATTTAGTTAAAAATGGTCAAGTTGCTTTCCAATATGTTGACACGAACGGTGATGTAACTATGGATGGATTTTATAATCCAAACGGCTCAATGTGTGCTATTGAGGGTATCACAAGCCCTGATGGACGTGTTTTAGGTAAAATGGGACATAGTGAACGTTATTCACCATACACAGGCAAAAATATTTATGGGCAAAAATATCAACCACTGTTTGAAAGTGGCGTAAAATACTTCAAATAGATAAAAAACATAAAGGGGGTGTGTCGTATTACGTCACACCCCTAAAACAAATAATGCTGTGGCGAAAATTACATTTCGTCACAGCTTTTTTGTGCAAAAAAATAAACTGTAACGAAAAATCATTACAGTTTATTAGTAAATTTAAAACCTTATCCAAAAACTTGTAGCATAAATCCAGCAGCAATAGCAGAGCCTATAACTCCAGCTACGTTAGGACCCATAGCATGCATTAATAAAAAGTTTGAAGGATTTGCTTTTTGTCCCTCAACTTGAGCAACACGAGCTGCCATAGGTACAGCAGAAACACCAGCTGAACCAATAAGAGGGTTAATTTTACCACCAGAAAGTTTACACATGATTTTACCCATAATCATACCACCACAAGTGCTTAAGCAGAATGCAAATAATCCAAGTGCAATAATTGCAATAGTATCAAAAGTCAAGAAAGTAGCAGCTTTAGCTGTAGAACCAACGGATAAACCAAGCATAATTGTTACAATGTTAATCATTGCATTTTGTGCTGTATCAGATAATCTATCAGTAACTCCACATTCACGGAAAAGGTTACCAAGCATTAAAAGACCAACAAGTGGTGCTGTATCTGGAATTAATAAAATAACGATAACAGATACTGCGATTGGGAAAACAATTTTTTCAGCTTTTGATACAGTACGAAGTTGCTCCATTTTAATTGAACGTTCTTCTTTTGTTGTAAAAAGACGCATAAACGGAGGTTGTATCATCGGAATTAATGCCATGTATGAATATGCAGCAATTGCAATCGCTGGAAGATATTCAGGGGCAAGTTTTGATGCTGCAAGAATAGAAGTAGGACCATCAGCACCACCTATAATTGCAATAGCAGCGGCAACCTGTGGGTCAAACCATGCAAGGGCAATTAAAAATGCTGAGAAAATACCAAATTGAGCTGCGGCACCTAAAATTAAAGATGAAGGACGAGCAATAAGAGGTCCAAAGTCTGTCATAGCTCCAACACCTAAAAAGATAAGTGATGGATAAACATTATATTGCACACCTTGATAAAGTATGTATAATAAGCCTGTCTCTTTGGCTGTAGCACCAGCTTCTGTAATTCCTGAAAGTGGTAAATTTGCAAGAAGTACACCGAAGGCAATAGGCACTAAAAGTAATGGTTCGAATTTTTTTACAATACCTAAATAAAGTAGTACGCATGCTATTACAATCATAAGTAGGTTACGTGGGTCTTGAAACAAACCAACAAACCCAGAGTTAGACCATATGCTTTGAAGTACACCAACAAATGAAAAATCCATAATTATGTACCCCCTTAAGATAAGTTGGCTAAAACTGTTCCTGTGTCTACCGTAACACCTTTAGAAACTGTAATAGAAGAAACAACACCATCGCATGGAGCTGGAATATCATTTTCCATTTTCATAGCTTCAACAACAAAAAGAACATCGCCAGTTTTTACGCTATCGCCTTCCTTAACTAATACATTAAGAACAGTGCCAGGAAGAGGGCAGATAACTTGTTCTTTTGCATTTCCAGAAGGAACAGCAGGAGCAGCCGCTGCAGCTTGAGGAGCCGCCGCTTGAGGAGCTACAGCAGATGCTGCAGGTGTAGGAGCTGCAACATTATCAACAAATACAGCAGTGGCATTACCACGCTCAACAGTCACTTCATATTTTTTATTATTAAGTGTTATAATATATTTCATTTAATTTCTCCATTCGTATATTTTAAGAAAACTTTACATACTTTAATTATAGAGCACGTATTTGAGTTACTATAAGTTCATTTAATGGAATTTTAGTTTCCTCGCTAACAATAGCAATAATACAAGCTGCTGTTTTTTCATCTACATCAACTAAAGAAATATTGCCGCTATAAGCACCAGTTATTTCAGTTTTATTAGAAGATGATTTAACATCAGAAGTTTCCTTTGCATGAGGAGCATCAGGCAAAGATTGCACACTGTTATAATTTGAGGCATGATTTGTCTTTTGGATTTTTTGAATTACCATTGAAGTTACAAGGACAGAACCTTGCAAAAGGATTAAAAGCATAAAAACAACAGATAATCCAGAAACTGCAATTAATAATGCGTCAGTTATTGTAAGTGTCATTTAAACTTTCTCCTATTCAACTTTTTCTATAGTGTACGTTACATTTAAAGCACGTTTTAGTTCACGTTGTTCGAAATATTGTTCAGCTTGAACTGGGAAAGCTACAAAAGATAAAACATCTTCATTAGAAGTAGCTCTATCACCTAATTCTTTTTTAGCAATTTCAATTTCATCAGGTAAAGTATCAGCAAAACGACCTTCGAAAGGTTTTTCATCACCTAAAACAAGTTTTACAACATCAGGATTAATAGGTGCACCTGATTTGCCATATTCATTATTTACATATGAACGAATTTCTTTAGTAACATTTTTATAACGTTCACCAGCAAGTACATTAAGAACAGCTTGAACTCCAACCATTTGGCTCATAGGAGTTACTAGAGGAGGATAACCCATATCTTCACGAACTCTTGGAGTTTCTGCTAAAACTTCATCTAATCTATTAAGTGCATTTTGAGCAGTTAATTGAGCAATTAAGTTAGATAACATACCACCAGGGATTTGATAAATCAGTGCAGAAGTTTTTGTTCCAAGTACATAAGGATTAAGTGTACCATCTTTTAAGAAATCCTCAGCGATTGGATAAAAATAATCATTGATTTCATTTAAAACATCCCAATTAGTATTAGTTTCATAACCTAATTGTTCAAGAGCATAAACCATAGTTTCTGTAGGAGGTTGAGAAGTACCACCACTGAAAGCAGAAATTGCACAGTCAATAATATCTGCACCAGCTTCAACAGCTTTAAGATAAGTCATTTGAGCCAGACCAGTTGTTGAGTGGGTATGAACAGCAATTGGAAGCGTACAATGTTTTTTAAGAGCAGTTACAAGTTCAAAAACTTCTTGTGGGCTAATTATACCAGCCATATCTTTAATGCAGATAGAATGACAACCCATAGCTTCAATTTCTTTACCTAATTTAACATAAGATTCAAGATTATGTATTGGGCTTTTTGTATAACAAATAGTACCTTGAGCATGTCCACCAGCTTCTATACAAGCATCAACAGCAACTTTAATATTAGTAAAATCATTAAGTGCATCAAAAATACGAATAATATCAATTCCATTTTTAATAGAAGCTTTAACAAATTCACGAACAGTATTATCGGAATAATGTTTATATCCTAACATATTTTGTCCACGGAATAACATTTGAAGTTTTGTGTTTTTAACTTTAGCACGAATTTTGCGAAGTCTTTCCCAAGGGTCTTCGCCTAGATATCTTAAACAAGAATCAAAAGTCGCTCCACCCCAACATTCAATTGAATAGTATCCAGCTTGGTCGATAGTTTCAAGAATTTTTTCAAATTTATCAAAAGAAAGCCTTGTAGCAACTAAAGATTGATTGGCATCACGTAATACGGTTTCAGTTATTTTAATATTCAATGTAATCACCCCTATAATAGTATTGAAGTTAATTATATCATAAAGCACAAACAAAATAGTATACAAAATTACATAAAAAAGAAAAATTAGCAAAATATACAAAATAATAATATTTAATACAGCATTATGCATAAATATAATTAATTGTTAATAAAAAATTAAAGGAGATTATTTATTGACATAATATTTAATTTAATGTAAGATGGAAATAGATTTTGCCCTCTTAGTTAAATGGATATAATAAACCCCTCCTAAG
>CAYJKB010000020.1:0-33814 GCA_964370625.1 uncultured Oscillospiraceae bacterium | reverse complement strand
GCATCAGGGTCTACTGGCGCATCAGGGTCTGTTGGAAGAATATCATCTAATTCAGGTGGTAATTGCTCTTCTAATTCACCTGGTAGGAATTCTTCTTCTGGAAGTGGTGCAGAAAATAGTACTGGTGTACTTCTGCTAGTTCTTAATTGAGATATAATGTTATCTGATACTTCATATTTTGAATTTGAATGAACTAATATTCTTGTACGTTGATTATCTAATAGACTAATATTATTTTCTTTAGTTGTTCCATCTGGGAACTCTAGGTATGCTTCAACGTAAATTTCATCTAAAGCAAATTTTTCTGAAAATTCGTTCAATTTACTTTTGCTAATAGATATATTAATTCCATTTCCATATGTCAATGAATGTGCATAAGCATATTCTTGAGAAATGGCATTATTTAATCCAACATATTCGTTACCATTTTTGTCTGTTAGTTTAACAATAACTTGAGGAGCTCCAGAATAATCAAATGCATTGTAATATGATTTATTATTACGTTCGAATATTGTTCCATTTACAGTTGATTCAATCAATTCAGAGTATTGATCCACTATTGCTCCTGTGAATTTTATGTTTACAGAATTACTTGTGTAACTTGTAGTTGAATAAACATCATCAATTTCTCTTCTAAAGTCACTATTATCTCTATTTACACTTTGGCTGAATGTTTCAAAATCTCCACTAACACTATCCCACCATTTAGTGAAAAACTGCTCGTATACTTTGTCTTCATCATAATGATATAAACCATCATATTGAAATACTGGAATTACTTTTAATTTATCGATTTTGAACATATCATCTTCCCATAATGATTGTTCTTTGATTTCCATTTTAATTCCCTCTAAGTCCCAAGGGTTATCTTCATATGGATTTAATGCGAATTCAACTAATCTATTTTTTGGTAATTCATCAAACCATTTGCTGTTGAAATCGTCATCTGCACCAATAAATTTAAAGTGTGGGTTGTCATCAGTATCATCATCACCCATATGTAAATGGAATAGATAATAGAAATCAAAATGTAGGAAATCTGGAGTAAAGGTACCGATATCTACTTTATTATCATCAGAATTTCTCATGTTTTCGCCTGTGTAGTTATGGCTATTAAGTAATTCAACTCCAATTTCTATATTCCTAGTATCCTCTAAAAATTCTGTAGCAGTGAATATTGGTTGATTTTGTTGCACACTTGAAATCGGAACAAATCCACCAGTAAATCTTTGGAAGTTAATTTTATAAGTGAAATCAATGTCTGGATAATTTGCTATTGCATTATCATCAACATCTACAATTAATGCATTTCTCACCTCTTGATAGCTAACACCAAAATCTACATTTGATAAATCTGCTTTCGCTACAGTATAAGCACCTCTTATGGTTGCATTAAATTCTGCTATAGTCTCAGAACCTTCGTAATGAACTTGAACATCGTATGTGCCCACCATGTTAGGTTGCTTATCTCTCCAATTATCGATGAAGTAATAATCATTAGGTACTTCAAGCTCTTGTTTTTTATAAAGCACTTCATACTCATCATCTGCAAGTGTTATAACTTGGCCATCTTCTGTTGTGTATTCAAGCCCTGTTGTATAAGGTTTAAGATTATAATAAGAATATTCTTCTGTTACTTTATGTGAGTATCCGTATCCATCACTAAATGATAGCTCATACTTGTCTTTCCATACTGCTGTAAGTACATGATTTTCTTCATTGGCTACAATTGTTTCAGCTGTTATAGTCTCATTATTGCTATTAACCCAGCCTATAAATTGTCTGCCATTGTCTTCACTTACTGGTTTTGGAAGTTCACCATACGGTGAATCATATGTAACAGTAATTGGAGAAAGTATTGTTTCATCTAATATAAGTTCAGTGTTTGCAAAAGTCACTGTAGGTGTTAATACTTCCCATTTAGCATATAACATCGTATCTTCTAGTGGCATTTTAAAGTTTACGAAATCAACTTTTTCAAGATATGCTTCGTCATAATGCCAGCCAGCAAATGTATAACCATAACGAGTTGGGTTATTTGGTTGTGCAACAAAGAAACCTACTGCACCAGTTATAGAATCCACTTCGCTACCTTCTTTGCTATCAAAAGAAAGAGTTTTATATTCGATATCCTCTGGAGGAATAGCATATTTAATTGTGTATTCTATATCTTGTATTGCTGGTGTAAATACTGGTACTGTTGATTCAATTACAGCATCATTGATAAATTCTTTAACTTTTCCATCGAAATGACTAATTTGTGGTCTTTCACCTTTTTTAACTGTAACAGTTATAGGATCAAGTGATATTCCTTCAAATTTATACGTAATGTCAACAGAATTATCATTATAAAGCGCTGTATATGTTGCTGTGTCAGATAAAAGTTCAATTGCAAAGCTCTTGTCAACTAAACCAAATACATCTCTCTCAATTGTTGGATATTCAAATCCATCTATAGGAGGTTTATCTGTACTTGGGGCTTCTCTAGTTTCAATTGTTGCAAATTCTGTATAAACTTTATTTCTATCATCGTTTTGACCTGATGATTTAATATCACTAAAGTCAAACGCTTGTTCAAAGAACGTTTTATAAGTTTTTGATGTAGTATTGCCAGAATTATCTTGGTATCCATCAATAGTAATATCATATTCACGAGGCTCTAAGAAGAATCTGTAAACTGTTCCATCAACACTTACATATTGACCAACTGTTTCATCTATTCCACTTTCATAACCATCAACTTTTGAATATTTAAGGTTAGTTTCTGCACCGCTATCTAATATTACATTATAGTTTTCATAACCAACAATATCAAGCACTTCTTCTTCTGATGGAATTCTAAATTCTTCACCGTATAATACATCATCTGTCCATACGATTTGGTCTTTATTTTCTCCATCAGTTGCTATAATCATAGTTGCAAGCGGGTTATTAAGTTCTATAGATGTTAAATTTGTCCAAACAACTGGAATTGTGATTGAAATATCATTTTTAGAATAAGCAAGCTTGTCTAATTTCCATGTGATTGTAAGATCAGATTCGATATATCTTACAAAATCATTATGTGGTGTAAATGTAATTTCGCCAGTAGCTTGGTTTGCTGTAAAGCTTGGGTGGTCAAAGCTATATGTAAAGTTACCAACAGTGTATTTTGAACCACTACCGCCAACTGTGCCAGGATAATCTTCATTAGCTTTATACATTTCACCCGTTTGAAGGTTTAATACTTCCATTGTGCGATACAATGTTGGTACTTTCATTGTATAACCATTTTCGCCATTAGCATCTTCATCTTTAATAAATAATTTTTGACTTTCATTTGGGTTATAAGCAAAGTCATAAATATTTTCAGCTGAGCCTGCTGTATAAAGTGGCCAATATTTGTCATAGATATCTATTGGGAACACAAAACCTACAGCACCAAATTTAGCGTAAACTTTAATATATGGCCCAAGGTCGATATATAAAGCACCTATAGATGTTTCATCAGCTATCCAGTTAGGTTGATTTCCATCTCTTGTAGTTACATAAGTGTAGATAAAATATCCCCACATGTTAACTTGTAAGCCACCTTGAACAGCAATAGCTGCTGAAATCAGCCCTGCTAGCACAGAAACTTTTACTTCAAGTTCTATACCTGCCCGTAACCCAAGATATCCCATTACATAGAATTGGAATGCAAATTTTTCATCAATTAGGTCCATTTCACTAGAACCAGAATCATGAGTAATCAAATCAAAATAGAATGAATAACGTTTGCCTTGTTGATATTCCATTTCCATTCCTAATGCGATATTTACATTCGCACTTAGCACGAAATAAACTGTTAGATGTAATGAAACTAATTTTTTGAATGTAAATTCTTTAGTTATTATTTCTTTTCTAACAACTTCAATCCATTCATTTTCGCCTTCTTGAATCATTTGAGAGTATTCAGCTATTATAGCTTCAACTCTTTGTTGAGATTCATTTTCATCTTGTTCGTTCAAAAGGTCTTCAAGTTGAGATGAAATATCCACTGGATCAGAATCCATATATTCTTCTAATGTTGGAATTTCATCTTCTTCACCTAATGTTTTTGCATAAGCATAAAGCTCATTATATGCACGGCTAAGTTCATCATAATATTCTTCGCCAATTTCTGAATAGTTTCCATACATTTCATAGTATCCATACATTTTATCCATCTTTTTGGCTAAGGATTTATATTCTCCACCATTCATTTTCTTAAGTGCTGTAAAGTTTTGTTCTGTATTTGTGTACATACGAGCATCAACAGCAAATCTTGAATATGTAGAGAAGTCAAGGTCTACACTAATTTTAATTGATTTAGGAATTGGGATAAATAAAAACCAATCAATATCAGCATCAGCATCAAATTCTGTATCAATTCCTATTTCTTGTTCGATTTCAAAACTAATATCAATAGTTGCACCTTTATTAGTTTTATCAAGTTTACCAGCTTCCATTTGAAGTGTTAAGTCAATACCAATTATAATTGAGATACCTTCGTTAATCACTTTTGGAGAAGCACTTGTATCAATAGAAATTACAGGAGGTAATATAACAAATGATGGTGCATATCCTTTTGCGCCTGCATAAGCTTCAAGATATGTTTCATGAGAAATTTCTTTTCCTTCATCATCTCTAAAAGTTACATCCATATTTTCAGATAATTTTTCAAATCCTTCTGTTTCTACAGACATAGCAGCAACATAATCTCCAGTAGCTTCTAAGAATCCACTTTCGATAATTTGTTTTGACATTGATTCTTGTAATTCATCTTCATCAATGCCTGCTAATAATTCTTCGCCATCAACTGTTTCAACAAGGTGAGTATCAAGGCTATTTGTAATTTTATCAGTTGAAGATTCTACATAAGAGATTTTACCATCAGCTGAAATATCAGTAATTTCAACGAATAATATATCAGTTAATGTTGGATCTGAAAAACTTCCTTGATAAAATACCATGAAATCAGAAGTTGTAGGTGCACGTAGTGTTTTTACATCTTCATGCATAGCATTTAAAGCAAGCTCATCAATAATATAGCTATCACCAACTGGATTTGCTGTATTTAATGTCTTAGTTGTATCAAGTGTAATAGTTCCACTTGTTGCAGGTAATTTTTCTACTGATACAGGATATGTAAATGGCATGAAGATTAGATTATCAGTATCTTCATCATCTAGTGTTTCCCAATGTACAATATTACCTTCGATTTTAGTAACTTTTAAATAAACACTGTTACCATTAACAACTGTTGATTCATCTGAAAAGTCTTCATTTGGATTAGTTCCACTATAAACTGAAACTAATTGACCTACTGAAAGTTCACTAGCTTCATTATATTCAAATGTACCAGTATCTTTTTCAGCTGAAGTTACTTCAGACGTTGTTTGATTTAGTGTATCAATTTGATAATTAAAAGCTGCTGCTTCTAATCCTTCAATATTAGTTTTACCAAATCTTTTTGATTCAAGATTAGAAATTTCTTTTTCTTCAATCATTGCTACATCTGCATTTAGACGCAAATTATCTTGTACAGGAGCATCAATTGTAAAGAATGCAGTATGAATTGTAGCTGCTCTTTCTTCTTTGTTTTCATCAAGGAATACAAATCCATCTGCGATTTCTAATGAATATGAACCACCTGGTCTGAATCCTTCAACAGCAGAAATTTCATATACACCTTGTGATTGTGCATCAACTTGAAGTGTAACTGCTTCTGAACCATCTAAGATATTTAAAATGATATTATCGTAAATACCACCTTGATTGTTGTTTTGTTCTGCTATAGTTCCCGTTTTTTGTCTAACATAAATTTTAAGCTCTGGCTCTTGGTCTGTAATAGAAAAAGAGTCTATAGCTAGATGATCTTGCATTAAAACTTCATATTTTGCATATACAGTCATGCTACTTCTGATTGATGCATCTTGATAAAATGGTTGTGTAAATGCTTCATCAGTATACCAACCAACAAATATGCTATTTTCTTTATTTGTTTCTGGTAAAGTTTTAACAGTTCCATTTTGTGCTACTCTTTGTGTACCTAGCACTTTATCTCCATCTTTAAATGTTACATCATAAATATGCATAACAGGACCACTACCGCCTGTGCCTGTACCTGATAATGAACCTGTTGGCACAAGTTCTTCTGGTAATTCTGTTACATATACTCTATTAAAGAATGTTGCAACTTCTGCACGAGTCATGTTATTTTGTGGTCGTAGACTTCCGTCAGTATAACCTGTGATGTATCCCATTTGCCAAAAAGCTGTAACACTATCTTTAGCATAATCTGATACATTAGCTATATCTGTTGGCAATGTTTCATTGATTATTTCTGGAAATTCGATGTTATAGATTTCGAAAAGTCTGTATGTTAGTGTTACAATTTGCTCACGAGTTACAAATCCATTTGGATTAAACTCAGTTTCACTAACACCTGATGTGATATTATGTGTATATGCCCAATTTACATATGGCGCATACCATGCACTATTATCTACATCAGATAAACCAAGACTTTGAGCATAATCTGCTGTATTAATACCGATAAATCTTCCTAATACGGTAACATACATTGCTCTTGTCATTGAATCATTCGGAGCAAACAAATTATCACTTACCCCATTAAATAATCCATTTTCCGTCGCTGTAGTTACTTCACTGTAAAACCAATCTTCTGGTTTTACATCATCAAAACCTGTTTTTGGAACAATATCCACTTGCGTGTTTTCAGTATCCGTTGTCACAGGCTGCATAGTATCTTCAACAGCAAATGCTGGAAGCATTGTTACATTCGCAATCATTGCTAAAAATACTATGAAAGAAACTATTCTTTTCTTCATGTCTTTCCCTCACTCTCATGTGTAATGAATAAAAAATCTTCTACTACAAACTATATAATCCATATATCCTTAATATAAAAATTCTTTTCATATTAATATATGCTGATTAAATACTAGCAATAAAAGAACTATAGCAAAATTATACCATTTAAAAATTAATTTACTAAATTGTTACAAAAAATATGCAATTGTAATTTTTTTCTTTTTTACATTTAATGTTGTTAAATCAGTTTTCAATAATTAACAATTTAAACACTTTTTATTTGTTTTTTTGTGGTACAATCATTATAAAGAATTATTATACTTTATTTAAGTACCTTTTTCTTGTTTGCATCAAACAACTAAAAAATGTATAAATTATATCATTAATAATTTTGCGAGAAAAGTTATATCAGCACACATTTAACCCTTGCATATAAAATTTATTTATATTTAGGAGGTAATTATGAAACATGTAGCTTTAATTACAGGTGCTTCAAGCGGAATTGGCAGAGAGCTTGCAAGTATCCATGCTGAACATGGTGGAGATTTAGTTATTGTATCTCGTAAATTAGAAGATTTGGAACAAGTTCGAGATGAAATTATGCGATTACATAATGTAAAGGTTTATTGCATAGCTAAAGATTTATCTAATCCTAATTCTGCACATGAAATTTTTCAAGAAATTCACGAACAAGGCATAAAGATTGATTATTTAATGAATAATGCTGGATTTGGTGGCCAAGGTTATTTTCATTTGCGTGAACTTGAACGTGATATAGATATGATTTCTGTAAATGTTATATCACTTACTAAACTTACACGTTTATTTTTGCCTGAATTTGTACGCAGAGGTCGTGGAAGAATACTCAACACTTCATCTACAGCTGCATTAATGCCAGGTCCGCTTCAGGCTGTTTATTATGCTTCTAAAGCATATGTTTCTTCTTTTTCTAATGCTTTGGCTGGTGAACTTTTTGGAACAGGGGTAACTGTAACTGCGCTATTACCTGGTGCTACTGATACTGGTTTTGGCAAAACTTCTGGAATGGACAAGACTAACCTTTTTAAAAAAGCAATTAAACCTCGTTCAGTGGCTGAAGATGGATATAACGCAATGATGAGAGGCAAGCTTAATATTATGTCTGGTGTCCCAATTCCACTTCGTATGATTATTTCTATTTCAAAGATTTTACCACCTAAGATGGTTTTGCAACAAATAAAAAAACAACAAGAAATTCTTAAATAAAAAAGCAGGCTGTGATAATTTCATCACAGCCTACTTTTTTATATTTACGCTCTTGCTTTTTTAAGCAATTCTTCTACTTCAGAAGTTTTTAAAACTTTACCTGTTGAGACAACTTTATTATCAACTACTAATGCTGGTGTGTTCATAACACCATAACTTGCGATTTGTGCAAAATCTGTTACATGTCCTACTTGTTCATCAATCCCTAAATTTTGCATAGCTTCTTTAGTAGCTTGTTCAAGGTCATTACACTTTTTACAACCACTACCTAATACTAAAACATTAGATGTTTTACTTTTTTCAGCATTCTTTTTTGCTTCAATTTCTGACACTGGGCACATCCCACCACAATCACATTTTGCCATAGGTTCTGGTGCTGGTGCTGAATTACAACCGCATGAAGTTTCTTTCTTTTTACCAAAATTAAATAATCCCATTATAAAGTCCTCCTAGAATATATTGTTTTTAATTATATTAATACATATTGGAATATATTGAATAAATACCCCACGATAACTATTCCTACAGCACATATGCCGATAAATGCAGCAAGCAACTGAGGTTTAACTGCTTTTTTAAGCATTATAAGTGATGGTAGACTAAGTGTTGTAACTGACATCATAAATGCTAGAATTGTGCCAAGTAATGCACCTTTTGCAAGTAGTGCTTCTGCAATTGGAATAGTGCCGAAGATATCTGCATAAATTGGTATACCTACAAGTGTTGCAAGAATTACTCCAAATGGATTATCACTTCCTAGCACACTTTCAATTGCTTCTTGTGGTATCCAGTTATGAATTCCAGCACCAATACCCACACCCACTAGAATATATGGAAATACTTTTTTAAATGTTTCTACAACTTGCTCTTTAGCATAAAGAAGTCTATCATGTATTGTAAGTGTTTCTTGTGCTTCAATATCTACGCTACCTGCGTTAAGCACAAAATCTTCAACATAACGTCGCATACCTAATTTATCAAGAAGTGTTCCACCGATAACAGCAATTGTAAGCCCTACAAGCACGTAAACTACAGCAACACGTGGCCCGAATATTCCCATAAGCAATACAAGGCTACCTAAATCTACCATTGGCGAAGATATTAAAAAGCTGAAAGTTACACCAACCGGAAGTCCTGCACTTGTAAATCCCATGAAAAGTGGAATTGATGAACATGAGCAAAACGGAGTAACTGTTCCCAAAAGTGCTGATACGATATTTGCCCATATTCCTTTAAATCTGCTTAATATTTTTTTGCTTCGTTCTGGTGGAAAAAAGCTTTGTATATATGAGATAAAGAAAATTAATGAACAAAGAAGTATTGTTATCTTAATTACATCATATATGAAAAAGTGAACACTTGCTCCAACTCTTCCTTCTATGTCAAGCCCTAAACTCAAAAGCAAATTACCTACTCCATCATTTAGCCATTTCATGCCTAGAATTTGATATTGAATTATATCCCAAATGGATTTTAACATTTCCATAATTCAACCTACCTTTCAATAATGTCACTAATTCAAATAAAATTTTTTTGATATATTAGTTTTAATAAAAACCATCTATTGATGGATGTTAAATCAAATATTTTTTATCTGACAAAGTTGATTATATACCCTTTATTTTTATTTGTCAATACATATATCAAAAAAATTTTATTTGATGATAAATATAAAAGTGTGACAAAAGCCACACTTTTATATCAAGGGAATATGAATGAGGTTACTTAACAAATTTAAGCTAATTTATTATATGCGTCCATTACTTTTTCAAGCACAACTGAATCTGTTACACCAGAAACTTCGCTAAATGCTTGTGCTACGCCTTTTTCAGTGATTTTATTTTGTAGCTCAACACTTTGTGGATCTGCTGAGTTATTATAATGTAAAGCTGCACCGATACCACAAATTAAATTATCTGTTTCAAAACCAAAGCCACGTGCTGTCATCATAGGTTTAATTAAACGGTCAGTCGCTGAAAGTTTACGAAGTGGCTCACGTCCTACACGTGCTACATCATCTTCAAGATATTTATTTCTAAAACGTCCAATAATTTTATCAATGTATTTTGCATGAGCATCGGCATCAAAGCTATATTTTTTAACAAGTCCTTTGCCGCTTTCTGTCATAGCTGCTTTCACGATTGCATAAATAGCTTCATCATTAATGCTATCTGCTACAGTTTCTTTGCCTCTAATATATCCTAAATATGAACAAATTGCATGGCCTGTATTTAAAGTAAATAGTTTTCTTTCGATATAAGCCATAAGATTATCTGCTAGGTTCATCCCTTCAATTTTAGGAATTTCACCACAGAATCCAGCTTGCTCAACATTCCATTCATAGTAATTTTCAACTACTACATCAATAATATTATCAAGTTTTACAGGTGGCACAATTCTATCAACTGAGCAGTTAGGGAAACCAACATGCGCATCAGCAAATTTTTTCAGTGAATCACTTAATTTTTCATAAACAGCATTTTTAAGTGTTGTGCTACCATTTACAGCATTTTCACAAGCAATTATGTTAAGTGGGCTAGTATTTCCACATTCTTCTCTTTTTGCAATTCCATCTGCTATTGTAGTTGCAATTCTAGGCAAAATAGTTAATCCTACTGCTGTTGTAATAATATCAGCAGTTTGAATTTCATCTAATATTTCAGGCTTATTCGATAATACTCCACTGATATTTGTAAGTATTTCTGTGCTACAAACTTCATCCATTACATGAACTGTAAATTTTTTATCTTGATTAATTTTTCCAATAATTTCTTCATTAACATCAGCAAAAACTACATGGTATCCCGCTTTTTCAAGTAATAAACCAATAAAACCACGTCCAATATTGCCTGCACCAATTTGTATAGCTTTTTTCATTTTACTTATCCTCCAAATTAATATCTTGTATACAATCTATGGGCGACTATTAAAAGTCGCCCTAGATATTTAATTATTTTAAAATATTTAATACATCATCAATTGAATTTGTAGTTGATAATACTTTTAATAATTTTTCATCATCTACTGTTTCAGCAATTTTTGATAAAATTTCAAGATGTTCATCATTAACACCAGCGATACCAAATACTAGATATGCTTTTTCATCTCCAAAGTCAACACCTTCTGGATATTGAAGAACAACGATACCAGAGTTTTTAACATTTTCTTTAGCTTCTGCTGTACCATGTGGTATAGCTACGCCAAGACCCATATAAGTTGTTACAAGTCTTTCTCTTTCTTGCATTGCGTCAATATAGCTTGCATCTACATAACCTAACGCATTTAAAAGACCGCCAGCTCTTTCAATAGCTTGTTCTTTTGTTTCAGATTTTAAACCTAAGATAATGTTTTTGAAAGATATAATTTCTGGTTTTTCATTTCCAATTTGTGATAGAGTAATATATAGATTATCTAAAGCACTATCAGCTAAGAAGTTACCAATTGTAATAAGTTGGGCTTGCGGAGCAGAAGCTTTTGCTCTATCTGCTAGAACTTGTTGACACACAACGATGTCAGCATCACCTGGAACATTGTCAACAGATGTATTTGTAACTGTAATGTTTAATCCTAAATCAGCTATTCTATTACGGAATTTTGTAGCACCCATTGCAGATGAACCCATACCAGCATCACAAGCAAATACGATTTTGCTAATAGTTCCGTCAGCTTTAATTTCAGCTGTTTGACCTTTTGATTCTGCTTTCATTTCTTTCATTTTTGCACTTGCATCATCAAGACTTTTGCTACCACTCATTTTTACAATCGGAGCTGCAACAAGCAGAGAAACTGCTGCTGCTATTAGAACACCGATTAATACTATTAGTGTTTCGCCTTTAGGTGCTACTGCAAGGAATGCGATGATTGAACCAGGAGCCGCAGGACCTACTAGACCCGCACCTGTCATTAGATAGAAGAATATAGCCGCTGCAGAACCTGCAATCGGAGCTATAATAATAACTGGATTCATAAGAACATATGGGAAGTAGATTTCATGAATACCACCGAAGAAGTGGATAATAACAGCACCAGGAGCTGATGATTTAGTTGCTTTATCTTTTGAGAACATCCAGTAAGCAAGAAGTACACCTAAACCAGGGCCAGGGTTTGCTTCTAGCATATACATGATAGATTTTCCAGCTTCAGCAACTTGTTCAGTTCCAAGCGGAGTGAATAAACCATGGTTGATTGCATTGTTTAAGAATAATACTTTCGCAGGTTCTACGAAAATAGATGTAATTGGAAGTAAGTTATTATTAATTAATACTTCAACACCAACTGATAATACAGCTAGTACAGCTGCCATAAATGGTCCGATTAGATAGAAACCAATAATAGCAAGAATCATACCTAAAATACCAACTGAGAAGTTGTTTACTAGCATTTCAAAGCCAGCTTTAACTTTATTATGAATTGATTTATCAAAAGCTTTGATTACAGCACCACCAACAGGTCCCATAATCATTGCGCCCATTAGCATAGGTTGATCTGGTGCACCAGCGATAACACCCATTGTAGCAATAGCACCTGTGATTGCGCCACGATCGCCACCTACCATTTTACCACCTTGGTAACCGATAAGTACAGGAAGTAAATAACTTAAAATTGGTCCAACCATTGTTGCAAGGCTTTCATTTGGAAGCCAACCAGCTGGTATAAATAATGCTGTAATAAGTCCCCATGCAATAAATGCACCAATATTAGGCATTACCATTGCGCTTAAAAATTTGCCGAATCTTTGAATTGCGTTTTTCATCTTTTTACTCCATTCTGCTATTTTAGCTTTAAAATTTACAAACTAACTTAAATTACCATTCTAATCTTTTAAGTATGTTCAATTTATAAAATTTACCGAGTATTATATCTAGTTCAGATAAAACATCCGATATATTTTTAGATTTAATTGCATCAAGTAAGCTTGGATTTTCAATGAATGATCCACTTATTTGACTTAATATATCTGCATATGCACTATCATTTTTATCTGACAGAAGCATAACAACAGCGCCACTAATTTTCTTATCACCTATAATTGGTGGATTTATAATTCTAATATATCCAAATCTGCAAGTATCAATATACTCTGTTTTGCAATGTAAAAACAACATATCTATATCGGATATAAAAGTTTCCCCTAATTTTTCTCTTCTATTTAATGAATTATAGATATGATTTGCTTCAATTTCATTTTCACAGAAAAGTTTTGAAGAAATTTCAATCAACTCAGTTTTATCTTTAATAGTGCAAACTGTAGTTAATGCAAAGTTTTCCATTACATCAAGTATACCTTGACCTAGATTACCTATGTAAGTAATTTCTTTTTTTAGCAAGAAATTATGTTCTTTTCCCTTTGTGATATTCCTTTTTTCATTATCTATATCAAGATTTTTTATCTTATTTCTAATTAAGATTTTATCTTGTTCTAGCAAAATCGGATTTACACATATATATGGAAAATCAATTTTAAGCTCGACAGTTGAAATCAAAAGGTCAATATTTCTATCCTTTAATTGGTCTATATCAAGTGTAAGTGCTGATAGTGTTCCATTAACTACTATTTCTGAAAAATCTTTTTTAATGCTTGCAACAAGCATTCTTGAAGTGCTAATTCCTGTGGGGCAAACAACAGCTACACTAATTTTTTTCGTAGCACTGATTTTTCTTTCAAGTGCTGCACAAAAATGCATTGCTATAAATGCCACTTCAGCTTCTGGAATTTCTGCTGTGTTAGATACAGATTTTAATAACTCGCATGCAATTTCACAAGCTGAAAATACATCTGGATAAGTTTGCCTTATCATGCGTATTTGATAATTTTTTATTTTAATTCCAACCGATAATCTTGAAATCACACTATCCATATGATTGCATAAATCTTCTGTTAATAACTTATCATTTCCAAAACTTAAAGAAAGTTCTTTTTCAACATTTGAAATCATCATTAATACAAGCATACGAATATTGATATTTTTAAAATCCAATTTATCTTGACTGGCTTTAATACCTATATTTTGACTCAATAAGTACATTGTAATAAAAGCAATTTCATTTTCTGATATTTTAAAATTGAACTCATTGTTTAATTCTTGTGCAAGATATTCAGCAATATCAAATTCATCATAAGAACGTAAGCTAATGAGTTTTTCTCTATCTATTTCTGCAAAGTGCAGCAATTGTATTCGCTGAACTGTAAGTGCAATGTTAACTGATAAAAACATATATGCATTATCAGCATATTTTATTTTAAAGTAATGTTGTACATCTATTAAAATATTTGCAACCCTTTTAAATGTATCTAAATCTATTAATCCTAAGAAAATATTTTCTTCTTGTGCATCATCACTTTTTAATATATGTAAAATATCATCTTCACGAGTAAATTCAAATACAGCTTGTGCTGCAGCTTGTCTAAACCCTACTTCATTTCCTTCTAAATAAATTCCTAAGCCTTGACGTTTAACTAAATTTAATCCAAAATTTGATAACCAGCCTGAAATATATTCTAAATCAGCATTTAGTGTTGTTTCAGATATTTTAAACTGCGTCGTAAAGATATAAGATTTAAACGGCTCTGTATTTTGTAGAAGTTCGCTTAAAATCTTTGATCTGCGTTGTTCTTTTGTATATTCATTTTGTGGTTCTTCATTTTCAAGCATATTAATCAATCTTATGTTTTCATTTACATTTTCTTGTAAAATAAGACCTACGCCCGGCTTTCTAACGAAATTAAATTTGTTATCTGTTAGCCATTTTTCAACATGCACCATTTCACGAAGAACTGTTCTTGAACTAAGCGATAATTTTTCTGAAATTGCTGACACTGTTATAGGCTTTCCAGCTGTAAATTTCGTTAAAATTTTAATTATTGATTTTTGCCGAGAGGTAAGAGAATTTAAGTTTTTATTCTTTTCATTTATTGGTACCATAATAAATCAACCTTTCGTTAAATTAATTATATAGCACATTGACAGTTTAATCAATAAAATGATTATGCTTTTTTGTCACTAATAGATAATGACATTTTCTAAATAGTGTATAAATTATGAATTTTTTAATATATTTTTTATTTTAGACATCTGTTTTGTTTGTATTTTATTGGAAAAACAAGTATAAATATTTAATATATAATATTTATATACACTTGGTTTTATTAAAATAAAATAGGTGCAATACAAAAGTATCACACCTATTTTTAAAATTAAATATTACTATTAAGTTATGGCATTGTAATTTCTGGGTCTGGAAGCGTTTGTGAAGTTGTATCTTCTTCATCTTCTTCAGTCTCTACATCGCCAGGCTGAACAGGAATTACATCAGGTATTATATTACTCCCCGGGTATTGTTCTTCAGGGTCTACTCCACCTGCTTCTGGGTCTTCATCTTCTGCTTGTTGCTCTTTTAGTTCATCTTCAAGTTCTTGAGCATGAGTATCAACATTATGAACATCACAAACTTTATTGTATTTAACACCACCGTCAGGTAAATAAGGTGGGACACCAGTTCCTATTGGTTCATTTTCGATTGTTGCTGTATAACCTTCATCTTGAAGTGAAATTTGGGTTGAGAATAATCTCGTAAGGTCAAGCAAGCTTACAGTTTTTATATTTTCTTCAGGGCAGTATTCATTAGCAATCATTCCTGTAACTGCATCTACCTCAACACTTTTGTGTAAATTACAAGCTTCTGAAGGTACATCATCTGGGTGAAACATGCCTGATGCTACTCGGCTTCCACGCACATCAGCACTGCAGGCAGCTGTGGGTGCCATTCCACTATCTAAACAATAACTTGCTGAAACAAAATTATCAGGGTAATCTTTAAATTGTGCTGGTTCTTTTCCTTCATGGATAATATCCATTACATCTTTCCAAAGTACCATCGCAGGGTTTTGAGATACACCACTTATAACTTCCGGCTTATCATATCCAAACCAAGTAGCCGCTACATAATATGGAGTATATCCAACAAACCAACGGTCATGGTTGTCATCTGTTGTACCAGTTTTACCAGCTGTGTCCATATTTGCAATTTTTGAACCACTACCCGTACCACCTGATACAACTTGTTCTAACATATATGTCATATAGTATGAAGTTTTTTCATTTTCATATGCTACAGTAGCTTCTGTTTCATTATCAAGAAGCACATTTCCATTTGCATCTAAGACTTTTGTATAGGTTTTTGGTTGGTTATACATTCCGTCATTTACAAATGGTGCAAATGCAGCCGTCATAGCTTTAGTTGTTACACCATCAGTTAAACCGCCTAATGCAAGTGGTGCATAATCAATATCCGATAAAACTGCTCCACTTGAAGTTACTTCACGTTCTACAAGCGTATCAATGCCTAAATTTTTAGTTAAATATTCATATGACATTTGTGGTGACACAAGGTCAATTACTTTTACAGCAATTGTATTTGTCGATTGTTTTACAGCGTTTGTAATAGTCATTTGACCACGATAAACTCCGTTACTGTTTTTCGGCCAACCTGTAGACCTGCCTGTAAAGTTAAACGGTGAGTCTGTAATCACAGAATACGGTGTGATTAAACCTTGGTCAATCGCTGGGGCATACGCTGAAATAGGTTTAATTGATGACCCCGGAGAACGTTCTGATTGAGACGCACGATTTAATATCATATCCGCTTCTTTTTCGCCACGTCCACCAACTATACCAAGAACATATCCTGTATATGGATCCATAATTGTCATTGCAGCTTGAGGAAGTTGCCCTGTTCTGCCTTCTCTACCAGGGAAGTTTTCTTCATCTGCGAAAACTGTATCAAGTGCTGCTTGTACATCTAAATCAACTGTAGAATACACTTGTAGTCCTCCAGAGAACATAAGTGTTTCTGCCATGCTTTCAGAATATCCAAGCTCTGTTTGTAAATCTGATAATACATCACGAATTACTTCATCTTCAAACCAAGAACGAGGAGTTGAAATTGCTACTTGATTTTCTTCTTCTTTGTAGACAAGTTCAGCAGCAACTGCTTCATCATGTTGTGCTTGAGTTATCATTTCTTGATCTAGCATTTCTTTCAGTATAAGTTCTTGACGTTTTTTGATATTTTCTGGATATCTAAACGGGTCATATAAAGATGGGTTATTCGTAATCCCAGCCAAAATTGCACATTCTGCAAGGTTTAGCTCATCTAAATCTTTGCCGAAATATGTCATCGCAGCTGTTTTAACACCATAAGATTGTCTACCTAAATAAATACGGTTAAGGTATAGTTCTAATATATCATCTTTATTATTAAGTTGTTCTTCAACTTCTAATGCTGTTAAAATTTCTTTGATTTTACGTGTGACAGAATAGTCATTTTCTTCTGTTAGGTTTTTTACAAGTTGCTGAGTTATTGTAGACCCACCACCAAAACCATCACGAAAAGGAATTACCCAGTTTGCAGCAGCACCAAGTGTACGAATCCAGTCTACACCATTATGTTCATAAAATCTGCTATCTTCAATTGCAACAAATGCATTTTTTAAATCTTGTGGTATTTCTTCAAAATTTGCCCAAATACGATTTTCTGCACCATGAATTTTCTCAAGTTCTAAATATTCGCCAGTGTTTTTATCTTTATAATAAATAATACTAGAAAAATTCATTGAAACATTCGTAAGGTCAAGTGTTATTTGTGGCCTAATGTAGTTATTTATGTACATAGCAAATGTAACACCACAAATAGCTGCCGTTGTAATACCTATCAAGATTATTGTAGACAATACAAAGATTATTCTTCTAAAAACTGCCTTAACGCTTGTTTTTTGCTTACTCAAAAAATTAACCTCCTATTGTTACATTTTAAATGTAACCAACACAGCGAAATATAAAAACTATTTCGCCTTTAATTATATTATATCATTTCAAAGCATAACATACAATTAAATAAAAAATTTAACATATTATGAATAAAATAATACAATTTTGGAAACAATTAGTATAATTAAGTCTAATTGAAATGCGAGGACTATACTATGAAAAGTATAATAACCATAACATCTACATTCGTGACCATAATTAGCATGGTGATAATTTCTAGCGCTACACAACAAGGTGTGTCACAAGAATTCCCACAAACATATGCTTATACACCAAATGCCTCTGTAATATTAGAGCCTTTATATATTGCAAAGCCACAAGGGACATTTATCGCAATATATTCTAATTCTAATCAAGATGAACCTTTTTTAGTGACCGAAATTGACATGCGAACACTAAGGCAGGCAGATCAAGAAAAAATCATGCTCGGAATGCCTATTTATTCTAAAGAGGATTTAACATCATTTTTAGAAGATTTCGGCACTTAACAGACATTTTTCATGTCTATTCACACTTGCTATAAGTATATAATAAGTCCTAAACTATATTTCACGTCTACCATCTAATGCACGCATTAGTGTAATTTCATCAACATATTCCAAATGACCTCCAACAGGAAGTCCATATGCAAGACGAGTAATTTTAATATCAAATGGTTTTAAAAGTCTTGCTATATACATAGCTGTTGCTTCTCCGTCTGTATCTGGATTTGTAGCTACAATAACTTCATGTATTTCACTTTCAGCTATTCTGTGAAGAAGCTCACGAATTTTAATATCATCGGGGCCTATATGGTTAAGTGGTGATATATTTCCATGCAAAACATGATAAAGTCCACGATATTCACGAGTGCGTTCAAATGCAATTACATCTTTTGGGTCTGCAACTACACACACAACATTTCTATCACGTTTTTCATCACTGCAAACAGTGCAAACTTCAACATCTGTAAGATTTTGACATACTTTGCAAGTAAACACTGATTTTTTAGCATTTACTACTGCGTTTGCAAAATTTTCAGCGTCTTGCACAGTACCAGATAATATGTGAAACGCAAGCCTTTGAGCTGTTTTAAGCCCAATACCTGGAAGTTTTGCAAATTGTTCAATTAAATCTTCAACAGGGGGTGCGAAATATTTCATATTTTATGCCTTTACTTAAAATAGGCCAGGCATACTCATTCCACCTGTAGCTTTTTTCATTTCTGAAGCACTTTGTTCTTCAGCTTGTTTTAATGCTTCATTAACAGCAGCAACTACTAAATCTTGTAACATTTCTACATCATCAGCATCTACTACTTCAGGGTTTATTACGATTGAAGTAAGTGAAGACGTGCCTCTAACTGTTGCTGTAACAGCACCACCGCCACTTGTAGCTGAATATTCTTTGTTAGCTAACTCTTCTTGTGCTTTCACCATTTCTTCTTGCATTTTTTGAGCTTTACGAATCATATCGTTCATATTCATTCCGCCCATATTTCCTCCAGGGAATTTTCTTTTCATTTTATGTTCCTCCATTAAAAACTAGTTTTATTTATATTTCTTCAAGCTTTATATCAAGCTTTTTAGCGTTTTCTAATACTTTATTAATAGCATCATTATTTTTTTTAAATGTCTCTTCTGTTATTTTATCTTGCTCAATGATATTAAGCTTAAAAGTTCCATCAAGAACTTCATTTATACATTTTACAATTTCTAATTTAACCGATGCATCATTCGCAAGAGATGCTGTAATAAAGTCATCTGCCACAATTGTGGCTATATCATCATTAATATTAAGTTTTGATGATATTTTAAGGTTTGTAAGTGCTGCTATATTAATTTTCCCTGTTAAAGCTTTTAGTATTCTCTTCCATTCTTCTTCAGAAAATTCAACTTTAACAGGTTTTGGTTTTTTCTCTTTTGTTATTGCTTCCACGTGAATATTTGGAGCAGGTTCTGCTTTTGTTTCACTAGACTTTGGTTTAGCATTAGTGCTATTTTTTATGCTAGGCATAGCATTTGCTGTTAAATCAATTTTAGAGCATAATCTAATCATACATATATCAGCTTCTACATGCTTATCAGTAGCACGTGACATTGCTGAAATTGATTTTAGCAGTGCATCACAAATATGCACTAATCTTGAGTTTTCAATATTATCTGAAATTTCTTTTAAAAATTCGACACTATAAAACGGGCTAATCAGCTGAGATACATCTGTTGTTCCTGTTTTCACAAGTAATAAATCACGGAAAACTGATAAAATCTGTTCAAATACTGATGAAAGTTCTCTTCCTTCACGATAAAGTTCGTTTAATGTCATAATTGCAGTAGCTGTGTCATAATCTATGATGCTTTGACAAAGTTTAATTACAGCATTATTAGTTAAAATTCCAACAGATGTTGCAACAACATCTTCATCTACTATTATACTTCTATCAGCAGAAACTCTATCTAAGATTGATAAAGCATCTCGCATTCCTCCATCGCAAAGATGTGAAATTTTTGTGATAGCACCTTGTGTAATATCAATATTTTCACTTTGGGCAACAGATAATAATTTACGTTCTATTTCATGTGATGCAATTCTTTTGAAATCGAACCTTTGACAACGTGACAAAATCGTCGCAGGAACTTTATGAATTTCTGTAGTAGCTAAAATGAAAAGTACATGAGCTGGTGGCTCTTCAAGAGTTTTAAGAAGTGCGTTAAATGCTCCTGTAGATAGCATATGTACTTCATCGATAATATAAACACGTTTTTTAACATTAACTGGTGTATATCTAGTTTCTTCGCGTACATCTCGTATATTATCTACACCATTATTAGATGCGGCATCAATTTCAAGTACGTCCATTATGCTTTCAGCTAAAATCCCTAAACAAGACGAACAAATATTGCAAGGGTCTCCATTTTGTGGATTTTCGCAGTTTATAGCCCTAGACAAAATTTTAGCACAAGTGGTTTTACCTGTACCACGTGTGCCTGTAAAGATATATGCATGTGATACTCTATCTGATTTAAGCTGATTTTTAAGTGTTGTCGTAATATGGCTTTGTCCCACAACATCGGTAAATGTAAGTGGTCTATATTTTCTATATAACGCCATGAACATTAAAATCGCTCCATTCTGTAAGTTAATATCACAAATTATCTGTAAAATAAAGTTTAGGGAACAGTCTTGACTGTTCCGAATAGAAATTATTATTTCTAAGCTCCGAATGGTCAAGACCATCCCCTATGTTTTAAATTTTTCAAGAATTTTGTTATGCAAGATTTGTCTATATCAATAAACAATCTGCAAAATAAATAATACCTTATAAGACTGCACACCTATTTTTGAACAGCTCACCTATCTAGTTAAAGTAAAAATATGCTCCAAAACGATAACTCTACGGCACACAGAAAAGTCCGCTTAATGCTGCTCGGTTCCCCGCCTGACATGGTTCACGGTAATCCGTTGCGTAGGATCATAATATCAACACATATATTTACTTAACAAAGACACACTTACTGCCCTCAAATAGGAATTCATTCCTGCTAAAGTGGGTGACAGGTTACAAGGCACCACTAACGCCCCAACTAGTGCAGCCTTATAAGATATTATTTGAGACTAATATATTATACTACATCTTTTCTGAAATTACAATCAAAAATTTAATTTACAAGATCTTATATTTTTTGTTATCCGAAAAATAAATTATAAAAATATCAATATAACTGAACATATATTAAACTATATAAGTAAAAAAGTTGTAAAATCATGTGATTTAAAGATTTATTTTAGGGCGAAATTATATCCACCCTAAAATAATCTATTGTATTTAATAATTAGTTTTTATTTTCGCTGTCATCAGCTTGTTCAGTTTTCTCTACTTCTTCAGTTTGCTCTGTTTTTTCAAGGCTAACAACATTTTCTTCATTATTTTGTTCAGAAACTTCAGCTGTTTCAGTTTTTTCTTGCTCATCTTCACTGCTTGCTGCTGCAAATTCTGATATTTCTTTCTTTTCCTCTACTTTTTTAGTATCAGGAACATGTTCTCCATGGAACATTTTTTCAAAACTTTCTCCATCCATAGTTTCATTACGAATTAAAAATTCAGAAATATTTACTAGGATTTCCATGTTTTCACGAAGTAGTTTTTCACAAGAAACATACGCTTTATCAATAAATGCTTTGATTTCTGCATCAATTTCGGCAGCAACTACTTCTGATACGTTCCTTGAAGCGTTAAAATCACGCCCTAAGAATACTTCGCCTTGTTCATTAACATAGTTAATAGGCCCAATTCTATCACTCATACCATATTTAGTAACCATTGCACGAGCTGTTTTCGTTGCTCTTTCTATGTCATTAGAAGCACCAGTTGAAATATCATCAAGAGTAATTTTTTCAGCCACTCGCCCTGCTAATAGCACAACAATGCTTTCTTGCATTTCATTTTTAGAGCTGTAATATTTATCTTCTTGAGGCAAACTCATAGTAAATCCGCCTGCTCTACCACGTGGAATAATCGAAATTGTATGCACAGGGTCTTGAGTTTTCATAAGTTTTGTAATTATAGCATGGCCTGCTTCATGATAAGCTGTAAGTTTCTTTTCTTTATCACTCATTACACGACTTTTCTTTTCCGCACCCATAATTACTTTAAGGAATGATTTTTCAATGTCTTCAAGTGAAATCATTTCTTTATTGCTACGAGCTGCTAGAAGAGCTGCTTCATTTAATAGGTTTTCAAGATCTGCCCCTGTAAATCCTGCTGTAGTTTTAGCTACAGAATCAAAAGTTACTTCTGGTTCAAACTTTTTATTTCTTGCGTGAACTTTTAAAATTTCTTCACGACCTTTAATATCTGGTACACCTACGAAAACTTGACGGTCAAAACGGCCTGGACGAAGAAGTGCTGGGTCTAAAATGTCAGGACGGTTAGTAGCCGCAACTATGATTACACCTTCATTTCCAGCGAAACCATCCATTTCTACTAAAAGTTGGTTCAGTGTTTGCTCACGTTCATCATGACCACCACCAAGACCTGCACCACGATGACGACCTACTGCATCTATCTCATCAATAAATACGATAGCTGGAGCATTTTTCTTTGCTTGTTCAAATAAATCACGCACACGAGATGCACCAACACCAACATAAAGTTCTACAAAATCAGAACCAGAAATAGTTAAAAACGGCACACCCGCTTCGCCAGCTACAGCTTTAGCAATAAGTGTTTTACCTGTCCCCGGAGGGCCTACAAGTAGCACACCACGAGGAATTCTCGCACCTAAATCCGAGAATTTCTTAGGATTTTTTAAGAATTCGACAATTTCTTCAAGTTCTGCTTTTTCTTCATCAGCACCAGCAACATCTTTAAATGTTACTTTTTTCTTATCATCTGTTGCAAGTTTTGCTCTAGATTTTCCGAAATTCATAGCACCTCTAGCGCCACCAGAACCATCTTGTCTATTAACCATAAAGTACCAGAATAGTCCAAACAATACAATTAGAACTACATATGGGATAATTCCAGCCCACCAAGGCACTCCAACTGGTTCGATATAATCATATTCTGTGATAATACCATCTTCATATTGCTGAGAAATTAGTTGCCCTAAATCTGCTTGAAATATAAAATGATATTGCGTAGGTATTGTATACTGAACTATAGTGTTATTTTGAAGCTCTGCTGTTAAATCATTTCCATTAATTGCAAAGGATTTTACTTGCTCTTCTTCAAATAATGTATAAATATCTGAATAGGTTAGCTTATCAGGTGTATTTTGATTTAACATAATACTAACTACGCTAAACAGCATTAGAATTACTAATAAATAAACACCAAAGCCCTTCATTTTTCTGCCATTATTATTGTTATTATTGCCACTATTACTATTGTTATTCAAAGTGATTTCCCCACCTTTCTTCTATATAAAATTATTCACCATAAACTGATGGTTTTAGTATTCCAACGAATGGTAAGTTACGGTATTTTTCAGCATAATCAAGTCCATAACCCACAACAAATTCATCAGGAATAACGAAACCTTCATAATCAATTTTAACTTCCACTTTTCGTCTCGCTGGTTTGTTAAATAAAGTGCAAAGCGAAATACTTTTTGCTCCACGAGCTTTAAATACTTCTAAGATATAGCTTAAAGTTTGTCCACTATCAAGAATATCTTCAACTATAATAATATCTCTGCCATCAATCGAAGTATCAAGGTCTTTTACGATTTTAACTTCCCCAGAAGATTTTGTGCTATTTCCATAACTAGAAACTGACATAAAATCCACTTGACAATATAAGTCAATATGTCTTACTAAATCTGCCATAAATACAAATGAACCTTTAAGTACACTTATTATTATTGGTTCTTTCCCTTGAAAATCCTCTGTTATTTGTTTGCCTAACTGCGCAACTTTATCTAAAACTTGTTGTTCAGATAGCAAAACTTCTTTGATATCATCTTTCATTGTTGTTCTCCTTTGGTTTTAAATTCTATCTTTAAATCATCTTTATCTGATGTTCGATTAATATCAACACCCAAATCACATACTGCAATAATACCGATATCATCACATAATATCAAAATTTCATCACGTATAATTTTTGGTATTTTCTTCTCAATAAATAATTTTTTAAGTGTTTTTGTGCCTGTTTTATGTGATAGTTTTATTTTATCATGTGTAATCCTAGTTCGGATATATAGTTTATCAACATTTATTTTATCACAAGATATATAAAAATTATTTACTTTTTTGTTAACTTTTTCAGCTTTTTCAATTTTTTTTATACAAAATTCTATTTTTCCTCTTTTAAAGCTATAAACTTCTCCAAGTTTTATATGAACTTTGTTAATTTCATTGTTTTCTTCATCTATTTCTATTTTTTCCATGAAAATCATATCATACTGCCTACGAACAATAATATTTTTCGGCAGCTCCAAACTTGCTGAAACATTATCGCTCTTGCACAGATTTAATATGCTTTCTACTTGAACCATAGAAAGGTTATTTACATCATGTGATATTTTTTCATACATATTTCTGATTATACGTGAAGATATCGCAATATGCAAGCAATTTATATCAAAAACTTTGATATAATATCCTTTTTCCGTTTCAATACAATTATTTTCCATTTCTACAGCAGCTATATTTTCTAAGAAATCAGCATCTTGATTAAGTAATTTTGTAGTTTTATTTATATTTTTTATAAATCCACTATTAATATTACATAACTCTGTAATTACGTTGTGCCTAATTTTATTTCTTGTATAAATTATATCCAAATTTGTCTCATCTGTAACATATTGAATGTTATTTTCCTTAGCAAATTTTTCAATTTCATTTCTAGAAGTTTCAATTAACGGGCGAATTATGTTTCCTCGTATTTTCGGAATAGAGCAGAGTCCTACAATTCCTGTACCACGAGTTAAGTTCATTATCATAGTTTCAGCAACATCATTTGCATTATGGGCTGTAGCAATTTTGTTTGCAGCAAGCGTTTTAAGTGTTCTTTCAAAAAAATCATAACGAACTTCCCGTGCTGCATGTTCTATCGACTTTTTATGCTCTTTTGCATAGACTTCAACAGATACTTTTTCGCAAATAAACTCAATTTGATGTTCTTTGCAAAATTTTTCACAAAATAATGCGTCACTTTCTGCATTTTGTCCACGCAAATCATGATTTAAGTGACAAGCACAAATTGTAAATTCCATTTGTTTCGACAGATAAATTAGTGCTAAAGTCATTACAACTGAATCTGCCCCACCGGATAAAGCACATAAAACTTTATCCCCTTTTTGTATCATTTGATGTTCTAAAATAGTTTGTTTTACAATATTTATCATGAAATATGGTTTTTCTCCTGATTTGCAAATGTAGTAAACTGACCAATCCATTGAAGTTTAGCTGTCCCTGTTGAACCATGACGGTTTTTAGCAATTATAACTTCAGCTACATTCTTTTCTTCGCTATCTTCATTATAATAATCATCACGATATAGAAACAGCACAATATCAGCATCTTGTTCAATAGCACCTGATTCACGAAGGTCTGACAACATTGGTCTTTTATCTGCACGTTGTTCTGATGCACGAGATAGCTGCGATAGACACACAACAGGTACATTAAGTTCTTTTGCCATAATTTTAAGTGAACGAGAAATTTCTGATACTTCTTGCACACGATTATCACTTTTTTTCCCTGATTGCATAAGTTGCAAATAGTCAATTACAATAAGCCCTAAATCATCGCCCATTCGGCGACATTTTGCCTTAATTTCTGCTACTGTGATAGCTGGGTTGTCATCTATAAATATCTTAGTTTTAGATAATACATTCGATGCCCTTGCAATTTTAATCCAATCATCTTCGGTAAGCTCACCTGTTTTAAGTTTACGTGAATCTATCAAAGCTTCATTAGATAAAAAACGAGAAGCAAGCTGGTCTTTTGACATTTCAAGCTGAAAAACTGCTATGTTTTTATCAGTTTTTTTAGCTGCTCCAAGTGCTAAATTCATAGCAAAACTAGTTTTACCCATACCAGGACGTGCAGCAACTAGGATTAAATCTGACTTGTTTAATCCTGTCAACATAAAGTCAAGGTCTGTAAACCCTGTCGGAATGCCAGGCAGTTTTCCTCCATCACGTGCAAGTTCATCAAGATTTGCATAAAGGTCTATAATAATATTTTTAATATGTGTAAGCCCTTTAATTTCTCTGCCATGACGAACAGAATAAATCTTCTGCTCTGCAATTTCTGCTATGTCCGATGCAGCTCCTGCACCTTCAAACGCAAGATTTGAAATTTCAGCACACACCGAAGCCACAGAACGCAACATGCTTTTATCTCGCACGATTGAAACATATTCACGAACATTTGCAGCTGTAGGTGTTATATCCATTAATTGAATTAAATATGCTCTTCCACCAGACTCATCATAATAACCTAATAATTTAAGTTCATTAAGAACTGTAACTGCATCAATTTTTGCTGAATTTGTAAACATTGAAAATATAGTTTCAAATATTCTGGCATTTTCTTCTGCATAAAAATCTTGTGGTTTTAATAATTCAATAACTTCTGGAACACAAACAGGGTCAATCAACATTGACCCTATAACTGCTTGTTCTGCTTCTATACTATTTGGCATTTGCCTTGCAAGTAACTCGTCCATTTTTTCACCTTAATTATATTTTTGTTATTAAAATTTATAAATCGCAAAACTTTGAAATTTTATTCTCCGTTTTGCGATTGTGTATTTAAAATTTAACCTTCTACAACCATTACATTAATAGTTCCTTGAACATCTGTGTATAATTTAACTTTTACAGAATGTCCTCCGAAAGTTTTGATATGGTCTTCCATTGCAATTTTTTGTTTATCAATTGCAATATTATGTTGTGATTTTAATGTTTCAGCAATTTCTTTAGATGTAACAGCTCCAAACAAACGGCCACCTGTGCCACCTTTTGCTGAAATTTTAACTGTTATGCTTTCTAATTTTGTGCTAATTTCTTTAGCTGCCGCTCTATCTAAATCTATTTTACGTTGTTTAGCTTCGTCAGCTTGACGCATTAGGTTTACATTATTATTATTTGCTTCAACTGCAAGTTTACGTGGCATTAAAAAGTTTCTAGCATATCCATCAGATACTTCAACCATTTGCCCTTTTTTTCCATGTCCTTTAACGTCCTGTTGTAAAATTACTTTCATGTTTGCCTCCAAATTTATTTAAGATTATTTTTATCAAAATATTCGCTAATTATTACTTCAAGTTTTTCTTCTATTTGATATATGTCTCCATTTTCGATTTGAGCACCAGCAGCAGTTAAGTTGCCTCCGCCGTTAAGCTTTTCCATTATTACTTGAACATTAACTCCTCCAAGTGATCTTGCAGAAATAATTACATCCATATTGTTTATGAAAACGATAAATGTAGCATCTACTTCTGCTATGCCTAGCATTTCATCTGCAGCCTGTGCAGCACTTTCACGTCCTACATCAAAATCTGCAACTGCAACAATTACGTTATGCTTTAAATATTTTGCACAAGCAATAATTCTTTGTTTTTGCATATATGCATCAAAACTATTTTGGAATAGTTTTTTAACTTCAACCATATCAGCTCCAGCACGTTTTAAGTATGCTGCAGCTTCAAATGTACGCACACCGGCTTTAATTGTAAACCCTTTTGTATCAAGGAAAATCCCAGCTAATAGACATTCTGCCTCTAGTCTTAAAAGACGCTTGTTTTCAATGATATATTGCAAAAGTTCAGCCACAAGTTCACTTGCAGATGAAGCATAAGGTTCATGCATATTTACAGCACAATTTTCAATATAGCTTGCTGCACGCCTATGATGATCTATAACTGCTACCTTGTTTACAGACTCTAATAATTCAGGGCTTTCAACAAAATCAGGTCTATTCGTATCTACAACCACCAAAAGTGTATCACTATCAGCTTCTAGCATGGCATCTTCTGGCGTGATAAACACACCTTTATATTCTTCTGCAGCTAACAGTTTTTGAATCATTGGTGTTGCAAGAGTTTTTGTTTTATCAATTACAATTCTAACAGGTTTTTGACATTCACGAGCAGCAACAACTACACCTACAGCTGCACCTAAGCTATCAATATCAGATACTTTATGCCCCATTACATAAACTTTTGAACTATCAATCATAAGCTGTTTTAAAGCATTTGCCATAACACGTGATTTAACTTTTGTACGCTTTTCAACTTCTTTCGAGTGACCACCGAAAAATTCAAAAGCAAATTTATTTTTAATTACAACTTGGTCTCCACCTCGTGACAAAGCCATATCTAGTGCTAATGCTGCAAAACGGAATTTTTCATCAAAGCTTTCTCCATCTTTACCGATACCGATACTAAGTGTCGTATTTATTCCTTCAGCACTTGTTATTGTACGCACACTATCTAAAATCGAGAATTTTTCTTCAATTAGTTCTGTTAGGTTTTTATCTTCAAAAATATAAATATATCTAGCACTATCATATTTTCTAAGTATACCATCTGTTTTCTTAGCCCATTCACCAATTTTTTTATCAACTTTTGCGATAAGCGAAGATTTTTCTGAATCTGTTGCATTTTTAAGCAATTCATCAAAGTTGTCTATTGCAATAATTGACACAACTGGCCTTGTTTTTGCAAATAATTCTAGAGTTTCTACTTTTTCAGTTGATTCTAAAAAGTACATTATCAAAAGCGTTTCTGTATCTTCTGATACGCTTGCAATATTGCCATACACCGTAAAATAACGGTTTAAGATTTTAAGTTCATTCGGATAGATATTTCTTCCATCCATAACCCAATTTGTTTCAAAACCTTCTATAACATCTTTGACATTTTTTTGAAAAAGTCCACCATCATCTTCAATGATCTTAGAAAATTCATCATTATGCCATATAACATTCCCTGTAGCTGCTGTTGTAATCAAAACAGGGATTGGAAAATCTGCTATAGCGTGAGTTGTAGCTGCGCTGATTTGTAACGTTATATTATCAATATAACCAGTTATTTCCTTATATCTAGAGTGTCCTGTGCTAAAATGATATAAACAAATTATAAGGCATAATATGATTTCAACTAAAAACACTTCTATAGAGTAAATTAAACTCATTGCAGTAAACGCTAAAATTGCTATAAAATATAATCCAAAACGTGGCTGTAGCATTTTTTTCAAACGCTTATTATCCATTCGTATTCCCCCAGTGAATTTATTATAATAAAATATACATCATCCAAAAAAGCTGTACATAACATTATATCAAATTTTTGTGAATTTTACAATACTTATTCCGGATTACTTGCTTCTATCATAAGTTCTTCATCAAATTCTTCATCAGACATCGCAATATATTCTGCCCTAATCATATCTTTAAATTCATCTAATCTTCCTGTTTCTATCAGTGTTTCCGGGCATAATTTCCCTGAAAAATCCTGATGAGTTTTTACATCAAAAATAGTTAAGTCATGTTTATGTAATAAGTATGCAAATAATTTTGCTCCATTTTCTAATGTTTGTTCAAAATCTCCATCTTCATTTACACAAAGTTCTACACCTATACCATTTTTATTTCCTCCGCCGTCAACCATTTTATCTCCAGCGTGGTATGCATTTTCGTTATCCGGTAAATGTATGTAAATTTCGCTATCATCTACTGTGTAATGCCATGAAATTTCTGTCTCGTCAGTTTCATTTTGTAGATATTCATTATGAGCACTAGCATCAGCACCTTCTCTTGTATTTCCAGTTTCATGAATTACAAGCCATTTTATTTCTCGTTCTTCACCAGGTCTTCCTATATTTTCTTCTGGAATATAATCAACTGTAACTTTAATATCATCTATGTAAAACACATCACCATCTGATATTTCATGTTCTTCATCAATATTTTGAGCATTTATAGAACAAGCACCTAGCATTAGCACACAAGACAAAACGCTTAAACCTTTTAATATTTTTTTGTAAAATTTATTTTTCATGTATTTCATTACCTCATTTCTATTTTTATTCCTACCTTATAAGTGTATATTATTTTCACTGCAAATACAACATTTTTTTACTAATTATATCATTTTTTTAATTTGCTTCCGTCGTTTCCAAAACACATAAAATAAGGTGCAACGCATTTGCATTGCACCTTACATATTATTTTCAATTAAGTTTCAGCTTTAAAATGATTATAACTAATATTTTAACTTGCTTCGTTCTTGCTTTCTGGGAAATAATGTTTAGTATTATTTGCAAATTTCACAAGCATTAACATAACCGGAACTTCTACAAGCACACCTACTATTGTAGCTAATGCTACAGCACTTTCAGCTCCAAATAGCGAAATTGCTACAGCTACTGATAGCTCAAAAAAGTTTGATGCACCAATCATTCCAGCCGGCGCTGCTATATTATGCGGTAATTTTAATCCTTTAGATGCAAAATATGCAATTGCAAAAATTAAAACTGTTTGTATAATTAGTGGTATTGCAATTAGCACAATATGAAATGGGTTTTCAACAATTACTTCGCCTTGAACAGAGAAAATAATTGTAAGTGTTAATAGTAATCCTACTATAGTTACATTTGAAAACTTAGGTATGAATTTTTTTTCAAAATATTCAATTCCTTTTTTCTTAGTCATAACCGTTCTTGTGATAATCCCACCTGATAGAGGCACTACAACGAATAATACAACTGATAATATCAGTGTATCCCAAGGAACTTTTACCCCTGTTACACCTAAAAGAAGTGCTACTATTGGAGTGAATGCAATTAATATAATAAGGTCATTCGTCGCAACTTGCACAACTGTATATGCTGCATCACCTTTTGTTAAATGGCTCCAAACAAAAACCATCGCTGTACAAGGTGCAGCACCTAAAAGCACAGCTCCTGCTAGATAATCTGTTGCTAAATCTGGTGTTATAAACGCTTTGAATATTACAAAGAAAAATATATATGCAATTCCAAACATTGTAAACGGTTTTATTAACCAGTTTGTAATCCATGTTACAATAAGTCCTTTTGGATTTTTCCCAACGTTTTTAATGCTTTTAAAGTCTACTTTTAGCATCATTGGATATATCATAAGCCAAATTAAAATAGCTATTGGAATTGATACATTCGCATATTCAAGATTGCTTAAAAATTCAGGGATCGCTGGCAAAAATTTTCCAATAAGCACCCCTGCTATCATACATAAAATTACCCAAACTGTAAGATATCTTTCAAAAAAACTGATACCTTGATTTTTTTGTTCTTTCACTTCTATCACCTATACTTTATATTATTTGCTTTCTTTATAGAATTTATGACCACCAGAAAGGTTATATACTTTTTCAAATCCATTACCAATCAGTATATTTTGTGCAGCATTCCCTGTTACACCTTTGTTACAGAATGTAACAGTTGGTTTTGATTTATCTAAATCTTTTAGTCCATCACGAAGTTTTGCATGCGGGATATTTACAGCATTTTCAACTGTACCTTTTTTAGTATAATCATCATTGCTACGTGCATCAATTAATTGTACATCATCGCCTAAATCTTTAAGGTTGTTTGATGTAATAAGTGGTCGATTTTGTGAAATTGCGTTATCTAATATCATACCTGTGTAATGCACTGGATCCTTTGTTGTTGAAAACGGTGGTGCATATGCAAGGTCAATATGGAAAAGTTCATCTACTGTCGCTTTATACGTAATTAATGTTGCAAATACATCAATTCGTTTATCAACACCTTCGTTACCTACGATTTGTACACCTAATAATCTTCCTGTATCTTTATCTGCAATGGCTTTGATAATCATTTCTTTGCCACCCATGTATTCAGGCTTATTTGGTTTAATGTTATGACAAACTTCGACATTAAAGCCTTGTTTTATAGCTTCGCTTTGAGATAAACCAGTAGACGCTACAGCCAAATCAAAAACTTTGAAAATCCCTGTTGATAAATTTCCTTTATATTCAAGAGAACCCCCAGATAAGCTATCTCCAGCTATTCTACCTGTTTTATTTGCTGTGCTTCCAAGTGGTCTATACACTGGAGCTTCATTTATCGATGAAAAAGTTTCAATGCAATCTCCACAAGCGTATACATCAGCGATATTAGTTTGCATTTTTTTATTTACTTTTATCGCACCACTTACACCAAGCTCTATACCCATACTTTGTGCTAAAGTCGTATTAGGTCTTACACCAGTAGCTAAAATCACAATATCTGCGTCAAGTTGATTTCCAGTCGAAAGTTCAACTTTATTATCAGAGATTTTAAGTATTTTCGTGTCTTTTAATACTTCAATATCATATTTTGTCAGCTTATTTTCAAGTAATTTTGCCATATCTTCATCTAAATTCGGTGTGATTTTAGAAGCTACTTCAACTATTTTTACATCTAACCCTAGATTTTTTAAGTTCTCAGCCATTTCAAGTCCGATAAATCCTGTACCAGCTATTACAGCTGATTTTGGTTTATTTAATGTAATGAAATTTTTGATTTTTGCTGTATCATTCATATTACGCATGAAAAATACATTTTCTTTGTGAATTCCATCAATATTTGGTTTAAATGCTGTTGCGCCTGTCGCTAAAACTAGCTTGTCATAGCTTTCTGTAAAATTCTCACCTGTTGATAAATTCTTTACTGTAAGCGTTTTATTATCCTTGTTAATTTCTAAAACTTCATGACCGATAAAAACATCAATATCATACTTCTTTTTAAAGAACGCAGGGTCTCTTGGTGATAGAGTATCAAATTCTTCTATTTCTCCCCCTATATAATAAGGCATACCGCATCCAGAATAAGATATAAAAGTGTCTTTATCAAATATCTTTATCTGTGCTTTGTCATCATTTCTACGTGCCTTTGCTGCTGCTGAAGTGCCTGCCGCTACTGCCCCAATAATAATAATTTTCATTTTACGAATCTCCTTTAATTTAGTATTATATTTTCACATCAAAAATTTTTAATCTTAGCTTTAAATTAAAATCCATCAATCTGATGGACTTTATAAAATTTAACACGAAGCATTTTCAAGTTTATCTAAATATATGCTATTTGGTGTCTGTTTTGTATTTGGTTGTGTTATTTCAAGTAAAAGCTGTGCTGCTCTTTTGCTGCCTTCAGGGCTTAATGAATAATTCATCCATTTGCCGTTTTGGTATCCTGTAACTAGCCCAGATTCACATAAAATTTTCATATGGTATGATAAAGCTGATTGTTTAATATCAGTGAGATCTGTCAACACGCAAGCACATTTTTCACCATCACGTAATAATTCTATAATACCTAGACGCTTTTCATCACATAAAGCTTTAAATACTTTTGCAACATCTGCGTTTGAATTTGCATTCATACCTTCACCCCTCACATAAAATATTTTCAATACGTTTATTATAA
>CAYJKB010000019.1:29953-33946 GCA_964370625.1 uncultured Oscillospiraceae bacterium | reverse complement strand
TTTCTAATCTTAACCTAAAATCTTTTTTAAATCAGCTTCTGGTGTGCTTATTGGAGCTATACCATAATTGTCAACTAATATATTAAGCACATTTGGCGAAATAAATGCTGGCAATGTTGGTCCTAATAATATATTTTTAATATCCAAGTGAAGCAGTGTTAATAAAATAGCTACTGCTTTTTGTTCATACCAAGATAATACCATTGAAAGTGGTAAATCATTCACACTACATTCAAACGCTTGTGCTAATGCAACTGCAACTTTTATAGCACTAAAAGCATCATTACATTGACCCATATCTAAAATTCTTGGAATTCCTTCTATTTCTCCTAAATTTAAATCATTAAAACGATATTTTCCACAAGCAAGTGTCAAAATCAAGCTATCTTTAGGCGAATTTTTTACAAAATCTGTATAGTAACTTCTTCCAGGTGCTGCTCCATCACAACCTCCAACTAAGAAGAAATGTTTGATTTTTCCACTCTTAACATGCTCCACAATTTTATCTGCAATAGCTAATACAGTTCCATGTGCAAAACCAGTCATAACAGTTTTACCACCATTAATCCCTGTCATTTCTTTATCTTCTGCATATCCTCCACATTCTAATGCTTTTTCAATTACTTTTGAAAAATCTTTATCTTGTCCAACATGTACAAGTTCGGGATATGACACGACAGAAGTTGTGAAAACTCGGTCTTTATAGCTTTCTCTCACAGGCATTAAACAGTTTGTTGTAAATAAAATTGGTGCTGGAATATTATGAAATTCTACTTGTTGACTTTGCCATGCTGTGCCAAAATTCCCTTTTAAATGTGAGTATTCTTTAAGTTTTGGATAAGCATGTGCTGGTAACATTTCACTATGTGTATAGATATTTATTCCTTTATCTTTTGTTTGTTCTAAAAGTAGCTTTAAATCTAATAAATCATGTCCACTAACTACAATAAACGGTCCTTTTTCTATTGTCAGTGGTACAACTGTTGGGACAGGAATTCCATAAGATTCTGTATTTGCTTTATCTAAAAGCTCCATACATAGCAAATTAATTTTTCCCACTTCAAGGACTACTGGCAACAATTCATCTATTGAAAAATCATTTCCCACATAATACAATGCTTTATATAAAAAATCATTTACTTCATCACTTTCATATCCTAATACCATCGCATGATGAGCATATGCCGCCATGCCTCTAATTCCAAATAAAATCAATGATTTTAATGAACGTATATCTTCATTTGCTTGCCATAATAGATTCATATCATAATCATCAGCTATTTTACCATCATTGCTTAAATTTTTTTGTTCTTTATGAACTTTTTCAATCTCTGCATCTAATGTTTCATTGTTGAAATTTACATTTGTTACAGTTGTAAAAAGTGATTCAATTACAATTTTAGCTGTATTTTGTGTTGTTTTTTTGCTTTCGTTTAGTGTACATGACAAACCAATCAAGGCACCTGTTAATGCATCTTGTAAATTTGCATTGTCAGATTTTTTGCCACAAACACCACTTTTCCCTTCACAAGCAGTATTATGTGCAGTTTGTTCACATTGATAACAAAACATTTCTTTCATTTTAAAAATTCTCCTAATCTATTTATCTAAAATATTACCATCTATTGATAGTGTTACAACTTGCCAAGGTATGAATTTACCACTATTTTTAAGTGCATTTACAGCAGCATTTTCAATTCCTGCACAACATGGAACTTCCATTCTTACTATAGTTAAACTTTTAATATTATTATTCGAAATTATCTGTGTAAGTTTTTCTGTATAATCACCTTCATCAAGTTTCGGGCAACCTATTAATGTTATTTTCCCTTGCATAAATTCGCTATGAAAATTAGCATATGCATAAGCTGTACAATCTGCTGCTATTAATAAATTTGCGTTTTCAAAGTATGGCGCTCTTAATGGTACCAATTTGATTTGCACAGGCCATTGTCTAAGCGCTGAAGTAGCTTCCACGTTTTTAATTTTTGGACTTTCTACAGCTTTATTTATTACTTTCGAATTACTTCCAGGACATCCACGAGGAGCTTCTGATGCCTCTTTATTGATTACATCTTTATCTGAAAAACTAATTGCATTTACAGGACAAACTGGAAGACAATTTCCAATCCCATCACAATAATCATCACGAACAACTTTTGCTTTTCCGTCTACCATCTCTATTGCACTTTGTTGACATGCATTGGCACATAATCCACAACCTACACATTTTTCTTCATCAATAGTTATAATTTTTCTGCTCATTTTTATCTATCCTTTCATATTTCAATCACTTTATCTGTACTGACTTTTTGCTTTATTTCAAAATAATGCTTGACTAACATGACTTCATTATAATAAAATAAATACAACAAGTCCGTTGTTTATACAACGAAAAGGAGTATTATGAAAAATAGTTTGCAACAAATTTTAAAAAATCCACTTTTTGATGGTATTTCAATATCCACACTAAATTCAATTCTAAATTGTATTGGTACAACTGAAAAAGAATATAAAAGGAATGAATTTATATTACATGAAGGTGATAATATTGAGTTAATTGGTATCGTGGTTTCTGGCTCTGTTAAAGTTATTAAGACAGATCTTAATGGAAATGAAATTATTATTACAGAAGTATATCAAGGTGATATGTTCGGTGAAATCTTTGCTTGTGCTGATATTTTTCATAGCCCTGTTTCAATTTATTGTGATATAGATAGCTCTATAATCTTCTTTAATTATAGAAAAATTATATCTACATGTGGTTCTGCCTGCCAATTTCATCAAAAATTAATTTCAAATATGTTGAAAATTATTGCTAGAAAAGGTCTTTATTTAAATCAGAGAATAGATATAATTTCCAGAAAAACTTTAAGAGAAAAAATCATTGCTTATTTTAATTTTACTTCAAATGGTTTAAAAAAATTTAAAATTCCATTTAATAGAGAAGAACTAGCTAATTTTTTATGTGCAGATAGAAGTGCCCTATCAAACGAACTTTCAAAAATGCAAAAAGATGGATTAATAGCCTATAACAAAAATGAGTTTCAATTATTTTTTTAATTACTTTTAAATAATAAAACTAGCTAAATATTAATAGTTCCATTTCAACAGTATTTGCTTTCACTTGAATTTTATACACAAAAAAGGCTGTAGTGAAACAATTTTTCACCACAACCTATAAAACAAATTCTTCTTAGTTTTAAGAGTGTGTGACACAAAGTGTCACACACTCTTAAATTTTTATTATCTATGTTGATCTACAAGAATTACATTCCCATCAGGGTCACACATCATAAAGTTTGCAGGACCTTGTGCTGTTTCTTTATCTGTATGTGAAATAAATTCTATACCTTTATCTTGAAGCTTAGTTTCAAGTGTTCTGATATCTGTAAATGGATTTACTTCTTGTGCATTTTCATCCCAACCAGGGTTAAAAGTTAATATATTTCCTTCAAACATTCCTTGAAATAACCCAATTATTGCATTTTCATTTTTCATAATCAAATAATTCATAGATATGTCACCACCTAATTGAGTAAAGCCTAAAGTCTCATAAAATTCTTTAGATACTACTAAATCTTTAACCGATAAACTTATTGAAAAAGCTCCAAATTTCATATTTTCATTCCTCCAAGTTTTTTATGATTTATTTGTCATCATCATCTTCTTCATCGTCTTGATTATCTTCTTCGTCATCGCTATCTTCATCTTCTATTTCTGGTTGTTCTATTTCGATTTCTTCGTCATCATCATTGTTTGCACTTGTATCAATGACATCATCTTGTAAATCGTCATCCATATCATCCTTTACATCTGGTGTAGTGTCATTGTCATCGTCAGTTTCGTTTATATCATTATCATCTAAATCATCGTCAACATCATCTGCATCGTCATTGTTGTCATCTATATCGTCATTATCGTCTAAATCATCTGTATCATCATCGTCATCATCGTTTTCATTCAAATCATTGTCATCATCATCGTCATCAT
>CAYJKB010000019.1:0-29853 GCA_964370625.1 uncultured Oscillospiraceae bacterium | reverse complement strand
TCATCGTCATCATCTGATAATTTCTGTTGATTTTTTTCTTGTTCCCATTCATTTTCAGCATCGTCTAATAAATCATCGATATCAAATTCAGCTGATTGCTTAATTTCTTCTTGTAAATCTGCATCATTTAGAATAGCAACTTTTACAAATGCTGGAATTTCATCTTGTTCAACATCAAATATAGCTATATGGTCATCATCGTCATCATAATCATAAACAGCAGTTTGACCAGAAATCAAAGCATTTTCAGCAAATTCTTGACCTTGCAAATCCGTAGCATTAACAGCAACTTCGCCCGTAAGTATCGTAGTTAAACTAATATCCAAATTATCTTGTTGATATACTTCTAAATATCCTGATGTTCCTCTAATGCCTGTAACCATATTAGAAGTTTTAATATTCATAGTTTCATCTGTTTCTAATGGATTTGTTACATTAAAAAACAATTTTCCAGCATCAAGAGAAATTAATAGATTTTTTTCATCTTTTTCAACTTTAGCAGAAGATAAACCATCCAGTCTTATAGCTTTACTATCGTCTAAACTAATAAATGCATATGCTCCAGCACTAGTTGAGATTTTAAATCCACTTTGAAGTCTCATTTCTTCTTTTGCTTCAACCTGTATGCCATCTGCATTAATTATTTCAATTTGCCCTTCAAATTCTTCTAGTTTAATTAAATTTGCCTCAATAGCTGTATCTTCTGGCAATACCTGTTCTACAACTGCATCATCTTCTGGTTTTTCATCTTGTGCAGTGTTTTGTGTACATCCCGCTAAAAATATCATAAGAAATGATAAAGTTATAGCTATTATTTTGTTTGTTTTTTTGTTTACATACATATTTTTCATTTCAAGTCTTCCTTTCTTTGTTAAATGAATAAAATGTGTCTTCATTATATTAATTCATTGATAATCAATTTTATTGCAAGCATTAAAAAAAATTAATCAAATAAAGTTAATTGTTCTTTTTGATCGTCAAACTCTAAGACATATGGAAAAATTTGTTTTTCCCCATATAACATATTATTGTCTTTACAAAATTTCTTTATTATATTTGAAAGTTTTGTATTATTCTCACTTTTAAGTCCATATGCCGAACCATATTTTTGCATATATTTTCTTTTTAATCCATTAAAATTTTCATCTAATTTTTCATAATAATATTCTCTATTGCCTGCTCTTAATGTCATTCCCATTCCGAATGACAAAACACCTTTTACACCTGCTATTTTACAATATTCCAATATCCCTAAAATATTATCTTCTGTATCATTAATAAAAGGTAAAATCGGAGTAATCCAAGCTATAGTTGGGATATCCGCTTCGTTAAGTTTACATAACGCTTCAAATCGCTTTTTTGTTGTGGCTACATTAGGTTCTAATATTTTACAAAGGTCTTCATCATAAGTTGTTAATGTCATTTGTACAATACATTTTGATTTTTGATTAATACGTTTTAAAATGTCTATATCCCTAAGTATTAAATCTGATTTTGTAAGCAATGCTATTCCAAATTCATATTTTTCAATTATCTCAAGACATTTTCTGGTATACATTAAATCTTTTTCTAGTGGTATATATGGGTCTGTCATAGCACCTGTTGTAATCATGCACCGTCTACGTTTTTTAGATAATTCCTGTTCTAAAAGCTGTATTGCATTTACTTTTATTTCAATATCTTCAAATGTATAAGTCTTTCCATATACTTCAGAACGACTATCGCAATATATACACCCATGTGTACAACCTCGATAAATATTCATGTTATTTTTTGCTGATATTAAAGATTTTGCAACTATTTCTTTTATATTAATCACCTCTATTTTATTAGAAAAGCAATGTTTATTTGACTTTTTTTTATTATTCCTATACAATATTAATTATTAAAATATGAAAGGAGCAATTCATTTATGTTAAGCAAATATCATTTTGATGGTAGCGAAAAAATTTCAATCAATAAATTACCAACAAATAGCAAAGTTGACAAAGCAGACAAGGAAGAAATTTTCCAAAAACTCACAGAAAACCAAGCTAAAATGACAGTTCTCCAAGATAAATTATATGCTGATAGCTGCGAGGGTATTGTAGTTGTTCTTCAAGCTATGGATGCCGCTGGCAAAGACAGCACAATTCGTCATGTTTTAGGTCCTTTAAATCCACAAGGCGTTGATGTAATCAGCTTTAAGCAACCTAGCGCAGACGAGCTTGCTCATGATTATTTATGGCGTGCTCATACTGCTGTTCCAGCTAGGGGGAAAATTGCGATTTTCAATAGGTCTTATTATGAAGATGTTCTCGTTGTAAAGGTTCATAATTTACAGCAACGTTATAAAATTGCTGAAAGATGCCTTAGCAAAAGTGATGAACATTTCTTCAATCAACGTTATAAACAAATTCGCAATTTCGAAGAATATTTATATGAAAACAGCTACAAGGTTATAAAAATCTTTTTACACGTCTCTCCTGATGAGCAAAAGAAACGTTTTTTATCCAGAATTGATGATAAAAATAAAAACTGGAAATTCTCATCTTCCGATTTAAAAGAGCGTGAATTTTTTGATAAATACATGGAAGCATATGAAGATGCTATCGAAAAAACTGCAACCAAACATTCTCCTTGGTATGTTTTGCCAGCTGACCAAAAATGGTATACACGCTATTTAGTGTCTGAAATTATGGTTAATGCTCTCGAAGAATGCGACCCAAAATATCCTACTTTATCCGAAGATGGTACTTTAGCTTTAGAGAAGTGTAAGGAAAAATTATTGTCGGAAACTGAATAAATTCATCTTTGAATTTTCGAATTATTTAGTATTTAATACTTCTTTTCCAGCAACATATTTACTGATTATTTCACATTCATCATGAAGGTATATTATTCTCTCTGTGCGGGCTTGTAAGTTAAATTCTCTGTTAGTTGTAATATTTTTGTCGTCGATTATAATTGCATCAAATTCATAACCAGCTTCAAAACTTCCTACTTTGCCAAAGAATTTTCCGCCTGCTAAAGTTGCCATATAAAGAACATCAACAAACGTGAGTGGTTTTGCATTTTTATCAACGTATCTAACAAACATTTTCGATAATTGTATAGCTAAAACCATTTCGTTAAAAATTGATAATCTTTGACCACCTGCAACATCACAACCAAATCCTACATTTAAGTTTTTGCTTAAATATTTATAAATTGGTGCAATTCCAGACATTAAATTTGCATTTGAAGATGGACAATGTGCAACAAATACTCCATTTTCTTTCATTAAGTCAATTTCTTTATCACAAGACAAGACACAATGTGCCATGATAGTTTTATTTGGATTTCCAAACAAATTATACTTATCGTAAGTTTGTCCATAAAATTCACTATCAGGACAAAGTTCTTTAACCCATTCGATTTCATTATCATTTTCTGATAAATGTGATTGAATGGGTATATTTTTTTGTACAGCAATTTCACCTAATCCTTGCATTAATTCATTAGAGCAAGTTGGTGTAAACCTTGGTGTTATTATAGGTTTGCTATTTTCAAAATTACATTCGCTAATAAAACTTTCTGTCATTTCAAGCGAATCTTGTGTAGTTTCAACATAAAAATCTGGAGCATTTCTATCCATGTTAACTTTGCCAACAAATGTTTTAAGATAAGTTTTATCAAGCTTTTCCATAAGTTTAATTGTTGCATCTTTATGGATAGTTGCAAAAATACAAGCACGTGTAATTTCACTATTTTTAATATCATTTACAAAATAATCATACATATAATCTGCATATTTAACATCTGCAAATTTACTCTCTGTAGGAAATGTATATTTATTAAGCCATTCAATTAATGTACAATCCATGTCCGTTGCCCTGTATTCATATTGTGGCGCATGTAGGTGTAAATCAATAAATCCTGGTAAAATCGCTTTATCACTATAATCAATTACATCAAAAGAAGCAAATTTTTGAGGTATTTGCTCAAATACACCTTGACATATACCATTTTCGCAAATTGCATATTGTTTTTCTTTAGTTATTAATTGTCTTTTTTCATTTGTATATACAAAATTTCCCAATAAAATAAAGTTCATATTTTCACCTTTTCTTTCAATTAATATTATATATTGAATATGCTAAATGTAAAGATAAATTTTATAAAAATTCATACTTTATTTTTCCATAAAATTAGATTATTTAAAATAATTAAAAAAACTGATATTTTTTTAATTAAGTTCTTGTAAATTGTATGACTTTTTTGGTATAATAATATATAGCTTAAATGTACATACTATTTATAGCATATGGAGGGTTACTATGGATGAAATATTAATCGTAGATGATAGCAGCATAAATCGTTTAGCTTTGGCGAATATTTTACAAAATGATTATACGGTTATTTGTGCTTCGAGTGCAAAAGAAATGTTTCACGTCCTTGAAGAAAGTGATCCGAAACTTATTCTTTTAGATATAATCATGCCTGAAATCTCTGGATTTGATGCAATTGCTAAACTTAAATCTAGTGAAGAATATAGCAAAATACCAGTTATTTTTATTACTGGATTAGATGATCCTTCCAGTGAAGAAAAAGGATTTCAACTAGGAGCTATCGATTATATCACAAAACCTTTTAAACACAATGTTGTTCGAGCTAGAGTTCAATCTTATATTCAATTATACGATTTTATTCAACAAACTGAAAAACTAAGCCAATACGATGGTTTAACAGGTTTATATAACAAAAAAACTACCGAGCATAGAATTCGTAAACAGTTATCTTCTCAACCACAGCTTGAATGTGGTGCTTTGATGATTATTGATGTTGATAATTTCAAAAGCATAAATGATACATTTGGGCATTTATATGGTGATGCTGTTCTTACTCAGCTTGGAAGTTCATTGCGTTCAATTTTCCAAAAAAGTGATATACTTGGCAGAATAGGTGGAGATGAATTTTTCGTATTTTTACGTAACTATCAATCTATTGAAATTATTGAAAAACGTGCTAGTGAAGTCTGTTCGAAGTTTAGTCAAAGTTATAGCCAAAAAGGTAAAACTATTGATATATCTGCTAGTATAGGTATCGCTACTACGGATTTTTCATTTGAATTTGAAAGTCTATATGAATATGCAGATATGGCTTTATATGGCACTAAATCTCGTGGCAAAAATGGATTTACCTTTTATGATGGTAATGATTTCACCGAATACACTTCTAATCGCACTCAAATTGACACATTGAAAGCTTCAAATGATGATCCAGAACAGAATATTAAACAATTTTCAGAAAGTCTTAGCGATTATATGTATAGCCTTTCCAAGGATGAAAAAATTGTTGAATATACTTTCCAATCTATTTTGAATATGATTAGCAAACAATTTCATTTTGATTTTGCATATATAACTAAACTAGATTATGAGGAAACTGGTGTAACTTGCACTTATAACTGGCTTACAACTGACGAAAAAAGCAACCCACATACTGTAGCTTTACCGTTTGCTGAAATAACTAATTTATATAATACATTTAAAATGAATGATGTTATAGTTTCTTATCCTAACAAGCATTCTCACATCTATTCTATTACTCAGAAAAACAATAAAACATTTTGTATTTTCCCACTTAGAAACACTAAAAATTTATTAGGATTTATAGGATTTGAAAAAGTAGCAGAAGAAAATGAATTTAATTCAAAACAACTTAAAAGTATATCAAATATTTGTCAACAATTTTCCACTTTAATAATTAATCAATTTTTAGTTGAAAATATTGCAAAATCTCGAGATAATTATATAGAAATATTAAACAATTTAGATACACCTATTTATATTACACAACCAAATATTTCACATCCTATATTTGAAAACAAAGCATCAAAAAATGATATTTTGTCTTTTCATGGGAAGAATTGCTTCAAGCCAGATTCATTATGTCATGATTGTGTGCTTAAAGAGGCAATTTCTAATAATGGATTTTATTCAAATTCTGAACTTAGCTGCAAAGAAATTAATTGGACTAATGGCTCAAAAGCATATTTAATTACAAAAGTATAAACTGATTTAACTTTATCAAAAATAAATATTGAAAAATCAATATTTAGGAAGGTGGTGGGACAATGGAGCAAAGCAGTTTCATATATACTAAAGATAAGAACTGTTTAGGATGTAATAAGTGTATTTACAAATGTCCTATCGGAGCAAATGAAGCTTTTTTCGAAGCTGATAATGGAAAGGTATTTATTAAAGATGGATATTGTATTTCTTGTGGTGAATGTTTATCTGTTTGTGATCATTCAGCAAGAGATTTTAATGATGATATTATTGATTTTTTTCAAGCACTTAAAAACGGAGAAAAGATTTCTGCTGTAATTGCCCCAGCTGCTAGATTTAATTTTGCATCAACAAAAAAACTTATCACTTATTTACATAGTATTGGTGTAAATCAAGTTTATGATGTTTCATTTGGTGCAGATATTTGCACTTGGGCATATGTAAAAGCAATTAAAGAACAAAATCTTTCTGGTATTATTGCTCAACCTTGTCCCGTTGTCGTAAGTTATGTTGAGAAATTTAAGCCAGAATTGATAAGTCATCTATCGCCTATTCAAAGCCCTGTTATATGTCTTGTAACTTACCTTAAAAAAATTCAGGGTATCACTGATAAAATTGTGTTTATCTCTCCTTGTATAGGAAAAAAACGTGAATCATTAGTTGTTGAATCAGATAAGACTGTTGACTATAATGTAACTTTTGCAAAACTACTTGATTATTTGTCAGAAAATAAAATTGATATCGAAAATTTATCTGAAACAGATTTTTCAAACACTCCTGGTTCGTTAGGTTTTGCTTTTGCAAGACCAGGCGGTTTGTCTGAAAATGTTAGATATCATTTAGGTGCTGATGTTTGGATTAAACAAATTGAAGGCATACATAATATTAAAGAATACCTTGATGAATGTGTTGAAGATATTGAACAAGGTAGACCAATCCCAACTATAATTGATGCTTTAAATTGTGAACATGGGTGTAATTTAGGCACAGGAACTCATAAAACTGCTAGACAAAATGAAATAGATTATGTGACAAATTCTTTTAAACAAAATCTAGCTCAATGTCATACTGATGAGCTTATGAAACATTTCGATGATTCATTAAATCTTGATGATTATATAAGAGCTTATGTTGATAGAAGCCAAAAATATAAACGTGACGAAAATGTTGATGTTGAAGAAGCTTTTTTATCACTTGGAAAAATAACAGAGGCTGATAGAAATGTGAACTGTTTTTCTTGTGGATATGGAAATTGTTTTAATTTTGTTTACGATCTTGCCACTGGCCACAATGATAAAAATAACTGTAGGCATTATTTACTTAATAAATTTAAAAAGCTTAGCCTTTTCGATGATTTGACTGGTACTAAAAATCGCAATCATTATAATATGAAATGTGAAGAGCTTATAGAAAATCACACAGGGTTAGTTGGTATTGTTTATATCGATATTAATGGTTTAAAGCAAGCCAATGATAAATTTGGTCATGCTTTCGGAGATTCTATGATTATAAACTGTGCCAATGTGCTTAAATCGATTTTTGCTAATAACATTTATAGAATTGGTGGAGATGAATTTGTAATTCTTGATACCGTAGTTGCATTAAGCTCATTTTTTGAAAAAGTTAAAGATTTGCGTAACGCTTTAAGTCTTCAAGAAAATTTAGCTGTTTCTATAGGTGTTTCTGTCAGTTACAGTTCAGATGATTTTAATGATAAATTAGAAGAAGCTGATAAAAAAATGTATATAGATAAGCAGGCTTATTATACAGCTATTCGTGATGCTGATAGACGTAATTGTTTAAAATAAAACTTTGTTGGTGATATGAACTGTAATTCATATCACCAATTTCTATTTAGAAAGAATAAATTTATGAAAAAAATTAAATTGTTTTGTATACCTTATGCAACAGGTTCTGCTAAAAGCTATTTAAAATGGAAAAGGCATTTGAATGAAAATATAACTTTAATCCCCCTTGAATTATCGGGTCGTGGTATTAAAAAAGATTCTCAATTTCACACTGATATGAGAGCTGTGGTATTAGAACTGTTTGCAGAATTTAAATCACAAATTTCTGATGATGACATATATTTTGTATATGGGCATAGCTTTGGTGGCTTAATTGCATATGAAATCAATAAACTTATTGTTGAAAATAACTTAAATATACCTAGTGGTATATTTTTTTCTGGTATTGCTTCTCCTTTTACACACAAAAGTACATTCAAAGCTGATGAATTAACACAAGCAAAATTGCTTGAGCTATTTGAATGTTTTGGTGGAAATATTAGCAGTATAAATAAATATGAAAATATCTTCACTAACTATTTAGAGTTACTTAAAGCTGATTTTTCTGTAATTGCAAATTACTTTCCTATTCATGATAATTTTCTAATTAACTCTGATGTGTACATACTTTCAGGGATTGAAGATAAAACTATTAATGATAGTGGGCTTATTTCATGGAAAAATAATTGTGCTTCTAACTTTAAAATCCATAAAATTTTCGGTGCTCATCTTTTTCCTTTTACTAATTCAACAGAAACCTGTATATTTTTAAATCAAATTTTAGCACAGTATTAAGATTATTGTATGTGCTTATTTACACTAAAAAGGGTGTAGCAAAATATTATTTTGCTACACCCTTCGTTTACTTTTTAATTTGAGATAATGCAAGTGCAAGTTGATCTGGACATGATGTGTTTTTTCCCCCACATGTAATCCCTTTTAGCTTTGATATAGCATCTTTTACTTCCATGCCAACTACAAGTGTACTGATTCCTTTCAGGTTTCCGTTGCACCCGCCTGTAAATTCTACTGTTTTTATTTTACTTCCGTCAAGTTCAATTTCAATGTTAGTTGAACATACTCCACTTGTTTTATAATTCATATTTTCTCCCTTTTATACTTTTCCGAAATCAATAAAGGCTATGATATACATCACAGCCTTTAAAATTTAAATTAGTTAATAGTACGTTTTACATAGCTAGTATGTAAAATATGATGTGCCTTATGGCTACCTGGTTTTTCTAGGTATTCATCATATAATTTTTTAACTGATGGATTATCATGAGATTTACGGAATGGTTTATTAGCATCATTACGATATAATACACCAGCACGTAAAGTACGAACATCAGTAAAGTTACGAATATGTGCTGGAACAACTGGTTGTCCACCACCATTTACACAACCACCAGAACATGCCATAACTTCGATAAAGTGATAATTAGCTTCGCCACTTCTGATACGCTCAAGAACAACTTTAGCATTTTCAAGCCCAGATACAACAGCTACATTAACATCCATACCTGCAACATTGAAAGTAGCCTCTTTAATGCCTTTTGTTCCACGAACATCATTAAAGTCTACAGATGCAAGTTCTTCACCAGTTAGTGTTTCAACAGCTGTACGAAGTGCAGCTTCCATAACACCACCAGTAGCACCGAAGATAACAGCAGCACCAGTTGATTCGCCCATTGGGTTATCAAATGTTTCTTCTGGCATCATGTTAAATTCAAGTCCACAACGACGGATTAGAGCTGCAAGTTCACGAGTTGTGATAGAAATATCAACATCTTGCATACCTTCTCCAGCAGCATTTTGATCGTCACGACCGATTTCGAATTTTTTAGCTGTACAAGGCATAACGCTAACAGATACTATTTTAGCAGGGTCAATTCCTTGTTTTTCAGCGAAATATGTTTTAGCTAAAGCACCAAACATTTGTTGAGGTGATTTACAGCTTGATACATGTGGTAATAAATCTGGGAAGTAATGTTCACAGTATTTAACCCATCCTGGAGAACATGAAGTGATTAATGGTAATACTCCACCTTCTTTTACACGATGTAAGAATTCTGTAGCTTCTTCCATGATTGTAACGTCAGCTGCAAAATCAGTATCAAATACTTTGTTAAATCCAATTCTGCGAAGAGCTGCAGCCATTTTTCCTTCAACATCAGTGCCGATTGGATAACCGAATTCTTCACCTAATCCAGCACGAACTGATGGAGCTGTTTGAACAATTACATATTTATCAGGGTCTGCAATAGCTTCTAACACATCATCTATATATGATTTTTCATGTAGAGCGCCTGTTGGACATGCTACGATACATTGCCCACAAGAGATACAGCTAGTATCGCCTAGACCTAGTTCAAACGCAGAACCGATAGTTGTATTAAATCCACGTTTGTTAGGACCAATTACAGCTACACCTTGCATTTTTTCACATACAGCGCTACAACGACGACAAAGAATACATTTGTTATTATCACGATACATATGTTCTGCTGTATCATCGATTTCGTGTTGTTCTCTAAATCCTTCGTAGTAGTTTTCATCATCAACGCCAAGCTCATTACAAAGTGTTTGAAGTTCACAATTGTTACTTCTAGGACATGTTAAACATTCACGATTATGCTCTGATAAGATAAGTTGAAGTGTTTTACGTCTTGAGTCTAAAAGCTGTGGAGTGTTAGTATTAATTTCCATACCTTCACTTACAGGGTGTACACAAGAAGCTGCAAGGTTTCTTGCACCTTTAACTTCAACAACACAAATACGACATGAGCCAATTGCATTCATTTCTTTTAAATAACACAGTGTAGGGATACGAACTCCCGCTTCACGTGCTGCTTCTAAAATGGTTAAACCTTTTTCAACTTGAATAGGCATACCATTGATTTTTATATTGCACATTTCCATTTTTTCTTACCTCCTACTGTGTATAAATAGCGTCAAAACGACAAGTAGCTACACATTGACCACATTTAACACATTTTTCAAGGTCGATAATGTGTTTTTCTTTAACATTACCAGCGATAGCATCTGCTGGACATGCACGCTTACAAAGTGTACAGCCTTTACATTTATCAGCATCAATCACATAGGATAATAAATCCTTACATACACCTGATGGACATTTTTTATCCACAATATGAGCTAAATATTCATCTCTAAAGTAGCGTAGAGTTGATAAAACTGGGTTTGGAGCTGTTTGACCTAAACCGCAAAGTGAGTTTGCTTTGATGTATTCACAAAGTTCTTCAAGTTTTGCAAGGTCTTCCATTGTAGCTTTACCAGCTGTGATTTTTTCAAGCATTTCATACATTCTTTTTGTACCAATACGACATGGAGTACATTTACCACATGATTCATCTACTGTAAATTCTAAGAAGAATTTCGCAATATCAACCATACAGTTGTCTTCATCCATAACGATAAGACCACCAGAACCCATCATAGAGCCGATAGCCATTAAGTTTTCATAGTCGATTGGAACATCAAAGTGTTCTTCTGGGATACATCCGCCTGAAGGACCACCTGTTTGAGCCGCTTTAAATTTCTTGCCATCTGGAACACCACCACCGATTTCTTCAACGATTTCACGTAGTGTTGTACCCATTGGAATTTCAACAAGCCCTGTATGTTCTACTTTACCACCTAAAGCAAATACTTTTGTACCTTTAGATTTTTCTGTACCAATTGCTGCATACCACTCTGGACCATTTAAAATGATTTGAGCAATATTAGCATAAGTTTCAACGTTGTTTAAGATAGTTGGGCTATTAAATAGACCTTTAACTGCTGGGAATGGTGGTCTTGGAGTTGGTTCTCCACGATTTCCTTCAATTGAACGCATAAGAGCAGTTTCTTCACCACATACGAATGCACCAGCACCTAAACGAAGTTCGATATCAAAATCAAAACCTGTTTCAAATATGTTTTTACCAAGCACACCATAATCACGAGCTTGTTCGATAGCAATATTTAAACGGTCAATAGCTATTGGATATTCTGCACGAACATAAATATAACCTTGGTTTGAACCAATTGCATAACCTGCGATTGCCATTGCTTCTAAAATAGCATGTGGGTCGCCTTCAAGGATAGCACGGTCCATAAATGCACCTGGGTCGCCTTCGTCGGCATTACAACATACATATTTTTGTGAAGATTCACTAGCTGCTGCAAATTTCCATTTCATACCTGTAGGGAAACCAGCACCACCACGGCCACGTATACCACTATCTAGCATTGTTTGAATAACACTTTCAGGTGTCATTTCTGTTAACGCTTTTGCAAGTGCTTCATATCCGCCTGTTCCTATGTATTCATCAATAAGCTCTGGGTTGATTACACCACAGTTGCGAAGTGCAATACGGTTTTGTTTTTTGTAGAAATCTGTATCTTGAAGTGGCAGAATTTTTTCTTCTGCAACTGTTTCATCATATACAAGACGAGTTACAACACGCCCTTTTAATAAATGTTCTTCTACTATTTCTTTAATGTCTTCAGGTTTTACCATAGAGTATAGAACTGCTTCAGGGTATACTACCATTGTAGGCCCTAATGCACATAGCCCCATACATCCTGTTTTTACAACATCAATTTCGCCATTAAGACCTGATGCTGCAATTTCAGTATCTAATTCCTGAATAACTTTTTGGCATCCTGAGGAAGTACAACCAGTCCCCCCACATACCAAAACGTGTGAACGATACATGTTATTCTCTCCTTCCTTATTCGCCTTTAACTAAAGTATATTTTAATACCGGTTGGCCGCCTTTTAGGTGAAGATTAAATACTTCTCCAGCTTTTTCGGCAGTCATTTTGATATAAGTTACTTTTTCTTTTCCTGGCTCTAAAACTTCAACAATTGGCTCATATTCACATAGACCAATGCATCCAGTTTGAGTTACTTGGATTTTTGTTGCCATATTTTCTTCTTGCACACGATCAGCTAAAGCTGTTAAAACTGGTCTTGCACCACTTGCAATACCGCAAGTTGCCATACCAACAACAACACGAGTTTTTTCAGATCCTTCTGATCTTACTCCAACTTGTTTTTGCATTTTTTCTCGAATCGCTCGAAGTTCTTCTAAAGTTTTCATATTTAGTGCACCTCTCTTTAAATATATAATCCACCATCGACTTCACTTTTGTTAGTTTTAAAATAGTCAGCTATGAACGCCAGCACTTCTGGTTCCATTAAAGAGACATCATCTCCTAATATCTTTGACATTTCTTCAGTGTCTAGTGCAAATTCTCTGCCGTCTACTGAATATTTAAAGAAAAAATCAATTCCATCATGCGTTAAAAGTAATGAATGAACAGTTGCAAAAATATCTCCTAGTGGCATTCTGTCCACATGGTCATATTTAAAAGTTGCAAAAACACTTGTGCCAACACCTTCATCAGATGTTATATCAAATGTTCCGCCTGCACTTTCAGCAGCCTGCTTGAAAAAAGGAACGCCTAATCCTACTTTTCTTGTAGTTCTTGTTGTATAAAATGGGTTCGTTACAGATTTTGTCTGTTCTTCACTCATCCCACAGCCATCATCACAAATTATAATACGAATTTCGTTAGCTTTTGTATCTACATCAACTTCAAGTGCAATGTATTTTGCACCTGCACGTATGCCATTTTCTGCTACATCTAAAATATTAAGTGAAAGTTCAGTCATCATAATTTCATCACTCGTACTTTGCTAAAATCGCATCTAGTTCATCTATTCCAAGACGTCCGTAAACATCTTCATTTACAAGCATAACTGGGGCAAGTCCACATGCTCCGATACATCTACATGCATCTAATGAAAATTTGCCATCTTCTGTACATTCGCCATCACCGATACTTAGTTTAACTTTTAATGCATCGTAAAGGTCACCTGCACCTTTTACATAACATGCTGTTCCAAGACATACAGATATGCGATTTCTTCCCTTTGGAACAAGAGAAAATTGTGAATAGAAAGTTACTACTCCATAGATTTTTTCAATCGGCATTCCTGTTTTATCAGAAATAAAAGCTTGAACTTGATAAGGCAGATATCCATAAATATCTTGTGCCTTTTGCAAAATTGGCATTAAAGCATCTTGCTCATTTCCCAATTTTTGTATTTCTTTCAGTAATTCATCTTCCTGTTCTTGAGTTCCTTCAAACGGTAAGATGTCTTTCTTTGAGAACATTTTTATTCCTCCCTTTGGTTTAATTGGATATTAAAAAATATTGTTATATCTATATCCAATACATTCTAACATACTATCGTTAAAAAATCTACAATCAATTCAAAAAAAAATGTCATTTTTTTAATTTTTTTATAGCTTGTTTTAAGCATATTGCCCAATTTTGCATTTTTTTTACATTTTTTAGATTGTTAACTTTTTCACTTACATATTTCTCTGCATGACGTCTATTACTTTTGCACAAATTACTTCTATAATTATTGGATGTTTTGATATATTAATAAATTGCAGACAATATGCTATAATTACATAGAATAAGTTATATTTTTCTCATCTTCGCTTTTATAGCTTATAAACCATGATAGAAAGGCAAAATAAAATATGAATATTTCGAAATTGTTAGAAATTGATTCTCTTGTTATGTTAAACAAGGGTGATTTATCTCTAGAAATAAGTTCTATCTTTTGTTGTGATTTGTTAAGCATCGCAATGACTAAATGTCCTGAAGACAGTGTATGGATTACTGTTATAGGTAATGTCAATACAATAGCTGTTGCAACACTTGCAAAAGCAGGCTGTGTAATTTTAGCTCACAACCAAGCACTAGATAATATGTCTCTACAAAAAGCACAAGAAGAGAACATAACAATCTTTACTACTGAGTTACCTATATATGAAGTAGCAATTAAATTACACGAGCTGTTAAAAATATGATTAGAGAAACTATACATAATTTAATTTCGCAAAATCTCAGATATGATTTGCACATTCATACATGTCTATCTCCTTGTGCTGAAAATGATATGACCCCTGGTAACATTATTGAAATGGCTTATATTTGTGATTTACATACCATCGCTATAACCGACCATAACTCATGTAAGAACTGTGCAACTGCTATGCATTTTGGAGAACAATTTGGCATTAATGTAATTCCTGGAATGGAAATATCCACTGTAGAGGATATTCATGTTGTATGTCTTTTTGAAACTATTGAAGATGCAATGCGTTTTGATGAGTTTGTATATAGCAAACTTCCTGATTTTACTAATATTTTAGACGTTTATGGAACGCAAGAGCTAATTAACACTAAAGATGAAGTGTGTGGATTTGTTGAAAAACTGCTAATTGGTAACACGAAAATCTCTTGGTTTGATCTTCCTGGATTGATGGAAGAATACAATGGCTATTTTTATCCTGCGCATATTGATAAAAAGGTGTCAAGTATACTTTCTTATTTTAAACGTATTCCTGAATACAATGATTTTGATATTATTGAAATCAAATTTGCCGAACACCTACCTGAAATTGAAGATAAGCATCCTTTAACTAAAAATTTCACTAAGATTTTTAATTCAGATGCACATTATCTGTGGGAAATCGGCTCTAATATGCCTTTAGAGGCAATTGCTGAATAAAATTTTATATTTTTCCAGCCAGATTAATTATCTGGCTGTTTTTTTATGATTTTTTATAAGAATATCATTGATTTTTATTTTATTAGTTATATAATAGATTTGTAAGTAAAAATAACAATACATATATTTAAAAAGAAGGGAATAAGTGGTTTTCAATGCTCAATTCGTTTGATATAGTAGGTCCTGTTATGATAGGTCCATCAAGCTCTCATACAGCTGGTGCTGTAAGAATTGGTATGTATGCAAATTCCATATTAGGCGAAAAACCAATACTTGCTACTGTAAATTTTTCAGGTTCTTTTGCAAAAACTTATAAGGGGCACGGAACTGATATTGCAGTTGTTGCTGGAATACTTGGAATGGATACGGATAACGATAATATCCCGCAAAGCTTAACAATTGCCGAAGACAGTGGATTATATGTTCAATTTTTCAAAGTAGATATATCTGATTCACATCCTAATACAATGGAAATTATTTTAAAAGGTGCTTCTGGTAAAGAAATCAGTGTTGAAGGCAGTTCTATTGGTGGGGGAAATATTATTATAAATAAAATTAATAATGTTCCTGTAACGCTTAATGGAAAATCTGATGCTCTTATTATTCCACATAAAGATATGCCTGGCATGATTGCTATGGTTTCAAACATTTTAGGTGCATGCACCATTAACATTCACGGTTTTTCTTTATTTCATGATAGATATAGAGGCACTGCTGTTATGACAATTGAAATCGAGGGTGATTTTGATGATGCTATTAAAAATATCATTTTAAGAAATGAATTTATTTTTGATGTAACTTATCTTAAAGCAATATAATGAATGGAGATTTTAATGTATGGAATATACTTCAATTGCAAAGCTTGTAAAGCTTGCTAGTAAAAGTGATTTATCTTTTGGGCAAATGATTCTTAAGGATCAAAGCGAAATGCTTGACATTAGTGAAGAAATTCTTTTTGAAAATATGAAAAAATCACTTCAAGTTATGAAAAATTCTGCACTTAAAGGTTTAGATGAAAATAAACGTTCTGTAAGCGGACTTACAGGTGGCGATGCTTTTAAAATGAACCAAGCTGTTAAAAATAACAAAAATATTTGTGGAGATGTATTTGGAAATGCATTAACTTATGCATTAGCCGTTTCTACTACTAATGCTTGTATGGGTAAAATCGTTGCTGCACCTACAGCTGGTAGCTGTGGAATCATTCCTGCTGCACTTTTATCTATTGCAGAAAAACAACAAATTGATGATGATGCACTTGTTTATTCTCTTTTCACAGCATCAGCTATTGGTATGGTAGTTGCTAATAAAGCTAGTATTTCTGGTGCTGGTGGTGGATGTCAAGCAGAATGTGGTACAGGTAGTGCCATGGCTGCTGCTGCTTTAGTCGAGCTTAATGGCGGCTCTCCAAAACAAATCGGACACGCTTGTGCGATAGCTATAAAAAATATATTAGGCTTAGTGTGTGACCCTGTTGCAGGACTTGTTGAAATCCCATGTATAAAAAGAAATGCTATGGGTGTTGCTAATGCTTTTGTTGCAGCTGAACTTGCACTAGCTGGAATTGAGAGTGCTATCCCTGCTGATGAAGTTATTTGGGCAATGAAGAAAGTTGGAGATGCCATGTCAACAGCACTTAAAGAAACTGCTGATGGAGGGCTTGCAATCACGCCGACTGGACAAAAGCTTTATAAACAAGTTTTCGGTGATGATTAAATTTCTATTTGTTTTATATTAATTTAGATACATAGATTTAAGGGGTGTAACGAAATTCGTCACACCCCTTTAGCTTGTCTAATAATTTTGATTTTATATTATCCCTATTGCATACTGAACTGTTATCGCAACTATAACAACAAGAGCCGAAATAATAAAGCCATGTATCATGGGCCTTGCTCCCGCTTTTTGCATATGTTTAATATCAGTTTTAAGCCCGATTGCTGCAAGTGACATTATCATCAAAAACTTGCTAATATCTTTTAATATTTCTGATACCTCAACTGGAATTACACCAAAACTATTAAGTCCAGCTAATGCTAAAAATCCTAAAATAAACCAAGGTATTACAGACATCATATTTATTTTAGCATGAACTTTTTCATCTGAATGCACCTTTGCAAGTTCTTTCTTTTTTACATGGATTCCAATTCCTGCAAAAATCAATACTGTTGGAATTATTACAAGTGTGCGAGTTAATTTAACCATTGTTGCATAATCTCCAGCAGCTTCACTAAAAGCATATCCAGCCGCAACTACGCTAGAAGTATCATTTACAGCAGTACCAGACCATAGCCCATATGCCATATCAGATAAACCTAATGCGTTTCCCATAATTGGAAATAATAATATCATTATCATATCAAAAATAAATGTAGCAGACATTCCAAAGGCAATATCTGTATCATCAGCATCAATAACAGGTGCAATTGCAGCTATTGCCGAACCCCCACAAATCCCTGTACCTGCTGAAATTAAGTTTGACATTTTCCAATTAAGTCCTAATGCTTTTCCTGTGAAATAACCTACACCAAAACACGTAGCAAGCGTAAACACCATAACTATCAGGGAGTGTTTCCCTACTGTCATTATCGTTCCAACACTTAGCGACGCACCAAGCAAGATTATTGCTAACCTTAATAATTTTTTTGAAGTGAAATCAAGCCCTACTTTTAGTGTATCTGATGGTGCTTTAAAATAATTTATTCCCATGCCTATAAATAGCGCAATTACTGATGCACCTATTAAGTGTATAGGCAATAATCCTTCGATTATTTTGGATATTATAGCAACTACTATTGCTAATGAAAGTCCCGGAATTATCTTTTTCAAAATCTTTCCCCCTATTATTTTTATTTATCTTGATTTTATCATAAATTGATGATAAAATAAAATAATCATACACGATTGTTCAATAACTATTTTTTATCAAGGAGCTCATATCTATGTTAGATCATAAAATATATACATTTCTTGCATTATGCAAAAACATGAACTACAGAGTAACAGCTGAACAGCTGAACATGACACAACCTGCTGTTACAAACCATATTCATCAACTTGAAAATGAATATAAATGCAAATTATTTATATACCAAAATAGAGTTTTATACAAAACAGAGCATGCACAGTTTTTGGAAGAGTATGCACGTTCTGCTGAGTATAATTCACAGAAAATCTCAAACAAACTAGCTTCACAACAAACTGATACTTTGAGAATAGGCGCAACTAGAACTATCGGTTCGTTTATTGTTAATAGCAAAATTAAATCTTTGATTAACCAAAATGATATCAATCTTGACTATATCGTTGATAATACAAGCAATTTATTAAGTCAATTGCGTGATGGAAGGCTAGATTTTGCCTTTATTGAAGGTTATATCGATAAAACAGAGTTTGTGTTTCAACCTTTTAGAGTAGAAAAAGTCGTAGGCATTTGCTCTAAAGATCATCCATTTGCAAACCAAGTTGTTGATATAGATGAAATATTTGCTAATAGATTGATTTTACGTGAAGATGGTTCTGGGACTCGTGAGGCTTTTGAACGTGTGCTTTCAAAATTTAACTATACGATAAATAGTTTTAGAAGAATAATTAAATCAACATCAATGGCACTAATTCGAGAATTTGTAGAAGATGGTTTAGGCATTTCATTTGCTTATGAATCTGCTACTAAAAATTCTGAAAATTTAGCAACGTTTAATCTAAAAAATATAGATTATTCACATGAATTTACTTGTATTTATTTAAAGGATACAGAAAAATCAAAGTATTTATCTCATTTTTTAGATTTTGTAGAATAATAATTTAATATTTATCACTATTTTTTAAGGTGTGGCAAAATATATATTTGCCACACCTTTTATCTACTCTGTCTATACTTTTCAAATTCTTGCACTGGAAGTGGTTTTGAATAGAAATAACCTTGAACAGCATTGCATCCAATTTTCTTAAGAAATTCTATTTCTTGTTCCGATTCAATCCCTTCTGCAACGGTATGCATACCAAGATTTTTTGCAAGTTCTACAATACTTTCTACAATTATATTTCCTTTATCTTTATTGTCATTCGCTTCCACAAAGAAACTTCTATCAAGTTTAAGTGTATTTGCACTAAAGTTTTTAAGCATTCCAAGTGAAGAATAACCAGAACCAAAGTCATCAATTGAAACTAAAAATCCAGCTTTTTGCAATTTTTTTAGTATCTTATTTAAATCGCTTTCATTATCAGAAACTATGGTTTCTGTAAGTTCTACATCAATATATTTAGGCTCGATATCATATATCTCTGTGATTTGTGAAAGTTCTTCAACGAAATGCAAGTTATGCAAATGAAGTCGAGAAAAGTTAACTGATATTGGAATAATTTCCATATTGTTTTCTTCCCAATGTTTAATCAATTTACAAGCATATATCATCATATACTTATCAAGTTCTAAGATGAATGCATTTCTTTCAAAAAGCGGAATAAATTCATTTGGGAAAATCATTTTTCCATTTGGCTCAATCCAACGCACTAATGCTTCAGCGCCAATAACTTTACCTGTTTCAAGTGATACTTTAGGTTGCAGATACATATGAAATTCATTATTCAGCAAAGATTTATATCTTTTATTATTTATTTCAGCATCACGAAGTACATTTTCTGTGAATTTTCCATCATAATCACACACTTCTCTTGAAGCTGTATTTTTAGCGATTGTATGGGCGAAATTAACTTTGTTAATTATATCATTAATGTTAGTTTCACCTTTTTTAATAAAATAACGTCCGTATCTAAAGAAAAAGTCATGGTCTATAAGTTCTGGAACTAATGCTCTAAAATGTGCCTGAAAGTCTTCTTTGTTATTATGCAAATCATGAACAAGTTCACCTTCAGCAAAAAAGATAAATTCATCAATTCCAGTTCTAGCTTGTAGGAATTTTTTATCTTGCACAGTTCTTCCTGTTCCAGCTATAGAACGCAACACTTTATTACCTATTTCATAACCGTATATTTCATTGATAACCTTGAAGTTTGTTACATCTATTTTAACAACGCCATACTGGTCAGACGGTTTTTCATTCAGATAATATTCCATATGCATTTTAAGTTTTCGCATATTTGGGCTGTCTGTTAATTCATCGAAATACGCAATTTGTTCAAGTTTTTCTGCATATCTATTTTTTGTGATGGTAATATAAAGAATTATAGTTAAACCAAGACCTATAACCATTACTGTCATGATTATCATGAAAAACTCAACCATTGCACTACTTTCATTCAAAGCATCTCTTGAAACCTGAAAAAACAAAGTCCAATCATTAATTACTATAGGCCTAAATTCTCCAAAATTTTCATCTGTTTCTGTAGAATAAGATATACTGCCTGTTTGGGTTCCTTTTATTTGTTTTAAAAATTCTTCATAGGTTAAATCATCTTCGAAATATACATTTGAAAAATAATCAGCATCAGTGTCTGAAGGATTTGTGCAAACCATAATTTTTCCATTATTATTTAATATAAAACTTTGCCCACTTTCATCCGTAAAAGTAGCTAATAATCTTGACAAAAAATCTGTACTATATTCAAATGCTAATACACCAGTTACCTTTCCATCCACTATAATTGGAGCTGAAACTGTGACAACATCTTTATCAGATATACGTGATTTGTGCGTTTCTGTGGCAAATGTTCTATTGTTCATAGAAATTAGAAAATAATTAAACCGTATTATGTTTACATATTCATGCGTTGTAGAGATTATAGCTTCACCATCTCCATCTGCAATTATTGCAGTTTCAAAACCTAATACTCGTTTCTTACTATTAATATAATCTAGTATTTCTTCTGGATTGTCACCGATAATCGGCAATGTTTCAGCTGTGCTTTTCAAGTTATAAATCATATTTTCCAGCTGTCTATTTAGTGCTGATTGTTGCTGATTCGCTAATTCATTTAGTGATTGCTTCGCTTGATTTGTAAGTTCTGTATTAATTACTTGAACCAATAAAATAGCTCCTAAAATTACAGCAATCAAGGAAAATACACAAAGAATTATCGTATTTTTAATCCGCTTATTTTTCATGATTTCCTCCCATAAATTATAATGCGAAAATCGAATTTTTTTATAAGTATATAACTATTCACTCTCATCATAATATCATGATACAGCTTAAAAGTAAAGTGATTTCAAACATAACTTATCCAATATTTAGGATGTTTTATGAAATTAACTTAATATAATTACACCTCATAAGCAAATTAGATATTTTTTCAAATTTTAATATTCAATTTCAATTTCTACTTTATCATTTTCTTTAAGCGAATTTAATAAAAATACATCAATTATTACAGGTTCATTATGGATTTTTATTCTATTTGCTGTGCCATAAGATTTAATACTTTCAATAGAAAATCTTCCGTTTGAATTTTGGGAAATTCTAATTTTATTTGGTCTTACATATATTTTTTTTGCATCATGAGGAATATTTTTATTATCAATAATTCCATATTTTGTTTCAAAACCTTTTAATGTATGTTCCCCTTTAATTATATTATAATCGCCCATAAATTTTGCTGTTTGTTCATGTTTCGGGTTATAAAATAAATTTTGAGGTGTATTTATTTCCAAAAGATTTCCTTCATGTAAAAAAGCTATTCTATCAGCTAATAACATGCTTTCATCTATATCATGTGTGACAAACACTATTGTTAAATCTAGTTTTTCTTTGATTTTTAGCAATGTTTGACCGAGATTTCGTCTTAAATTATAGTCTAAACTTGAAAAAGGTTCATCCATAAGTAGTATTTTAGGTGAATTTATTATCGCTCTTGCTATTGATACTCGTTGTTTTTGTCCACCTGAAATTTGATGTGGCATTCTTTCTGCTAGTTCATCGATTTGAAGATAATCCATATACTGTGCAAATTTTTGCTCTATTTCTTCCTTAGGTGTCTTTGACATAACAAGGCTATAAATTACATTTTGTTTTACTGTCATATGTGGAAATAAAAGTGGTTCTTGAAATAAATATCCTATATTTCTTTTTTGCAAAGGAATATCTTGGATTTCTTTTTCATTTACAGTTATAATGCCAGCATTTTCTTTTTCAATCCCTGCAATTATTTTTAACAATGTGCTTTTGCCACTTCCTGAATTTCCTAATATTACAAGAAATTCTTTATCATAAACTGTAAGATTAATATTTTCAAGTACTTTTTTATCACCATAACTTTTTATAATATTAGTTAATTCCAAATTTATGCCCCCTAATAAAGATAACTATGTTTTTTCATCCATATGTTTGATATTGCAAATACACTAATATTAATAACAACAAAAACTAAACTAAGCAATGCTGAATTTTGCATATCAAAACTTGCGATATAAGGGTACATAAGCCCCGATAGTGTAACTATGCTACCACCACCTATTAAAAATGTGGCAAAATATTCTGAAACAGAAATTAAAAATGTCATACTAAATGATAAACCTAATCCCCCACTGATAAGTGGAAATATAATTGTTGTAAATGTTTTAAATTTGCTTGCACCAAGTAGCTGTGATGTGATTTCAAGTTCATTTGAAATTCCATTAAAATATGATATTCCAATATTCATTGCATATGGAATTGTTAAAAACAAATGTGCAATTAATATCCCCCAAAATGTATTTGCTAATTGAAGTCTTAGCATCATCACATGTATACCAATAAACATTGATATAGCTGGGAAAAATAATGGTAATGTAAAAAATCCTATTAATATTTTTTGTACTTTCGGTTTCAGTTTTACAATTCCACGACTTATCATAAATCCTAATAAAGTTGCAAAAAATCCACAGCTTATCCCAAGTTTCATTGTAGATATTAAGCTTCGCTGAAATAAACTATTTGAAAACAGATATGTAATAAATTCTGTTGTAAAACCACTTGGTAATATATCTGGATATGTATATGTTATAAAAAATCCCATAGAAAAGCTAGATAAAATTGCAATAAACAAAAATAAATATATTAATTTTTTCATCGGTATCCTCTTTTAATAAATCTATTTACAAAATATGCAAAAATTACTCCAAACAAAAGATTTATTATTAACATTATTATATTCATTGCCATACTGAGTGGAAAATCTGTTAAATTTGGGCTAGTATAAAGACTATATAGCCCTGTTGCTAATGTATTTTGATTTATATTTGACAATAAAAATGGTACTTCATATGAACCTAATACATAAGCAAATAATATTGCACTGCTCCAAACTATTACATTTTTACATAGTGGCACATAAATACTCATAATAATTTTACCATGCGAAACATCCATGCTTTGTGCTAAAATATAATAATCTTTTTTAATTTTAGACAAAACATTATAGACATAAACTGTAACAAATGCACTTCCTTTAAGCACAAATGTTACAATCATGCCTATTCCAAAATCATCATATAAAAAATTAATATCTTGCTCAAATCCTAAAAAAAATAATATTCGTGCTAATAATCCTGTATTTGAAAACATCCAAATCACAAGGAAAATTGAAAATAAATATGGTAAAATAATCAATATGTTTGATAGTTTTAACATGCATTTATTTATCCATAAATTATTTGAAAACACAAAATATTGCGCAAGGTAAACCCCAAGTGAAACACTTATGATTGTCGAAATCGTTGCAAGATATAATGAGAACAGGCTGGATTTCAGCACATCTATATCAGTTATTATTCCAAGATAATAACTGAATGTAATTTCTGTCATGTTAAGTGCTTTAATATAGCCTAAACTTTCTATAAATACAACTATAAATCCACCAAATATAAATATTAAATATAAAATTATTGGTATTGCAAAATATAATAAACCTTCTATTATTCTATTATATTTTCTTTCCATATTTGTTCAACCCAATCTATATACTTAGCATTCATATCTTCATGTCTTTTTTCTGCAAGCTCCGAAATTGGTATTATAGCAGGGCTATTTTCAATTTCTGCAACAGTTTCTGCTTGTTCTTCACTTAATAAATCAGTATCAATAACTGATAAATCGCCCCAAACTTCTGGCTTCATTTTTTCAATTTGTGCATCAGGACTTTGTAGAAAATCAATCACAAGCATAGCTCCATTTTTGTTCATTGCATTAAATGGAACTGCTAAGTAATGTGAATTGCTCACTGTTTTCGTATCTAGCACATATGTTTCAAATGTATCAGGATATTCACCTGATAAGATTTTCCCAGATGTTTGAAAAACTTCAAATCCATAAGAAAAATGTACTTCACCATTCAAAAGCATTTGATCTTGAAGTGCTATAGTTGCTGGAAATGCTTTTCCTTCTTGCCATAGGTATGGATGTAATTCTTTGAAGTATTCAATAACTGGTGCTGATAATGATACAAATTCTTCATATGTATATTCTTTGTTGAAATCTGCATCTGTAAGTTCAAAATAAGCATTTCTTACAAACCCAGAACCTACAAAATCTTCAGTTGGGTTAGGGTATGTCATTTTTCCTTGATTATTTTTCGCATAATCTAAAATTTCAGCATATGATAAAGGTGGATTTTGCACAACAGCGCTATCATAGGTATACACCAATTGAGCACTACCCCATAAAGCTTCCATTCCATCTGTTGCAATTCCTGAATCATATTCTATAGCACCAATATTTTTATCAAAATACATTTGCCAATTTGGGAGAACATCTGTAAATGGTCCATAAAGTGCATCAAAATCTTTAAGTGTTCGGAAATTTTCAGCATTTATCCATAAAATATCAATAGTTCCTTCTTCTATACCATTTTTCTTTTCATTAAATACTTTAGATACAAAATCAGGGGCATTCATTGGAACACGATTTAATGTAATTCCATACATTTCTTTTACATTTGTCGCAACATATTCATCAATATATTTGTTTACTAAATCATTGCCACCCCACATAATAAGGTTAACTTGTGTATCTTTGCCTTGTTCTACAACTGTTTCCCAGTCTAAAATTTGTTCTATATCATTTGACAAATCATCTTGTGTGTTAGGGCTTTCTTGTTCTGTTGGATTTGCTGCACACGCTGTAAGAGTTAAAACCATTAAAAGTGAAAATATTATTTTTTTAATTATCATAATAAATAACCATTCCTATAATTTATTTTGAATTTCTTCCTCTTTTTTGTCTGCACGCTTTTTAACTAAAGTTACACCTAATGTAAATAAAATTAAAATTGCGATTGACACTATAATTCCAAGTGGATTATCCTTGATGTTTGTTGCTGTATGTGCTAAATATACATAAACTATACTTCCTGGTAGCATTCCTAAAAATGTTGCTATTGTATAATCTCGATATTTAATCCCAATTATTGCTGATAAATAATTTACTGCTGCAAATGGGAAAAGTGGGATAAGTCTTACATACATCATGAAAATAAAGCTATTTTGTTGAGCTTTTATTTTCGCTTTTTCTATAAATGAACCTGATTTTATAAATTTACTTACTGCTTCTTCTCCTAAGTGTTTGCCAATCCAAAAAGATAAATGACAACCTAAATTCGAACCAATTATAGTTAAAATTAAACCTTGCCAAAATCCAAACATAGGCACTGATAAAAGTGTAAGTGCTGATGCTGGAACGATTAACGTCACAGCTATACAATAAATAATCACAAAAATCACAGGTGCAAAAGGATTGCTTCTTATGCTATTTAATATATTAATCATCGCATCTATATTTATAAATTCTCTAAAATAAAAGATAACAAAAATTAAAATTGATAGAACTGCGAGCTTTAAAACCAACTTGCTTTTCATATTAATCACTGTCCTTTTTAAATAAATTGTGCGTGATAAATTAAGTTTAAATGCAAATATTTAGTTTTCAATATTAATTTGGCTTTTAATAATCTTTGTCATGCGTATAATTCCAGTTAAAATCATAAGTACATTAAAGATATTTAAAAAATATGGGACAAATGTTGGGAATATCATCATTAAACTAAAGACAATAAAACTTTCCGTTCTCTCAACTATACCGATGTCATAATGCATACTTTTTGTACCTGTGTTTTTAAAAAGATTGCCTGCTAACATAAATGTTGAAAAATTGAATATCATTCCAATGAAAAAGATAAAGTAACTTAATGCAAATTCTGGTTTTAAGAAATAAAAAGCTAAAATTACAAAACATTCAATAAGCCTATCAAATATCATGTCTAAATATGCACCCAAACTTGAACTTTTGCCTGTGAGCCTTGCCACAGTTCCATCTAAAACATCAAAAAGCCCTGAAAACCATAATAATATCAATGCATTTATAGTGTTTCCTTGACTTAAAAACACACATGAAACTATACCAAGTATAAATGCTAAAATTGTTACTACATTCGGGTGTAAATGAATTAATTTGAAAAAAGTAGCTGTTTTATCAAATGCATGTTGAACATATTTTCTAGCTGTGGTATCAATCATAATGCTCACCTCTATTTACAATTTTTTTAATAATTGTTCTCTGCCAAGGTTTTACATGATCTTTAAAATCTGTTGTCGCAAGTGATTTAATAATTTCACCTTGAATTGGATATTGATAAATAACAGACAGCACATCGCTAAGTTGCATTTTATTTGTAATAAGTACAGAAAATTGTGTTAGCATTTCAGATGCTTTTTCACTTACAATAGTAGCTCCGATGATACGTCTTTTCTTATCCATAATAAGTTTTACAAATCCATGCCTGTCATCATCAGCTTTCGCCCTATCATTATCTGAAATTTCAATAAATAATGTGTAGTTCCCCTCATCAGTGCATTCACTTTCAAGTAAACCTACATGAGCCACTTCTGGTGATGTATATGTTGCCCAACAAACATTGCTATATGAAGTTTTAAAAGTGTTACTTATTAGTGCATTTTTAATTGCAACACTAGCTTCATATGATGCTGTATGTGTAAATTGATACTTTCCTCTTACATCTCCACAGGCAAAAATATGAGGAATAGATGTTTGTAGCTTTTCATTTACAATAATAAATCCACGTTTATCTGTTTCAATTCCAACTTTTTCAAGCCCTAAATTATTAGTATTTGGTTTTCTACCTAATGCAATGAGTATTGTATCACAAGTTAAATCAATAATTTTTCCATCTTGTTCAATTTTAAGTATATTTTCATCAGCACTACGTTCTACAGATAAAATTTTGCTATTTAAATAAAGATTTACACCATCATCTTTTAATGCTTTAATCAAAATTTCTGATACTTCTGGTTCATCTTTTTTAAATAATGAATCTGAACGGTCAATAATACAGACTTCGCTTCCAAGTTGTGCAAATCCTTGACCTAATTCAAGCCCAATAGGTCCTGCACCTAAAACCACCATTTTACGTGGTAATGTTGTTAAATCAAAAATGTTTTCGTTTGTATAAAACGGTACTTTATCTAAACCTTCAATTGGTGGAATAACTGCTGAAGAACCTGTTGCTATAATAATATTTCTTGTGTTATACACTGTTTCAGAAACTTTTACACTATTCGGTGATACTATTTCAGCATGCCCTAATACTACATCTGCACCAAGTGATGTAAATCGTTCAACAGAATCATGTGGTGCTATCTCTGCTATTACTGATTTCACTCTATCCATGATTTTTTCTAAAGAAATTTCAGGCTTTGCCACAGTTATGCCATAATGGTCTGCTTTTTTGATGCTTTTAGCTATTCTGCATGATTTTAAAAATGTTTTGCTAGGAACACAGCCATAATTTAAACAATCTCCACCCATTTTACGGTTTTCAATCAGAAGCACTGATGCACCTAAGCCACATGCTGTAGCTGCTGCGACAAGTCCACCACTTCCTGCTCCGATAATTATTACGTCATATTGTTTCATATTACTCATCCTCTCAAGTTAAAGTATACTAATTTAGTAGTTATTTTGCGAGGGGTGTGCATGGTAAAATTTTTGCAAGAGTTATGAAATTGCGACTTTATGTATATACACCAATTTTTGGCAAACGTTTTGTGAAAAACTCACAACTAATTTAAATTAGTATACCAAAAAATTTACATTTTGTAAAGAATATTTTTCAAAATATGTCAATTAATCATTATTTTTATGCATTTATCCAACATTAATCCTTATAAAAGTTGTCATGTTTTATGCATATACACATAAAAAAAGTGCGACCAGTTGGTCGCACTTTTAAAATTCGAAAATTAATATCTCATATCAAATCTCATAAGCATAGTTGCAACTTCTGCACGAGAAGCTGTGCCTTGAGGTTTAACAGAACCGTCACTATAACCTGTGATAATACCGTTTGAAATTGCCCATGTCATTGGAACTTCTGCCCAAGATGAAATGTCAGCTTTATCAGTTGGATTAAATGTTCCCGCAAAATATGAAGGATTATCTGCATATCTATAAAGCATAGTTGCAAGTTCTTCACGAGTGATATTTCCATTTGGGTTAAATAGGTTGTCCCCAGTACCAGATGCAATATCTTGACCTACTGCCCATGCTACAGCTGTAGAATACCATGTTCCTGATGGTACATCATTAAATCCAGATACAGTGTATGCATAAGATTCGCCACCTAATCTCCATAAAACAGTAGCAACCATTGCACGAGTCATTTTGCTATCAGGAGAGAATTGAACTGTTGATGTTCCATCAAATAAATCATTTTCATATACATATTGAACTTCATCATAATACCAGTCAGTACTTGTTACATCATAAAATGGGCTTGTCCATGTAGTTGGAACTGCTGGAGTGATTACAGGAGTTGTGTTTTCATGGTCAATAAAGAATACAGAGAAATGGTCAGTTGTAGCTGTTACTGTGTCATTTTCTTCATCAACTTCTGTGTCTAAATCTTCTGTATCGCCGTCTTTATCAATGTATTTAACAACAATTTCATCTTCTTCTTCATTAGATGCTAGTTTATAATCAAATACAAGTGTAATATCATGACCACCAAAGTCATCTATTGTGTCATCTTCATCATCACCAGAGAAAATTACAAATTTATAAACAGGTCTATCATCAATTTCATCTTCTTGGTCGTTTGATAAATCATCTGTGTCAACTTCAGTGATTTCAAAAGTTAGCTCCTCATCAGTATAGTCATCATCTTGAATAGATAATAATTCTTCAATAGTTTCAATATCTAAATGAAGATTTGCAAATGAAGTTTCAATAATCAGAGTTTCGATTTGAACATCATTGTCTTCATTTTCTTCAATAAATTCTTTTAATGCACTTTTGCCAAATTCAAGTCTTAATGTTTCTGCACTACTTGATGGGTTTGCTGTAATTGTAAGATTAACTTCTTCAATTTCTTCTCCATCGTCTTCATCGTCGATAGCATCTTGAATATCAGCTAAAATTGAAGTAAATGTATCTTTGCTAACTTTTGCAGTTGTGATACCGTCATCTGTGTCTGTGTCAGT
>CAYJKB010000018.1:0-35096 GCA_964370625.1 uncultured Oscillospiraceae bacterium | reverse complement strand
AAGGAGAAATAAATAATGAAAAAATACATAGAAATTGGTAAAATCGTAAATACTCATGGCTTATATGGACAGCTTAAAGTTCAGCTTTGGTGTGATAGCCCTGATTTTTTCATGGAATTTGATGAATTTTACCTTAAAAATGAGAAAAAAATTAAAATTTCAGATATGAAAATGCACAAAAACATGATGCTTGTTTCAATTGAAGGAATTAATAATATAAATGAAGCTGAAAAACTTAAAGAAAGTGTTCTTTATATAAATCGTGATGAGATTGAACTTGCAGAGGATAGAGTATTTATCCAAGATTTAATTGGACTTACTGTATTTGATATTAGACAAAACCGCAATATTGGTACACTGAAGGAAGTATTACCAAACCCTGCGAATGATTTATATTTAATTGAAAATGGTAAAAATACGTATTTAATACCAGCTGTTAATGAATTTTTACGTGATGTAAACTTTGAAACATCTGTTATTACAGTTGAAACTATTGAAGGAATGGCTGACGATAATGAAAATTGATATAATGACATTATTTCCAGAGATGATTGATGGATATATGAATCAAAGCATTATGAAAAAAGCTCATGAAAAAGGCTTAATAGATGTTAAAGCTACAAACATTCGTGATTTTGCATTTAATAAACATAAGCGAGCTGATGATTCTCCGTATGGTGGTAGTCGTGGTATGGTTATGCTTGCAGAGCCACTTTATCAATGTCATAAACATTTGACAAGTGATAAAAAAATCCATACCATTCTAATGTCACCTACTGGTAAACCTTTTACACAATCTAAAGCTATTGAACTTCTTGAAAAAGAACATATTATTTTAGTTTGTGGACATTACGAGGGGATTGATCAACGTTTTATTGACCTTTGTGTAGATGAAGAAATATCAATTGGTGATTTTGTGTTAACTGGTGGCGAACTTCCTGCACTTTGTGTAAGTGATGCTATTTGTCGAATGGCAGAGGGTGTGCTTCCTCATGAAGATTGCTTCCAAGATGAAAGTCATTTTGGTGGACTTTTAGAACATGCACATTATACACGCCCAGAAGTTTGGCAAGATATGTCTGTCCCTTCTGTGTTATTATCTGGTCATCATGCTAATATTGTAAAATGGAGACATGAGCAATCTGTAGAACGTACTAAAGAACGCAGACCTGATATGTATGAAAAATATTTAAGTGAAAATAAAAAAAGCAAGTAGTAAAACTACTTGCTTTTTTGTTTTTATCAAATCACATTATTTTGCAACAACTTTTTTAAGTTTTGCAAATCTTGGTAAACCATTTACTTTAGGAAGTTTAGTTTCACCTTGAATTAAAGGCAGAGCGTATTCTGTGAATTTCTCTGTTAAACCATTACCATCAGCATTAATCCATTCTAGTGGAACTGTTTTTTCAGTGTTAGCAACTTCTGAAAGAGGTAATAATTTGATTTTGAATGCATAACCACCTTCAGCATTTGTAGTTCTTTCGAAACCAGCCATGTAGTCTGTCATTCCATTAATAGCATTATTAACTGCAGCTTCACCAGATGCATAAGATGCGTCAATATCAGTTTGAGATGCAACGTGTGCTGCACATCTTTGTAATAGAGAAAGTTCAATTCCACGAACTTTAGTTACACCTAGTTTACCTTGAATATATTCAGCAAGATATGGTGCAAGTCCACCTAGTTGTTTATGTCCAAATGAGTCAACTGGTTTATTATCAGCTGCAACTTCAGCGATTAATTTACCAGATGCATCTTTAATGCCTTCAGATACAACAACGATACATTTTCTATCTTTATCATATACTTTTTTAACATCAGCGATGAATTTATCCATATCAAAAGCAACTTCTGGTAGATAAATTAAATCAGGTCCACAGCCATACATATTAGCAAGGTGAGCAGATGCTGTAAGCCAGCCTGCATTTCTTCCCATAGCTTCAACAACTGTAATCATATCAGTATCATATACTCTTGCATCTTGATAAAGTTCCATGCAAGTTGTAGCAACATATTTTGCAGCTGAAGGATAACCTGGGCAATGGTCTGTACCGAATAAATCGTTATCAATAGTTTTTGGAATACCCATTACTCTGCATTCCCAACCTGATTTTGCCATGAATTTTGAAATTTTATTACAAGTATCCATAGAATCATTACCGCCGTTGTAGAAGAAGTAACGAACATCGTATTTTTTAAAGATTTCTAAAATTCTTTTATAATCTGTATCATCTACATCTGGGTTAGCAAGTTTATAACGACAAGAACCAAGAGCAGAAGAAGGAGTATAAGGAAGACGATCTAATTCTTCTCTATCTTCTTCATCCATGATATAAAGAATATCATCTAAAACACCTTTAATTCCATTTGCAGCTCCATAAACTTTTGTAATACAATCTGCATCTAATGCTGTTCTAATAGCACCATAAGCAGATGCATTAATAACAGAAGTAGGTCCACCAGATTGTCCAATAATACAAGCACCAACTAGTTTACTCATAATTAATATTCCTCCAATTGTTAGTTTTTTTCAATATATTCTAATTCTAGCATAGATAAAATTAAAAATCAAATAGAATATTCTCTAAAATTTTATGACTTTATCGGGAAATCCTTGAGCGTTTTGTTAAAAAAATAACATTTTTCTTGTATGTCTATTCTACAGGCTTAATTCACAGCATTATATTTCTTTGCATATTATAACACATAGATATTATTTTAAACCTTAAAATCCACCTTTGAAAAAGGAGTAAATATATATGATTGAAAATATGTTAATTGAATTTGATAATTCAGCTGGTTTTCCTGTAACACCAAATCTTACACCCCCAACACCAGTTATTCCAATTCCACCAATCATAGAACCTAGCATTCCAACTATCCCTTTACCAGAAATCACACCACCTGTTTTACCACCACAAACCATGCAAAAATCTTTAGCAATGGCTTATGTGCCAAATCAGAATTTTACAGATTTATATGAAACTGATTTAGGTTTTTCACGTGGTACAATATATAAAGAACTTGATTTACCATTTATAGGACAGGAGGCTGTTATTCGATGAATGATAAAGAAAAACTTGCTAATCGCCTACAAATTTTAGATTTTGCTATACAAGAAGTTGCTTTATTTTTAGATAGCCACCCAAAAGATAAAGTTGCACTTGATTATTATCATAAGCACAAAGATATGAGACAAATGGCACTTGCAGAATATCAAAGCAAATATGGACCTATTCATATTACAGCTAATGAAAATAAAGATGAATGGGTTTGGATTTCTGATCCTTGGCCCTGGGAAATGGAGGCTTAATTTATGTGGCAATATGAAAAAAAATTACAATACCCTGTTAAAATAAAAAATCCAAATCCTACACTTGCTCGTGTTATTATGACACAGCTAGGTGGGCCTGATGGAGAGCTTGGTGCTTCACAACGCTATTTAAATCAACGTTTTACTATGCCTTATAAAGAAGTGAAAGGTATTCTTACTGATATAGGAACAGAAGAACTTGCACACGCTGAGATGATTGCAGCAATAGTTTATCAATTAACACGAAATCTTTCAATAGATGAGATTAAACAAAGTGGTTATGATACCTATTTTGTCGATCATACTACAGGAATTTATACACAAGCTGCCTCTGGCACTCCTTTTTCTGCTATGGCCTTTGCTGTTAAGGGTGATGTAATCGCAGACCTTACAGAAGATTTAGCTGCAGAACAAAAAGCAAGAGTATCTTATGATAATTTATTAAGACTTATCGATGACCCAGATGTACGTGACCCAATTAAATTTTTACGTGAACGTGAAATTGTGCATTACCAACGTTTTGGCGATGCCCTTAGAGTGGCACAAGATAATTTAGACAGTAAAAACTTTTATGCATATAATCCTGAATTTGATAAAAAATAGCTTTGTTTGCATATTAAATCTATAAAAAAAATCCAGAAACGTCCTTTTGAAGAATACAGCTGTATTCTCTACAGGGACGTTTTTGTGCATAATTACTATAAATATTTTCCTTATTCTTCTAATTTTTATTGAAAATATGCTTGTGTCTTTCCACATAATATGTTAGAATATTCCTAGTGCGAAAAACAAATGTCCTTAAGCGAGATACACAAACTATCATATTTATAGGACAAGTAAAACTGTTTTAAAAGGTGGGCTAAATGTGAAAAGACCTAAATATTTTATAGTCGAAGCCTCTTTATTGCCTGAAATATATTTAAAAGTTGTAGAAGCAAACTCTCTTTTGCAATCAGGAAAATGCCGAACAATCGGAGATGCTACAAATAATGTTGGAATTTCTCGAAGTGCATTTTATAAATACAAAGATGGTGTGCGACCTTTTTATGCAATGACAATAGATAAAATTGTTACATTTTATATGTTAGCTAATGACGAAGCTGGAATATTATCTAAAATTTTAGCTAAATTTGCTGAGTTTGGTGCAAACATACTGACAATAAATCAAAATATACCTATTAATGACAGTGCTGCCATTACAATTTCAGCACGAATAGGCGAAAAATATGATTTATTAGAAGAGTTTATTGATAGCGCAAGGGAAATAGATGGTGTAATTAAATTTGAAATACAAGCTAGTGAATAGATAAAATTTTTGGAGGAATAAAATATGGTAAAAGTTGCAATATGTGGTTTTGGTGTAGTTGGCTCTGGTGTATACGAGGTTCTAAACACCAATGCCCAAGCTATAGCAAAGCGTGCGAATGATGATATAGAAGTGAAATATATAATTGATATTCGTGATTTTTCTGGTGAAGAATTTGCTGATAAAGTTATTAATGATTATAAAATAGCAATTAACGACCCTGAGGTTTCTGTAATTGCTGAAGTTATAGGTGGCACAAAAATTGCATATGATATTACAAAAGATGCTTTGCTTGCTGGAAAACATGTTGTTACATCAAACAAAGAGCTTGTTGCTATGCATGGTGCTGAACTTTTAGCTATAGCAAACGAACATGGTGTAAACTATATGTTTGAAGCATCTGTTGGTGGTGGTATTCCAATCATCCGTCCTATGGTTCAATGTTTAACAGCAAACGAAATTCATGAAATCGTTGGTATTTTAAACGGAACTACTAACTATATTTTAACTCGAATGATTAATGCTGGTTTATCTTTTGAAGATGCATTGCAAGAAGCTAAAGAAAAAGGATATGCAGAGCAAAATCCATCAGCTGATGTAGATGGACATGATGCTTGTCGTAAAATTTGTATTTTAGCGTCGCTTGCATATGGAAAACATGTATATCCTGATAAAGTTGTTACAGAGGGTATATCAAAAATAACTTTATCTGATGTAGAGCTTGCATCTAAACTAGGTTATGTGATAAAATTATTAGGCCGTGCAATTTTAAATGAAGATGGAACAATTTATGCATATGTTGCACCACATTTAATCAAAAAAGGTCATCAGTTATCTGGTGTAGAAGATGTATTTAATGCAATCATGTTAGATGGCAATGCTATTGGTGATGTAATGTTCTATGGTAGAGGTGCTGGTAAATTACCAACTGCTTCTGCTGTTGTTGCCGACATTATAGACTGTGCAAAACACGCAGTATCAAGAAGATATCTTGATTGGCAAGATGATATAAACATCGTAAAACCTATTGACACATTAAAAACACGCTATTTTGTCAGATTAGAGTGTGCTGTTTCAGCAAATATCGGAGAAATATTCGGCAATGTAACTCTTGTAAATGCAGATGGTATGTGTGGATTTATCACAGCAGAGATGACAGAAAGTCAAATTAATGATAAAATCAAAGTAGCTCAACAAAACGGCGAAATTTTATCAGTTATTAAAGTATTGTAATATAAACTTAAGGAGATAGATTACTTATGGGATTAATTGTTCAAAAGTTTGGTGGAACTTCTGTCGCAGACACTGAACGTATATTAAATGTTGCAGATATTGTAACAAAAACTTACAGCGAAGGTAATAATGTAGTTGTTGTTGTATCAGCACAAGGAGATACAACAGATGATTTAATTGAAAAAGCTGCTCAAATAAATTCAAATCCATCAAGACGTGAAATGGATGTTCTTCTAACTACAGGTGAACAAATTTCAATGTCACTTCTTGCAATGGCAATTCAAAAATTAGGGTACCCAGTAGTATCACTTACTGGCTGGCAAATCGGCCTTCAAACTGATTCAAATTATTCTGAAGCACGTATCAAAAAGATTTCTGCAGAACGTATTCAAAAAGAATTAGATGAAAAGAAAATTGTTATCGTAGCTGGTTTCCAAGGGATTAATCGTTATGATGATGTTACTACACTAGGCAGAGGCGGTTCTGACACTACAGCCGTTGCAATTGCTGCAACTATTAATGCTGATTTATGTCAAATCTATACAGATGTTGACGGTGTTTACACAGCAGATCCACGTATCGTTAAAAACGCACAAAAACTTCCTGAAATCACATTTGATGAAATGTTAGAGCTTGCAAGCTTAGGTGCTCAAGTTCTTCACAATAGAGCCGTTGAACTGGCTAAAAAATATGATGTTGATTTAGAGGTTGTATCAAGTTTTACAAGAAATAAAGGGACAAAAGTTAAGGAGGCAATAAGCATGGAAAAAATGAATGTAAGTGGTGTAGCTCGTGATAATAATAGTTCTCGAATTGCAATTATTGGTTTAGGTAATAAACCTGGGGTTGCTTTTAAAATATTCTCTCTTTTATCTAAACATAAAGTGAATGTTGATATTATTCTTCAATCTATCGGACGTGAAGATAGTAAAGATATCAGTTTCACAGTTAATAAAAGTGATGTTGATAGAGCTGTAACTATTTTAAACGAAGTTAAAGAAGAAATCGGATTCAATCAAATCACTGTAAACAACAATATCAGCAAGGTTTCTATTGTTGGTGCGGGCATGGTTAACAACCCTGGTGTTGCTGCTAAAATGTTTGAAGCTTTATCCAGTGCTGATATTAATATTCATATGATTTCTACAAGTGAAATTAAAATATCTGTTCTTATAGACCAAAGCGAATCAGAAAAAGCAGTAAATGCTATTCATGATAAATTTTTTGAATAAATAATATTTAAAGGGGGTGTGTCGCAGTGCGACACACCCCCTAGATTTGTTTTAATTTTTTCTTTAGATGATTTTCAAAAATAGAGGTATGACATTGTCATACCTCTAAAATTATTATTTACTTTCAACAAGCATTGTAATATCTGTTTCAAATCGTTGATTTTTAACTTCAACTACTTGTGATACATCGAAATATCCTGTTTTATATACACGAATTTGGTATGTGCCTGGAAGAATTTCTACGACTGCTTCACCTTTTTCGTTTGTGGATACTTGCATATTGTCAATAACAATATTAGCACCTTCAATAGCTTTTCCATTTGTATCTTCTACATTAAAAGTTGCTTCTTGCATACTTACATAATCAATATAAGCCACAACTTGATCATCACTTTTTACATCAAAATCTAAACGAACATAAATTCCACCTTGTTGTTTATTTAGATAATCACGTTTTACTATAATTTCACCAGTATCTTCATCATAAGTATATTCTGTGCCTTCAATAAGAAGTGCGCCATTATGACGAATACCTTGAAGTTCATCTCCTGGAGCTAATGTCATCATTAGTTCAACATCTCTGTTAGCTTCGCTTGAATAGCTTGTGTCAAACACTGAACGTTCAGGCATAACAGCTGTAGGAGGTGTTGTATCAATTATATCTACGTAAAGTTTTGCAACATTTCCTGTTGACATTATAAAGTCAAGTGTTAGGCTTCCTGTAGAACGTCCTTCGAAGAAAGATTTATCAATAGTAATTTCATTTCCATCAATTGAATAATCTTGATTTAATACTAAAGTTTGAGTGCCTAGATATTCAATTTCTCTTAAAATCGCTCCATAAGCTGGCATAATATTCACAACAACATCTTCATTACCATCAGAGCCAATTTCTTTATTAAAATCTATGTTACTTGGTGTAAGTGAATTTCTTGCTGTATCTTGAATATTCACTTTAACTATAGCATTATCACCTTCATCAAATACAAAAGTTAGTTCATATTCTCCAAGAGGCATATCTTCAATAGTTTCTTTTTCCAAAATCAATTTAGAGCCAGAAAGTGAATAATCGCTTGGTGCTGTTAATTTTTTATCTTCATCATATAAAATATGTGTAAGTTTTCCACCAGATGTACGAACTGTAAATTCAATATCTTTATATTGGTCTGATGATGTTCTTTTATCAAAAACAAAACTAATTGGTATAACTGCTGTATTGTGTGAAGAATCAACTGATTGTCCATTAATTATTACATCAACACCTTCAGCAACTTCATATGCATTAATAACAGCTGAAATATCACTTCCATCTTCATTAACTTTTAGCATTTGAATAGTACCAACACCTTTAATAGTTGCCCCAGCATTCATTTCTACATCAATAATTGATGCATCTTCTATAAGGTTAATTGTTGCTGATTCATTAACATCTACATTATTAAATAATCCATTTAAGTTAATTTGCCAAGTTTTTGTAGTTTGAATATCAAGATTTTTAAATCCAGATGAATTTTGGTCTATCCCTGTTTCTGTTAAAGTTACAGCTGTTTGAATTTCTGTATCATCGATTGTTGTGCCGTTTTTTGCTGTAACTGATAAAATACGTTCTGTACCTGATGATACAATCATATCGCCAGCAAGTACATTATCAAGTGTAACATTACCACCACTTATAATAAGGTCTCCCTTTACTTCAACATCAGTTAAAGTTACATTTTCTGAAAGTACACCCTCTGTGATATATAAATTACCATCAATAACAGTATCTTCAAGAAGTACGCCACCTGTTGTAATAGTTATATTATCAACATTTTGCAATATATCTTCATCTGTATATGTACCTTCTTCATCAATGATAGTTCCACAAAATGCATATAAAATACGAGCAATTTCCCCTCTTGTAATATTATTTTGAGGTTTAAATGTATTATCTGTATATCCGTTAATATAATTATTTGAAACGGCTGTATTTATATATGGGGCTGCCCAAGAAGAAATATCATGTTTATCAACAAATGTTGTTGCTGCATCATCAGTTGGTTCTGCTTTATGTAATCTTCCAATAATTGTTGCTGCTTGTTCACGTGTTAAATAATTTAAAGGTGACATGTTATTATTTCCTGTACCTTCAATATATCCATGCTTTACAGCAATTTTAACATCATTATAATACCATGAATATTCGCCTTCTTCATTTGGCATTATATCATCAAAATCAATTTCTGTACTTTCTGTAAAATTGAATGCACGATTTAAATATCTCATAAGTTCTGCACGAGAAATTTTTTGATCAGGATTAAAGCTTGTGCCAGCTGGCAATATAACTTTTTTCTCATTTAAATATTCGATATAAGGTTGTGCCCAATGCCCCTCTATATCATCTCCTACAGCTGATGCTTTTGGCACAAGTGAGAATGTCATACAAAACGCAAGTACACCTGCTAATAATTTTTTCATAATCATCTTTTCCTCTCCACGTCTTAAATAAATTTTAATATTTCAATAAATAATCTACCTTTTCGGCTTTTTCCTGAAAATTCTGTAATATGAATTTTCCCAAATCCCCTCATAGAAATCTTATCACCCTCATGTATTTCAAAATCGTTTTTAGTACAAGGTTTATGATTTACAAGCACAATTCCACGAGCAATATATTTTGTACATTCCGTTCTTGAAAGTCCAAAGCCAAGCGCAAGCACTGCATCAACTCTTGGTGTCGAAATTGTACCTTTAATTGTACGAAATTCTGGCATAGGAAGTTTCACTTCATCAAGCGAAATTTTTGATACCTGTACAGGCACTTTTCCAACTTTAACAAGGTTTAGTTCCAAGAAATCTGCAATTTCTGCTAATACTAGCACATCTGCACCTTCTTCATGTACACATATATCCCCTATTAATGTTCTTTCTATCATAAGCCCTAAAATCGAACCTAGAAAATCACGATGTGAAAGTTCTATTTTGGATAGATTTTTAATTCTTATTGCACATATCACCTCATCATTTTGTAATAAGTCATCTATGTACATATAATCTGGCAAACAAACTAAAACACTTCGTTCTGCTTCATTTATTCCACCAAAAACATGTACATTATTAAGTTTTTGTGCATTAATTATCGACATACATAACGTTATCTGTCTTAAATCATGGAATTTCGTATGTGTTAAAATATTATTACGCTGACATTTTTCATATTTATCCATAAATTTTGACATCATTAATATGTCTTCATTGTCGTTTGAAAATTTTGAGAAAATTTTATTGTCCACAGTTTTTTTCACAATTTTCTCCTTTATCTTCAAATATTATACATTAATACTTTAACACATTAATTATACTTTTTCAATCATAGTTTAATTTTTTCTTATATAAAATTAACAAAAAGTGTTTCTAATTTTTACATAAGAAACACTTTAAATTATTTAAATTATTAAATTTTATTCAGCATTAATCAGTTGAGATGCGTTTGCAACTGTGATTTTTGCTAAATCTTCTGATTCAGTCATCACTAAAGCTTCAGAAGCTGCTGTAACTTCAGCTTCTAAAAGTGGTGAATATACCATAGCTTCAATATTTGAACGGTTAATTTCATCTGCTAAATATTCAGCATCGATAGGTAAACGTTTGATAATATGGTATCCATATGTGCTTTCAACAAGCCCAGATGTTGCATTTGGCTCTAAATCACGAGTACCTTGTTCAAATTCTGGCACCATTTCATTAGGTCCAAAGAAATATCCTTCAGGTTGTGCTTGTGAACCTGGGTCTTCTGAATATTCAGCCATTAATGTGTCGAAATCTTCGCCTGCATTTACTTTAGCTAATACATCATTTGCAAGATCTATTTTTGCTTGAAGCTCATCACCTTCTAAAGGAACAGCTTGGCCTGTTGCTTCATCAACTTCATCGCTAAGTGTTCCGATTAGAATATGTTGTGCACGTAAATAAGTATCATTTACATTAGTTAGAAGTTCTTCATCAGAAATTTTTGCTATACCTTCTTCACCATAAAGGTATGCAGTGTATTCTGAGAAAATCACATTTAATCTAACATTTTCTTCAAAAATTTCACGAGTAGTATAGTTGTCTACTAGAAGTTGCTCATAAGCTTCTTCTCCACCGCTTTGCTCAATAACTGCATCAATTTCAGCTTGAGCTTGCTCTTCCATTTCAGCTGTTACTTCAAATTCACTGTTTTCAATTACTTTATCGATAGCATAAAAAGTTTTTAAGTTTGCAGTTGCATCAAGAAGTAGTGGTTCTGTCATCGCTGAAAAATCATCTGATGCCCAATCTACAGGGCCTAACATGCTTTCAATATTTGCTTTTGCAAGCACAACATAAGTTGCATATTCTTCCGCTGTAATGTCTTTGCCATCAATAGTCATAACAACTGCATCAGGTGCAAGGTCGATTGGTGGCACTTCTGTCATTGCTGAATCTTCTGGCGCTGCAGAACCAGCTACAGCATCATCTGCTGATGCATCATCTGTGGCAGCGTCATCATTTCCACATGCTGTTAAAAGCATTAGTGCTGAAAGCGAAATTGGCAATAATCTTTTTAGTATTTTATTCATTTAGTTACTCCGTTCTAATGTTTGTGGCATTAATTAAATTCTTTGCTATTGTAGCATAGCATACACAAAAAATCAATGAATTAAATGTAAATAATTCTAAATCTTTTATAAACACTGCATCGTTACGTATTTTTATGCAATCGCAAACAGCATTTTTGCTTATTTGTTGACAAAATACATTCAAAGTGCTATATTGAGAAAAATTGGTAATTAAAGGGGTGCTTTTTATGGATAATCAAAAACTTATAAAAGCTTTTGAAAGAAATGGATTTAATGTAAGCTATTTTGAATCAACCGACGAGGCTGTTTCATATATTAATTGTTCTATTGATAAAAAAACTGTAGGGTTTGGCGATTCTAAAACGCTGACTTCACTAAATCTTTATAAATCCCTATGTACCCACAATGATGTATATGACCCTCAAAATCCGAAAGATGGTTATGATTTTATCGCTACAGCTAAATCATGTTATGGCACAGAAATTTATTTAACTTCTGCGAATGCAATTTCTGAAACTGGTGAAATTGTAAACATTGATGGAACTGGAAATCGTATTGGTTGCTCTGTTTTCGGACATAAAAAGGTTTATTTTGTTGTGGGAACTAATAAAATCACAGCTACACTAGATGATGCAATTTATCGTGCAAGAAATATCGCAGCACCTCAAAATGCTAAACGCATTGGATATAAGACCCCTTGTGCTATTAAGGGTGATAAATGCTATAATTGCAATAGCCCACAGCGTATTTGTAATGCTATGATGGTTTATTTCAAGTGTATGGACGACATGGATATGGAATTAGTGTTAATAAATTGCCCACTAGGACTATAATTTACATTACACTTGTATGCTTGCATAGTTTTTACATATTTCCATAGCTACATCAAGCATTTGTTCGCCTTTTTTAAGTTTAAGTGTGATATATGGTTCAGCACCTGCATTAAGAAGCATTCTACCTTGATATTTGCCACACAATGAAGACATTTTCACAATATTCGCCTGTTCCCATTTAAATATAAGTCTGCCATCTTTATGCGAAATTTCAGTTATACCTTCATCAGCTGCAACAGCACGTAGCCTTGCAATATCACAAAGTGCAAGCACACTTTGTGGGACATCTCCAAAACGGTCTATCATCTCGTCTATCATATCAAGCTTTTGTTCTTCTGTGCGAATTTGTGCAATTCTACGATATAAATCAATTCTCGACCCAGCGTCATCGACATAAAAGTTCGGAATATTTGCTGAAACTCCAAGATCAGCACTGCATTCTGTGCGTTTTTTCACAGTTTCACCTTTTTCTTCAAGCACAGCTTCTTCAAGGATTTTTAAATATAAATCATATCCGACACTCATTAAATGTCCGCTTTGCTCTGCACCTAACACATTGCCAGCGCCACGAATTTCAAGGTCTCGCATTGCGATTTTAAACCCTGACCCAAATTCAGCAAATTCACGTATTGCCATAAGCCTTTTTGATGCAATTTCGTTTAATACCTTACCTCTTTTATATGTGAAATATGCAAAGGCATGACGTGCAGAACGTCCAACACGTCCACGAATTTGATGTAATTGAGATAACCCCATATAATCTGCATCTTCAATTATCAGTGTATTTGCGTTCGGAATATCAATACCAGTTTCGATTATAGTTGTGCAAACCAATATATCAATTTCCCCTTCAGCCATATCAGACATAACAGCTGCAAGTTCTTTCTGGCTCATTTTTCCATGTGCAATACGCACATTTGCACCTTCAATTTCTCGTGCAATTTTCAGTGCTACACTTTCGATATGGTCTACTCTATTAAATAAATAATAACTTTGACCACCACGATTATATTCCCGCTTTAGTGCATCTATTATTACGCCAAAATCATATTCAAGCACATAAGTTTGCACGGGGTGACGATCTGACGGCGCTTGCTCTAACACTGACATATCACGTATACCTGATAATGCCATATTTAGTGTTCTTGGTATTGGTGTTGCTGATAATGTCAGCACATCAACATTTGAAGAAATTTCTTTTAATCGTTCTTTATGTGATACGCCAAAACGTTGTTCTTCATCGATTACAAGCAATCCTAAATCATGAAATTTCAGTGATTTTGCAAGCAGTTTATGCGTGCCCACAATTAAATCAATTTGTCCTGTTTTAAGCCTCTCTTTGATTTGTTTTTCTTCAAGGGGGCTTTTAAATCTTGATAGCATTTCAATTTTTATAGGGTAAGATGAAAACCTTTGTATGCATGTTAGATATTGTTGACGTGCTAAAACTGTTGTTGGAACTAAAATTGCAGCTTGTTTTCCAGCTAGCACACATTTCATAACAGCACGAAGTGACACTTCTGTTTTACCAAAGCCAACATCTCCACAAAGTAGCCTATCCATAGGTCTTTCACCTTGCATATCAAGCTTGATTTCTTCAGCACAGCGAAGTTGGTCCTCTGTTTCTTCATAAGGGAATGAACCTTCAAATTCACGTTGCCATTCATCATCTGGCGCAAAGGCATAACCTTTTTGACGAGTTCTCTTTGCATAAAGCTCAATTAACCCTTTCGCAAGATCTTTTGCTGCACTTTTGGCTTTTATTTTTGCTTTCTGCCAATCGCTACCACCGAGTTTACTCATCTTAACTTTAATATCTTGACCACCGCCAGAAGCGATGTATTTTGAAATTAAATCTAAATTTGTCGCTGGGACATATAAGAAATCTGTTCCAGCAAAGGCAATTTTAACATAATCCCGAATATTTCCGTCCACTTTCATGCTTTCAATGCCTGTAAATCTACCAATACCATGATGCTCATGCACGACGATATCTCCAACTGTAAGGTCTGTAAAGCTTTTAACATGGTCACTGCCTTTTTTCTTGGCTTTGGATTTGACACGATTTCTTTTAGATAGAATTTGACCCTCTGTAATTACAGCAAGTTTAATCATTGGATATTCAAATCCAGCAGATAAGCTACCTTCGGAAATTATAACTTCACCAGCACGAGCAGCACCTTCTGTAATAGTCGCAATTATACCACTATCTTCCAATGCATCACGCATTGCTTCGGCACGTGTATGACCTCCACAAAGTACAATCGTTTTATATCCGGCATTTTTATAATGCTCAATATCTGAACATGCACTTTGTAAATTCCCACCATATGCCGGCAGTTGTTTTGCTGCAATATCAATAATTTTATGAGGTGGGATATCTGGATTTGATGTTAAAAAGCTATCTAATATTATTGTTTTACGCCTTTGGGCAATTTTATAAAAATCCGTTGGTGGAATATTGAATTTCTTTTGAGAAGAACATAAAATGCCACGCTCTATAAGCGTTGTCACGTCATCTGCAAGTGTTTCATTGAATCTCACAAGGCTATCACGAACCTTTGGCAAATCGTCGATAAACAACAGAAAATCACCAGAAATATAATCTAATGCTGTCGGCAAATCTTCATACATAATCGGCAAATATCTATCAAGTGCTGGGAAGATGCCATCATTTTCAAGACGTTCTATATCACGTGCAAGTGTACTTTCAAATTCAGCAACTTTTGGGCTTTTCAAAGCTTTCATTCTGCTTTTCAGCCCATCTATCCCGTCTTGAACAAGATGTGGCAAAGTTTCACGAGCTGGTAGACATACAACTTTATCTACAGCAGATAATCTACGCTGAGTTTCAATATCAAAATATGCCATGGTATCAACTTCATCGCCAAAAAATTCTGTTCTAATTGGGTTGTGCTCATTAGGTGAAAATACATCTAAGATGCCACCACGAAAAGAAAACTGTCCCCTGCCTTCAACTTGCATTGTTCGCACATAGCCTGCACTTACAAGTTTTGAAATTAGTTCACTTGTTTCATATGTTCCGTTAAAATCAATTTCAATTATAGCTTTTTCAAACACATAATGTGGAATTGAAGCTGAAAGCAATGCATTTGGTGTGGTTACAATAGTTTTTTTCTTTGTCAACATCTCATATAGTGCACAAATTCTGCGATGTTCCCATTCTTTTGACGAATTTTCTATATTATGAAATGTAAAATCACGTGATGGCAAAAACACAGGGTCAAACCCTAAAAATCCTGAAATATCATCAGATAGTTTTAGAGCACTGGTATCATCACAACATAACACAAGACACGGTTTACCATTTCTGCTTTTAAGGGCTGAAATTATATGTGCTTTGTGTATGTGCGAAAGGCCGAAAACAGAAATTGGCATATTGTTTTCGGCTATTGCATTTTCAATTTGGGAAAATTCTTCAAGTTTAATAATTGAATTAGTTATTTTATCCATATTCACACCTTATAAATAAAAATCAGGAAGGGCTTTAATAGCATGTCACAAAGACTGCCCAAAATACCCCTCCCTTATAATCTATGAATGTCTGCTAGATTTATTCTTCGTCTTCTACATGCCCATGATGATGGTCATGTTCACTGTTTGGAATTTCTCCCATTACAGTTTTAGGGTCAATCCCCATACGAGTATAATAATCAGCGATAGCAGTTTTAAGTGCTTCTTCAGCAAGAACAGAGCAGTGAATTTTTGCTGGCGGCAAACCTTCTAACGCTTCTACAACTGCTTTATTTGTTAATTGTAATGCTTCTTGAATTGTTTTTCCTTTAACCATTTCAGTTGCGATAGAACTTGTTGCAATAGCTGCTCCACAACCAAAAGTTTTAAATTTAACATCAACGATAACTTCATCAACAACTTCAAGATATATTTTCATTATATCTCCACATTTAGCATTGCCAACTTGTCCTACACCATTTGCATCTTCAATTTCACCCATGTTACGAGGGCTTGCAAAGTGGTCTAATACTTTTTCTGTGTACATTATATTTTATTCTCCTTAACTTTGTCTTCCCATAAAGGTGACATTTCACGTAATCTATCTACAGCAATTTTAACTTGCTCAATTATATATTCAACTTCTTCCATTGTGTTTGATTCATCAAGCGATAAGCGAAGTGAACCATGTGCTATCTCATGTGGTAAACCAATTGACATTAAAACATGAGAAGGATCAAGCGAACCTGTTGAACAAGCAGAGCCTGTTGATGCACAAATTCCCTTCATATCAAGCATTAACAAAAGGCTTTCACCTTCAATGCATTCAAATGCAAAACTAACTGTACCAGGCAATCTATATTCTGGATGCCCTGTAAGCATAGCATAAGGAATTTCTGATAAACCTTCTTTAAGCCTTGTTGCAAGTTCTGTTACACATTCCATATTTTTATCAAGGTTTTCTGTAGCATGAGTTACAGCTTCAGCTAAACCTACAATGCCTGCAATATTTTCCGTGCCGCTTCTTCTGCCTTTTTCTTGACCTCCACCATGAATAATCGGAATTACACGCACACCTTTTCGCACATATAAAGCACCAATTCCCTTTGGTGTATGAATTTTATGACCTGAAATTGACATTAAATCAATGTTCATTTCTTTTACATTAACATGCATATGTCCAATAGCTTGAACAGCATCAACATGAAACAACACACCTTTTTCACGACACACAGCACCAATTTCTGCAATCGGCATAATTGTTCCGATTTCATTATTCGCTGCCATAACAGATACTAAAGCCGTTTGTTCTGTTATTGCGTTTGCTACTTGTTCTGCTGTTATTCTTCCGTATTCATCAACTTCAAGGAATGTTACTGTAAATCCTTGTTTTTGCATATATTCTGCTGTATCAATTATTGCCGGATGTTCAACTTTTGTTGTAATCATGTGAGTTTTCCCACGAGATTCAAGTGCGTTTAGCACACCTTTAATCGCAAGATTGTCCGCTTCTGAGCCACCACCCGTTATAATGATTTCATCCGCTTTATCAGCACCAAGCGCTACAGCGATTTTTTCTCTCGCCTCGTCCATAAAAGTTTTTGCATTTCTTCCAATTTTATGAAGAGATGAAGGGTTTCCGAAATAAGTTGTAAGATGTGGAATCATAGCATTATATACATTTTTAGATACAGGCGTTGTCGCCGCATTATCTGCATAAATTATTTTTTCCATAGATAATAAACCTCCCTATTTGACTTACGAATTTATCTATACATTTAACATATACCATTTCAGTAAACATTTCAAGTACTAAAATGTAAAATTTATTTTATATTGTAATTATTAAGTTTTTTATGTATACTTTATCTATTGTAATATTTTTTTAATAAAAATGCAAACAAAAAATGCAAATAGCTCATTTTTTTTTCGAAGCGTGAATTTTTACTGTTTCAACAATGAATTTTATGTTAAAATGCATAAATCAAACCTTGTGTTTTCTATTTAATTTACAATAAGAAATGGAGAGTTTTTATGTCTAATAGTTTTTTTGCCTACATGTATAGAATGAAATATATTAATCGTTGGAGTCTTATGAAAAATACTAGCGAAGAAAATTTATCAGAACATTCACTTGATTGTGCAATCATCGCTCATGCATTGGGTATAATTGCAAATAAAATATTCGGCAAAACGCATATTAATGCAGAAAAATGTGCTGTACTTGCAATGTTTCATGATGCGCCTGAAATTTTAACAGGTGATTTACCAACTCCTGTAAAATATTTTAACCCTGAAACACGTGAAGCATACAAGGTTGTTGAAAATAGTGCTAAAAACACTTTGCTAGACAAGCTTTCCGAAGATATGAGAGCTTCATATGAAGATTTACTTTTTCCACAATGCGAGGAAGATAATTTTGTTCATTATGCTGATAAAATCTGTGCTTATATCAAATGCGTAGAGGAATTGAAGTGTGGAAACCTTGAATTTAAAGTTGCTTCTGAACAAATTTTTACTTATTTAAACGAAATTGATAGTATCGAAGTTAAATATTTTTTAGATAATTATTTAACATCTTTTAAACTTACTTTAGATGAACTATGCTGATTAGATAAAGCTGTATACTAAAACATAGTAATAATCACGAAATTTCAAAAAACACTCAACTAATTATCTCTGGTTTTTTAACATTAAAAGTAAATTTTTTTAATTATCTTCACATAATATCTTGCATTTTTTTACAGTTTGATGTATTATAATATTACGTAGAAACAACGGAATTATAGTTAGGTGGAAGTGATCATAATGATTAAGAGCAAAGAGAACTTAAGTATTCCTGCATACCAGCACATACTTGATTTAATCTTCACTAAACGACTCCTCCCCGGCGATAAACTCTGCGAAGCAAAAATTGCAAGCGAACTTGGAATAAGCAGAACACCAATTCGTGAAGCTATCAAACAGTTAGTAAATGATGGACTAGTAAAAATTTCCGCAACACGTCATACCGAAATTTATGGATATAGCAAAGAGGAAATCCATCAGATCGGAACACTTCGGTTGTCCCTTGATTTAATGGCTGTAAAATTAGCTTTATTCAATGGTAGTCGTGCTGACTTTATGTCGCTTTTGCAAGTAGCAAAACTTCATGAGACAGAAACTTGCGAAAAGTTTGACCATGAAAACGCCAGATATGATGGCGAATTCCATTTAGCACTTGCCGAGATAAGTGGAAACGATGTCCTTGTTAAGTTCCAAAGGGAATTATTTTTAAAAGTGCAATTTATTGCCTTGCATAATGAAGATTTATCAAGTCATTACCCAGCACACAACTTAGAGCACATACAGATAGCAGGAGCTCTATTAAACTCCGATGAAAAATTATGTCGAGAACTACTTACAGAACATCTTGTTAGATTTTATAATTTAACATCAAAGTATCCAGCAGATTTCTTCGATATAAATTAAACATCCAAAATTTTTGTGCCGAAAGGCACATTTTTTTTGCTTTCATTAAAAATTTATCACAATAAGGAGCTAATACTATGAAATTTATTCAAGCCACAAGTGCAGAAATCCCGCTAATTGCAAATCTTGCTGATATCATTTGGCGAGAATATTATACTGACATCATCGGAAAAGAACAAGTTGAATATATGCTTTCACATATCCAAAATGAACAAGCCATGCTATCTCAACTTGAAAAAGGAATGAATTACTTCACTTTATATGATGGCGAAATCCCTTGTGGTTATTTGGGATATAATATAGAATCAAATGGGCGATTTTTCTTAAGCAAGCTATATATTTTAAAAGAATATCGTGGCAATGGCTCATTAACTCTTGCATTAGAACATTTTAAAGCACTTGATGCAAAAAGTGTTTATCTCACCGTAAATCGTTTCAATACACATTCAATTGCAGCTTATGAGAAAAAAGGATTTAAAAAAATTCGAACTGAGGTTGCTGACATCGGTGGTGGCTATGTGATGGATGATTATATTATGGAATTGATATTTTAGTAAAAACGAGGGTGTGTCGCAATGCGACGCACCCTCATTTTTATTTTATATTTTAGTTACGAATTGCCGCTTGTGCTGCTGCTAGTCTTGCTATTGGCACACGATAAGGTGAACAGGATACATATTGTAAGCCTGCATTATGGAAGAATTCAACAGAAGATGGGTCTCCTCCGTGCTCTCCACAAATTCCAAGTTTAATATCAGGGCGAGTAGACCTTGCAAGCTCTACAGCGTGTTTTACAAGCGAACCTACGCCACGTTGATCAAGCTTTGCAAATGGATCAGTTTCAAAAATCTTTTTATCATAATAGTTTTCAAGGATTTTACCAATATCATCACGAGAGAAACCATATGACATTTGAGTTAAATCATTTGTTCCAAAGCTAAAGAATTGAGCTAAGTTTGCAAGTTCATCAGCTGTTGCTGTTGCACGTGGTGTTTCAATCATTGTACCAACAAGGTATTTAACATCAAGTCCACTTTCTGCAATTAATTTATCTGCCATAGTAGTTACTATTTTCTTAAGATAGGTAAGCTCATTAATTTCGCTAATTAATGGAATCATTATTTCAGGCACAGCATCAATACCTTTTTCACGTTTAACATCAATCGCAGCAGAAATAATAGCTTCAACTTGCATTTCAGCAATTTCTGGATATACAATTGCAAGTCTACAGCCACGATTGCCTAGCATTGGATTAACTTCATGCAATCTTGAAATTGCTGCTGTAAGCTCTTCAAACGTAATTCCTAAATCTCCAGAAAGTTCACGAATATCACTTTCTGCAGTTGGCAAAAATTCATGAAGAGGAGGGTCAAGTAATCTAATTGTTACAGGCAGACCTTTCATAACTTCAAATAAGCTTTCAAAATCACCTTTTTGCATAGGAAGAATTTTAGCCAAAGCCACTCTTCTTTGTTGTTCATTTGTTGCAACAATCATTTCACGCATAGGTCTAATTCTTTCTGTTTCAAAGAACATATGCTCTGTACGACATAAACCAATGCCTTCTGCGCCGAATTTTCTTGCTTGAAGTGCATCTTTTGGCGTGTCAGCATTTGCACGAACTATAAGCTTTCTATATTCATCAGCCCAGCTCATAAATTTACCAAAATCACCAGTAACATCGGCATCAATTGTCTCTATTCTATCTCCATACACTTTACCTGTAGAACCATCAAGAGATATAATATCGCCTTCTTTGACTACTTTATCACCAATTGTAAAGTATTTATCTTCTTCATAAACATGAATTTCTGAACAACCAGCAACGCAACAAGTCCCCATACCACGAGCAACTACAGCAGCATGAGATGTCATACCACCACGAGCTGTAAGCACACCTTCTGCAGCAGCCATACCATCAATATCTTCTGGTGATGTTTCTTGACGAACTAATATAGCTTTTTTGCCAGCTGCAACAGCTTCTGTTACAGCAGTAGCCGTAAAGTATACAGCACCACATGCAGCACCTGGAGATGCTGGAAGTCCTGATGTAATTGGCACAGCTTCTTTAATTGCTTTTGGTTCAAACTGTGGATGAAGAAGTGCATCAAGCTGTTTTGGTTCAACTTTCATTATTGCATCTTCTTTTGTACATAACTTTTCTTCAACAAGGTCAACTGCGATTTTAAGTGCAGCTGCTGCTGTTCTTTTTCCGTTACGTGTTTGAAGCATATATAATTTACCATTTTCAATAGTAAATTCCATATCTTGCATATCACGATAATGTGTTTCGAGCTTGTCGCAAATTGCAACAAAAGCATCATAAACCTCTGGCATAATTTCATGAAGTTTATCTATAGTATGTGGTGTTCTAACGCCTGCTACAACGTCTTCACCTTGTGCATTCATTAAAAATTCACCATATAATTTATTTTCACCTGTAGATGGATTACGTGTAAATGCAACACCTGTTCCTGATGTATCTCCCATATTACCAAATACCATTGATTGTACATTTACAGCTGTTCCCCAAGAAGAAGGAATATCGTTCATACGACGATAAGTTTTTGCACGATGATTATCCCAAGATCTAAATACTGCACGAATTGCTTCCATAAGCTGAGTTTTAGGATCTTGTGGGAAATCACTGCCCAATTCTTTTTTATAATGTGCTTTAAACATGTTTACAAGTTCTTTCATGTCATCTGCATTAAGTTCATTATCGAGTTTTACCCCTCGTTTTTCTTTTATTTCATCTATGTATTTTTCAAATGAACTTTTTGGAAGTTCCATTACAACATCTGAGAACATTTGAATAAAACGTCTATAGGAGTCATAAGCAAAACGTGGATTTTCTGTAAGATTTGCTATAGTCTCGCATACTATATCATTCATACCTAGATTTAGCACTGTGTCCATCATGCCTGGCATAGACGCTCTTGCACCTGAACGAACTGATACTAATAATGGATTTTTTTCATCCCCAAATTTTTTGCCTGTTATTTCTTCTAGTTTGATAAGGTATTCTCTGATTTGTGCTGAGATTTCTTCTGATATTTGTTTGCCATCTTCATAATAACGATTGCAAACTTCTGTTGTGATTGTAAATCCTTGTGGAACTGGCATGCCTAGACTTGTCATCTCAGAAAGGTTTGCACCTTTACCTCCAAGAAGCTCTCTCATAGACCCACTGCCTTCCGAAAATAGATAAACATATTTGTGACTCATTTCGCATCATCCTCCAAATCAAATTAAATTTTCTTTTTCTCAGTATAACATATCTTGGAAGTATATGCAAAATTAATTTTATTATCTTCCAAAAATTTGTATATTTTAAATAAATTTACAGGTGTATTTTGACTTTATTACCAAAATAAAAGGGCTCTTTGTTAACTTTGTGTTAATATTTAAGCACGTTATTAATTTAACACACACTTTTTTGTGATTTGTCACAAATTTAACAATTTATTTTTGTTGTTTTGTTATGTTTTTAACAATTTATTGTCTGTTTTCCATGTACAAAACAGAGTTTATTTGTTTGCAATTTTTGTGATTTTGTAGTATAATAAATTTAGAATTTTTTCTAAATATTATGTAAGGAATTTAGTTTGCAAAACAAGCTAATCGTGATTAAAGATGGACAAGCAAACACTGGCAATAAAATATTTATCGCTAAAACAAGCGATAATAGCAAAGCAATTCGAACATTTAAACGAACAACAACAACAAGCAGTTTTTAATACGGCAGGTCCAATTCTTATTTTAGCAGGCGCAGGTAGTGGTAAAACTACTGTGCTTATTAATCGTGTTATAAATATATTAAACTTTGGTGATGGTTATACCTCTGACTTTGTTCCAGATGACATTTCATCCGAAGATTTACAACTTATGACAAATTATCTAACAGGTGCAAACACTGATGATGAACAAAGAGTATTTGACCTTTGCAAAGTTGGCAATGTAAAACCTTGGGAAATCATCGCAATTACTTTTACAAATAAAGCTGCAAAGGAACTTAAAGAACGTCTTATTCGTGCAGTTGGCGACAGAGGTTCTGATATTTGGGCACAAACATTTCACTCTGCCTGTGTTAGAATATTAAGACGCTTTATAGAAAAATTAGGTTATAACGCTGATTTTACTATTTATGATGAAGATGATAAAAAACGTATTTTAAATGATATTGTTTCTGAAAAGAATTTAGACAGCAAGATTTATGATGCTCGTATACTTTCTGGCGAAATCGGACGTGCTAAAGACAAGCTTCTTAATGCTGACGATTATGCTGTGCAAGTTTCAGGAGATTTCTTTAAATCTAAAATTGCCGAAATTTATAAGTCCTATGAAAAACGTCTTTTCGATGCATCAGCACTTGATTTTGATGATATCATTTTTAAAACTGTAATAATTTTGCAAGATAACCCTGATGTGCTTGAATATTATCAACACAAATTCAAATATGTACTTGTAGATGAATATCAAGATACAAACCATGCTCAATACAAACTAACCGAACTTTTAGCTGGTGGACACGAGAATATTTGTGTGGTTGGTGATGATGACCAAAGTATTTATAAATTCCGTGGTGCTACAATTAAAAACATCTTAGATTTTGAAAAACGTTATGATGATGCTAAAGTTATTCGATTAGAACAAAATTATCGTTCCACAAAATCTATTTTAGATGCTGCAAATAATGTTATTTCAAATAATGCTAAACGTAAAGGCAAAGAACTTTGGACAGATAATATCGATGGTTCTAAAATTCGTGTTCATCGTTCTGATAATCATGATGGTGAATCTGCTTATATTGCTGATTCTATTTTAGATTCAAAAGCTCGTGGAAGAAGCTTTAATGACTTTGCGATTTTATATCGCACACATGCACTTTCAAATAACCTTGAAACAGCTTTCAAAAAGAATGGTATTCCATATAAAATCGTAAGTGGAACACGTTTCTTTGATAGAATGGAAATTCGTGATATGCTTGCATATCTTTGGGTTATACATAACACACATGATACATTAAGACTTCGCCGAATTATTAACACTCCAGCTCGTAAAATTGGTGATAGAACTATTGAAATTGCTGCTGAAATTGCTGAACAATTTAATTTACCTTTATTTAAAGTAATTTCTTCTGCTCAAACTTTCCCAGAACTTAGCAGAGCATCAGCTGCACTTATTAAATTCGCTAGCATAATCAACCATTTAGTTGATATCAAAAACGAAGTACCTCTTGATGTTTTATATGATGCACTTCTTGAGCAAAGTGGCTATTTAGCAGCATTAGAAGCTAAACGTGACGTTGAATCTCGTGGTAGAGTTGAAAATATATTAGAACTTAAATCAAATATTGTTCAATATATAATGCGAACAGAAAACCCTACACTCGGCGGATTTTTAGAAGAAATTTCGCTATTTACAGAACTCGACAATTCTGACCCTAATGCAGATGCTGTTACCATGATGACTATGCATAGTGCTAAAGGGCTTGAATTTCCTTATGTATTTGTTTGTGGCATGGAAGATGGTATTTTCCCTAGTGAACGCTCTAAAGCTTCTCCAGATGAAATTGAAGAGGAACGCAGACTGTGTTATGTAGCTATTACTCGTGCTAAAGAACAACTATACCTTACTATGGCTGAACAACGTATGATTTATGGGCAAACTAAATATTCAAACCCATCTATATTTTTACATGAAATCCCTGAAAAACTAATCGACTCAAATATTACGGAACGTAAAATGCGTTCTGCCGCTGTAAGCACTAAAGCTTCTGCATCAGCTAAAAAATCAACAACAATTCATCAAACAGCTGCTTCCCAAAAAGCTGCTCCTGCTGTATCTATTGATTTCGAAGTAGGTCAAAAAGTTATGCATAAAGCTTTTAAAGAGGGTGAAGTTCTTAAAATTACACCTATGGGCGGTGATGTACTTCTTGAAATTTCATTTGCAAATGGTGGAATTAAAAGATTAATGGCTAAAAGTGCTGGTCAATTCATGACAAAAATATAAAATTTAGGGTGTAATCAAGTTTAACTTGGTTACACCCTTTGCGTTCATCTATATAGCATCTAATTTTTAAGGAGGTGTGACACAATTGTCACACCTCCTGTTATTTATTTTCTAAATTCATCTTTTACTAAATCAACATGTGTAAATGGCACTATAATTTCATCGCTTTCATAATATTCATCAAAAACATCAAAAATTATATGAATACCTTGCTCAGACAAATAAAAATCTTGTTCAAGGCTTGCATAATCTTGAATTTCTGCAATATTATTATAATCCCATTCTCCATCATTTGGCGCTGGGTTTTGGCTGACAAATTCACCCACAAAAATCTGTGCAAAGTTGCTTTCATCAACATTTAATATATCAGAAATAGCCAGTTCTGTTCCTGTTTCAAGATTTATCACATGACCTGTATCAAATCTGTAATAGAAAAAATCATCAGGATATGCTAAGTTTGTATTGCTTAAGAATGATACTATATTGTTTTTTTGATATGTTGTAGTAGTCCTTGTTTCATATGAAAACAAATGAGTTAGCTGTGAATTTTTCCAAAGGTCTACCTCTTTTTGAAATGCACTTAACACGAGGCTTTCAGGCATAACTTGTGTATCTTTTATATATTCACTAGAATATGGAATTATTAAATCAAACAATGCATTTAACTTTTCAGCATGCTCATATTTTTCATCAAAAACAGGACGTTCAAAATATAAGCTAAGTTCTTTTTGCCCAGTTTCATCTGTTTGTGATACATTGAAAATTGCTGTTATTTCAAAAGGTGTCATATCAGCAAGCGGAACTATGCCATCTTCAATTTGTGTTTGTGGTTGCTCGATTGTGATATCTTCAAATGGTTCTATAGTGTCTTCTATTTGTTCATCTGTGGAACACGCAGTAGGTAATATTGAAATCATCGCTAGAGTAATTAATTTAAAAATTAAATTTTTTTGCATCTATACCCCTCCTACAAACTTGCTGTTTGATAATTCTATTTCATGATAAATCATATCATAAATTTTTCCAAAAGTAAATGTTATAATTAACTAAAAACGCAACAAAGGACATTCTGGGGGAAGAATGTCCTGTTGTTGTAAAAAAATTAGAGGGGGGTAAAAGATAATAAAAGATACCGGCATATCCTTTATAATTTGTAGTTCTGTTCTTAACTACAAGTTTATTATACAACTGTATTTAACTTTAGTTGTTAATAAATCTTGAATTGCTTGTGAATTAATTGAATATTTTTGTTTTGCTCGACTTTTCCTTGGATTTCAGCAATTATTTAACTTTTTTCTACATAAAACACCAATATATTTTTTGTTCCTTATCATATTTAACTGTTAATGTATTATATATCTTTCGAAGCTTTTGCTGTATTTCTGATAAATCATTTTTTCTTAAATCAATCATATCACAAATTGTACCTTTGTCCATAATATAGATTTTATCACACCATCGCAAAGCTACAGATGGGTCATGAACTATCATCATAACACTATATTCTTGACTTTTTGTCATTTGTGCAAGTATGCTTAATAAATTATGTCTGTTTTGAAAATCCAGTGATGCATCAGGTTCATCGAGCAATAGAAATGGTGCATTCTGGACGAATAATCTTGCTAAATGCACAAGTTGTTTTTGTCCTTCACTTAAATTCGCACAATTTTCATTTAACAAATGCTCTATTCCAAATTTTCTCACAGCATTTACTACTTGTAATCTTTGAACTTGTGATATTGTGTTGAATATTGTATTTTTCGGATAAAGCCCCATCTCTACAACGTCTTTAACCGAAATTCCCGTTAAGATATCTGTTTTTTGAGGAAGCATAGCGATATAATTAGCTCGTTTTTTTATTGAAAGCTTATTAAATTCTATATCATCAACCATTACAGTTCCTTTATAAATTTTAGCATTTGATAAAATTCCACGCAGCAATGTGGTTTTACCACAACCATTTTTTCCAATTATACCTATAAATTCACCTTTTTTAAATTCAATATTTATGTCGTTAATAATTTCATCATCATATCCCACCGACAAATTTATTGTCTTAATAAAATTAGGCATTAAATATGCTCCTTTTCTTTATAAAGTAAAATTATTAAAATTGGAATAGTTGCAAGGACAATTGGTATGCTAACTGCTACTTCTGCCCCACTATTTACAGTTCTTGCGAACATATCAGATATTAACAACACCATACTTCCGACAAGTCCACATACGTACAAATAATTTCCACTGCGATATTTTAACAATAAAAATGCTATATGTGGTGAAATTAAGCCGATGAATCCTATTATACCTGTGACGCTCACGACAGCTGCAACTGTTAGTGTTGAAAATGTTAATATGATGGTGAGCCATACTTTTGGTGATAATCCCATTGCTGTAGCATTTTCACTTCCGAAAGATAAAATCAGAATTTGTTTTCTAATAATCATTAATATTACAACGGGAACAACAATTGGCAAAATAACCCACAACATTTTCTGCAATGTTATCGTTGATAACGTACCCATTATCCAAAGTTCAATCGCTACTAATTGGCTTTCTGGGTCTGCTATACTTTTAAGTAACATCACCCCAGCATTTGATAGTGCTGATATAATAATACCAGATAGCAGATAAGATGAAGTGTTTTTACTGCCTATAAATTTTGTTAATGTCAGCAAAATCACAAGTGATAATATCCCTCCTAGATATGCACCAGTCATTATCAAAATTAAATTTCCACTTGAAAAAATAATCGCAACAGCTGCACCTAATGAACTTCCAGATGCTACTCCTGTAAGATCTGGTGAGGCTAGTGGATTTTTAAAAATAATTTGGTATACTCCGCCGACAACGCCAAGTGCAAATCCACCTATAAGCCCCATAATTACACGAGGTAATCGCAAGATAAAAAATACATTTATATCCATTTGATTTTCTGCGTTTGCTGTTATTATATTTTTAATGTTTTCTATTGATAGTGAATAACTTCCTACTGTAATTGAAAAAATCGCTAAACAAACAGTAATAATTACACATAATATAACTATCGGTTTGTTTTTTTTATTGCAATTCACGTTATTCACCCCTTGAGTTTATTTATTTTAATAATGTTGTGTCGATTTCTAAGTCATAAAACTCACTATAAAACTCTATGGCTGAACTTTCAAACTGTTCATATGTATAGTGTTCTGGATGTAATTTAGACGCAAGCCACAACACACCTAAAACTGAAGATGGTATTGGAGAATCCCATTCTTCAAGCCCTTTAGGCATTTGATAAATTGTTTTATTTTGTACAGCCTTAAGGTCTTTTATTGTTGCATCATTGTAGATATCTTCAGCTGTATAGGTTGCCATAGGCGGAATGATTATATAATCAGGGTTAATTTCCAGCAAGGCTTCATATGAAACTTCAACCCAGTATGTATTCTCATCATCTGTTACAGCATTTGTTCCACCAGCTTTATTAATTACATCATTTTGATACATAAGTGTTGTTGCTGCTTGTAAAAAACTTGAGTTTGACGCCATATATACTGTTGGTTTTTCTACGTTTTCTAATGCACTTTCAAGGCTTGTATATTTTTCATCATAGAATTTTTTTAGCATTAAATCGCTTTCAAATTCACCTGTCACAAGTGCAATTAAAGTCAGCATTTGATTTAATCCTTCTTCTGTTTCAGGATTTACGACTAATACTGAAAGCCCAAGTTGTTCTAATGTTTCCACATGTTCCATAAGCATAATAGGTAAAATTACAAGCTCTGGCTCAAGTTCTGCAACAGCTTCTACATTAAATTGTTTCATGCTTCCAACTTGTGGCAATGTTGTAAGCTCTGGAGCTGCTAAATTATAGATTTCTCTTGTATCTGCTTTGCTTTCAAGCCCTATAATTCTATCTTCCACACCCAGTGCAATCATTGCATAAGTGCTTATATAATATGTGCTAACAATTGTTTCTACATCACTCTCCAATGTCACAGAACGCCCCGCTGCATCGTTGATTGTAATTTCTGCAGATACCGTTGATGCTTCTTCATCTTGATTTTCACTTGTATTCGCTTGTGTACAAGCTCCTAATGTAAAAATCATGCTTAACGCTAATAGGCTAGCTATAGTTTTTTTCATAAATTTAATCATTGTTTTTCCTTTTTCATTCTAAAGTTTTCTAACAAAATCTCCTCTGCATCATCAAAAGATACTTCATCTAAATCAATCAGCAATACATCTGGTCTTTTTTTAAGTTTTTCCAAATGTTCTAATGGCTCTTTTTTGATAGCTGCAAAAACTGTTTTTCTATGATCTAACGCTGCATCAACAGCCACTAAAAACATTTTGCTATTTTTCTCAAAACGTCCTATTTCATCAAGCACAATAATAGGACATTCTCCTCTTATAGCTTGTGCAATACAATCTGTTCCAAATCCATCAAATGCAGAGATAATCGGTGCATAAGGCTTTGGTGTTCTTTCATCTTTAATCCTTTTTGATATTTCTGATGACTTTCCTGTGCTTATTTGTATCATCTCATATGTTGAACCATCTCTATAGCTTTCGAATGGCTCAGTAAAAAATCCATCATATTTTTTGCCGATTTTCTTTAACATATGCTTTATAAGCTTAGTTTTTCCTGATTTCTTTGCTCCTGTGATTAATACATTGTTTTTATACTTCAAATTATCTTTAGTGTCTATATCATTAAGCTCACCAAAGTAATGGCTTTCAACAAACTCACAACCATATCTTTGAATTAAATCTCTGCCACCTTGGTCATCACGTAGGTTTATAAGTTCATCAAAATAAACTGAATGAAACATTACAGGATTTGCAGGTTTACCTGCATCACAAGCTCGTACAATTTTAATACTTCCATCAGCTTTATCTGCTATGCTTTTTAATGTTTTCACCGATATATTTGGCATATCTGCAACTACAAACATTACATATTCAACATTTGAAAACAGTCTCAAAGAATTAATTGCACTTTCAATACTGTAAGAAACACCTTTTTCACTTTCTAATCCAAACACAGCATTCATTCCTCTTTGTCTAGCTGTATCTAAAACATTTTTAGAGCGTGACACAACTGTAATATTACAATCATCTCTTGTTTTGCAAAATTCATCTAATGTATCTAGCCCATGTAAATACATATGTTTACCATTTAAATTATATAATAACTTATCTTGACCAAATCTAGTGGAATAACCCGCTGCTAAATAAATTATCTGTATCATTTATTTTTATCACTGATGCCTTTCCAAATCTTTTCAGAGGTTATCGGCAATGTAGTATGCCAAACACCTGTTGCATTATAAATTGCATGAGCTAAAGCTGGTGATGGTGTGTTAATTACAATTTCGCCTACAGATTTTGCCCCAAAAGGCCCTGAATTTTCATAGCTTTGCTCAATTTCTACACGTAATACGCCTTTGTCAAGTCTTGTTGGTAGCTTATATGTCATGAAGTTATCTTCTAACAATCTTCCTTCTTTGGTATATGTGATACTTTCTGTAAGTGCCATTCCTATACCTTGCATAATGCCACCTTCTGCTTGAACTTTTACTAAATTAGGGTTTATTGCAGTTCCACAGTCTACCACTGATACATAATCTAATATATCAAGTTCGCCTGTTAATGTATCAACTTCAACTTCAACCATTCCAACCATAAATGGAGGTGGTGATACTGGTGATGTATGTGACGCTGTTGCTTCTGTTGAAATCACATTTCCTTGCATTGATTTTGTTGCAATATCTGCTATAGATATTTTTTGGCTATTATCTGATAAATTATATACTTCTTTGCCATTAAAACAAACATTTTGTTCATCTAATCCTAATTCTAATGCACCTATTTGACATATTTTTTGTCTTAAACTTTCACACGCTTTTACAACTGCTGTACCTGTTACATATGTTGTAGATGATGCATAAGAGCCTGAATCATAGGGGGAAGCATCTGTATCAGCTCCAAATACTGTAATATTATCAATGTGGCACTCTAAGCTTTCAGCTGCCATTTGAGCTAAAATCGTATCACACCCAGTTCCCATATCAGCTGCACCTATAAGAAGTGTGTAATATCCATCGTCAGCTAGTTTAATTGTCGCAGAACCCACATCAAGCCCTGAAATCCCTGAACCTTGCATAGCCATTGCAACACCAGATGCACGCACTTTTCCATTACCCATGTTACGTACTTTTGATTTTTCTTGCCAATTAAACATATCTTTTGCACGTGTCATACATCTATCAAGTGCTGAAGCTGAGTTTACTTCATTATAATATGCAGGCATTATTTGCCCTTCACGCACCATATTTTTCTCACGAATAGCTACAGCGTCCACTCCAATTTTATCTGCAAGTTCATTTACAGCACTTTCAACTGCAAAAATACCTTGTGTAGCACCATAACCACGATATGCACCTGATGATTGAACATTTGTATATACAACATCAAATGCAAATTTAAATGCTTCAAGATTATTTGTATAAAGTGGAATTGATTTATGACCTGATAAACCTACTGTTGTAGGTCCATGTTCGCTATATGCACCTGTATTGGATAATGTGTATACATCTAATGCACGAATAGTTCCATCCCTCATAGCACCAAGTTTAACTGTTACTTCCATTTCATGACGAGGCGAAGATGCAATTTGACTTTCAGTTCGTGTATAAATCATTTTTGCACGTTTTCCAGTTTTCCATGTAACGAATGCTGGATAAATTTCAGCTACACCAGATTGCTTTGCGCCAAATCCACCACCAATACGTGGTTTTTCTACATGAACTTTAGATTTTGGAATATCAAGTGCATGAGCAATAATTCTACGCAGGTGAAATACAATTTGTGTAGAACTAATTACATGAAGCCTGCCATATGTATCTAGTTCTGTATATGTTCTAAATGTTTCCATCATTGCTTGATTACAAGCTTGGGTATGATAGGTACGTTCAATTATTTCATCACATGCTGCAAATACAGCTTCAATATCTCCATCAGAACAACTATCAGTCGCAACTAAATTTCGTTTATTATCAGCTCCCACAGGGCAATGTGCAATCCAATTATCTTCAGGGTGTATTAATATTTCGCTGTCTTTCGCTTTATGAAAATCCAAAAGTGGTTCAAGTTTTTCATATTTAACTTTAATTAATGATAAGGCTTTATCTACACTTTTTTCATCTGTACCAGCTACAATTGCCACAGCATCACCAACAAAACGCAAGTGTTTATCTAAAATCAATCTATCATATGGTGATGGTTCTGGATATGTTTGCCCTGCCATAGTAAATCGATTTTGTGGCACATCATGATGTGTATAAATACATTCTATATTCGGTACTTTTTTTGCAATATCTGTATTAATATCTTTAATAATTGCATGTGCATAAGGTGAACGAAGCACCTTTACTATTAGACAATCATTAGGTGTAATATCATCAACATAAACAGGTTTACCCAGAAGAAGTTGCATTGCATCTTTTTTACGTATCGGTTTACCTACTGTTTCAAATTTATTATTCATTTATTTCACACCTTTCTTATAATCTAAATATGCACGAATACCACGAAGTTGCCCTTCATAACCTGAACATCTACATAGATTTCCAGCTAGAAACTGACAAATTTCTTCATCTGTTGGGTCTGGGTATTCATTGAGAAGTGCGATAGTATTCATAACTAAACCAGGATTACAAAATCCACATTGTTCAGCACCTTGATCTGCTATAAATGTTACAAAATCTGATGCAACATCTTCCATGCCTTCAAGTGTAAATATTTTTTTACCATTTACACGTGCTGCTAAATAGCTACATGATAAAATAGGTGTTTCATCACATAGCACTGTACATAGTCCACAATTTGCTGTATCACAACCACGTTTTACAGAATAACATCCTAAATCACGCACAAGGTCTAATAGTAATGTATCTGGCTTTATTTCTGTCGATATTTTTTTATTATTTAAAGTAAATGTTATTTGCATAGCATTGGCTCCTTCGCAATTTTTTGTGCATTACGTTCAACTAGCACTTTACATAAATGCTGTCTATATTTTGCACTTCCAAGTCTATTACTACCGAAAGTAAATTGCTCTGTTATATGCTGTGCAAATTCACTTTCAGTTTTAAAATCATATTTCCCTGATATCACCTTAGCACGTGCTGGTCTTGCACCGATTGAGCACAGATAATTTCCATTTGTAATTGATAGTGCACATGCAATTATCGGAAAATCTGTTTTAGTTTTTCTAACCGAAGAGTAAGAAACACATCCTAAATCTTTTGGGATAATTATATTTAATAATATATCTTTAAAATAATCTTCACTTAAAAAATCTGATAATGACATAATTCCACGACCTGCAAATTCAAGTTTTGCATCTAGACTTAATAGAACAGTTGATACATCAGAAAAACCAAATTTACCAAAAACACTGCCACCAATAGTTGCAAGATTACGGAATTGTACCCCTACAATATTTTGTACAGCTTCTTTAATCGTATTGTTTGTATTTTTATTTAACTGTTCATGCATTTCAAGTTGACGCAGTGTAACATATGCACCTATTTTATATTCTAAATCTGTTTCAGTTATACTATTTAATCCTAAGTCTGATAAATCTATCGCAGTATTTACAGTTTTATTCTGCATTTTAAGCCACAACATACCACCGATTACCGCTGAATTTTTCTTTTGACAAAGTTCATAAGCTTGTTCAATTGTCTGTGGTTTTATATATTCATTTATACTTATCATATTTTTGTTCCTCCACAAAGTATATTTATCTATCTTACATTCTATCAATTATTATTACATTTTACAATAGAAGAAACCCTATTTTACTTTGCATTTTCGTAAAATAGGGTTAATTTGGAATATTTAGTTAATTAAGAATTGCAAATCCAAAATTTAAATAAGTCGCAAAGAGCAACCAAGCAATATATGGTATAAATAACCATCCAGCTACTTTATTTATCTCTTTAAATTCAAAATAGGTTTTCCATGCTAATATTAACAATAACAAGATTGTAAGTAGCGCAAGCCATGGCATATTAAATCTAAAAAATATAATTGGCCATATTAAATTCACTGCAAGTTGCATGAAATACCAATGAATTGCCTCGCTTGATTGTTCTGTTTTTTCTCTATAAACAAGTCCTGCTGAAATACCGATAAGTGTATAAAGTATGCCCCATACAATTCCGAAAACTTCACTCGGTGGTGAAAATGGTGGTTTTATCATTTCGTTGTAAATTTCTGTTTGAGCACCTGTTAACACATTGCTTAAATATCCTATCGCCCAAGTTATCCCTATAAATACAAGTATTGAAAGTATTCCTTTTTTCTTTTTTTCCATTTAATCCCCTCCAAAAAGCCATATTATATTATATAATATTAACTTAATGGTGAAAATATGCACTGCTATGAAAAAGAATTTTTATGAAAATTCTTCAAAGCAAGCTAAAATAATCTGTATAAACAATTTATATTTAAGGATTACTAAAATCAAAAAACAGAGCATGTATACGACTTTTTAACATATAGAGAAAAGATTGAAACAAATCTTGATTTATTTTAAAAGGCGTGTCGCAATGCGACACGCCTTTCTTAAACTTATTT